>NZ_AP029028.1:0-304163 GCF_037076565.1 Herbaspirillum sp. DW155 | reverse complement strand
CGCTGCCGCCGCAACCGCTTACGCGCCTGAAGGTCTCCATTCCGGCCGGGCTGCCCTCGACGCTGCTGGAGCGCCGCCCCGACATCGCCGCTGCCGAACGCGCCATGGCCGCCGCCAATGCGCGCGTGGGCGTGGCCAAGTCGGCCTTCTTCCCGGCCCTGAACCTGACCGGTGGCCTGGGGTATGAGTCGGCGCAACTGGGGGATCTGTTCAACTGGTCCAGCCGTACCTTCCTGCTGGGCCCGCTGGTGGGCACGGCGCTGTCGATGCCGCTGTTGGATGGCGGACGCCGGCAGGCCGGTGTGGATCGTGCGCGCGCCAGCTATGAAGAACAGGTGGCGACCTATCGCGGCACGGTCTTGAACGCCTTCCGCGAAGTGGAAGACAACCTGGCCAACCTGCGCATCCTGGACGACCAGAACCGCGCCCAGGATGAAGCCGTGGCCGCTTCCGCACGCGCGGCCAAGCTCTCGCACACGCAGTATCGCGAGGGTGAGGTGAGCTTCTTCAACGTCATCGACGCCGACCGCACCGTGCTGCAAACCCGGCGCGCCTCGGTCACGCTCGATGGCGAGCGCGCCCGCTCCACCGTCAACCTGATCCGTGCACTGGGCGGCGGATGGGGTGGACCGGACACGCAATTATCGTCGGCCAAGTAAGATGTCAGCGCTCTGACTGCATACCTGCTGTCGGAGCGCTGATGCCCCATCCTCCCGTTCACCCTACTTAAACAGAAAACCGCCATGTCCATCAACTTGTATCAGGTCAGCATCCCGATGCTGATCCACAGTCTCAACACCTTGTCTACGTTACTGGAGAAGGCCGAGCAACATGCCGAAGAACGCCGGCTGGATCCCCAGCAATTGCTGGGGGCGCGCCTGTACGAAGACATGTTCCCGCTGACCGGCCAGATCCAGCGCGCCAGCGATACCGCCAAGGCCACGGCCAGCCGCCTGTCGGGCGTGACCGCGCCGGTCTTCGCGGATGAAGAAGCCAGCTTCGACGAATTGCAGGCGCGCATCAACAAGACCATCGTCTTCCTGGAAGCGATCCCGGCTGATGCCATCAATGGTCAGGAAGAGCGCCCGGTGATCATGAAGCTGCGCGGCGAGGAACGCACCATGACGGCACAGCAATACCTGACCAGCTTCGGCCTGCCCAACTTCCTGTTCCACGTCACCACGGCCTACGCCATCCTGCGCAACCAGGGCGTGAAGCTGGGCAAGCTGGACTTCCTCGGTCTCTGATGCCCATGCAAAACCGGCCCGCATCCTGCGATGCGGGCCGGTCATGCAACACGATTGACGATTTTCCCGTGGTACTTTGGCCCGCCCCGCGCTATCTCCCGATGCGCTGGCGGGCTTTTTTACGCCCCCTGCGGCGAGCCCGCGCGCTCCAGCAACTGGCTGCAGCGCTGCGACAAGGCCACCACACGCAACTGCTTGCCCGCGCGCACGTAGCGCTCGGCCAGGGTCTGGACGGCGGCGATGGCGGAGTGGTCGGCCAGGCGCAGATGACGGCAATCCAGAGTGACCTGCTGCGGATCGCCAGCGGGATCGAACAAGTCGAGGAAGTGCGTGGTGGACGCAAAGAACAGCGTCCCATGCGGCACATAGGTGCGGCTGCCATCGGCCTCGTCGCGCCGCTCGGCGCGCACTTCGCGGGCATGCTGCCAGGCGAAGTTCAGCGCGGCGATGACGATGCCGCACAACACCGCCACGGCCAGATCGGTCAGGACCGTGATGATGGTCACCGCGACGATGACCAGGGCATCGCTGCGCGGCACCTTGCCCAGCACGCGCAAGGAACCCCAGGCGAAGGTTTCCTGCGCCACCACGAACATGACACCGGCCAGCGCTGCCAGCGGGATACGCTCGATGGCCGGCGACAGGAACAGGATGAAGAGCAGGATCATCGCCCCCGCCACCACGCCCGAGAGGCGCGACCGGCCGCCCGAGCCCAGGTTGATCATGGTCTGGCCGATCATGGCGCAGCCACCCATGCCGCCGAACAGCCCCGAGACGATGTTGGCCGCCCCCAGCGCCAGGCATTCCCGATTGGGCTGGCCCCGGCTGGCGGTGATCTCATCGGTGAGGTTGAAGGTCAGCAGGGTTTCCAGCAGACCGACGATGGCCATCAGCACTGCATAGGGACCGATGATGCGCAGCGTCTCCAGGTTCATCGGCACGGCCGGCCAGTGCAGCGATGGCAGGCCGCCGGCAATCTGCGCCATGTCGCCCAGCGTGCGGGTGTGCAAGCCGCTGGCATAAGTCAGCAGGCCGACCCCGAGAATGGCCGCCAGGGCCGGAGGAATCGCCCTGGTCACGCGTGGCAGCAGCCAGACGATCAGCATGGTAGCCAGGGTCAGGCCGATCATGATGAACAGCGCCGGGCCCTCCAGCCATTGCGCTCCGGCAGCACTGGCGACACGGAAATGTTCCAGCTGCGACCAGGCGATCACGATGGCCAGGCCATTGACGAAGCCCAGCATCACCGGATGCGGCACCATGCGCACCAGCTTGCCCAGGCGCAGCGCGCCGAAGGCCAGCATGATCAGACCGGAGAGCACCACCGTGGCCAGGAAATATTGTTCACCATGCTGTACCACCAGCGCCACGATCACCACCGCCATCGACCCGGCGGCCCCGGAAATCATGCCGGGCCGGCCGCCGAAGAGTGCGGTGAGGGTGCAGATGAAGAAAGCGCCATACAGGCCCATGAGCGGGTTCAACTGCGCCACCAGCGCAAAGGCGATGCATTCGGGCACCAGCGCAAAGGAAGTGGTGAGGCCGGCCAGTACGTTCTGGCGCAGGTCGCGCAGGCGCGAAGGAGAAGTGGCGATGGTCGTCATGGGCAGGAAATCAGCAGGCGCACCCAGGTACGCTGCGGGAAAAGCGATAGATCAGGAGAGACACGCCGACAGGTCACGCGCGGCAGGTTGCGCGACTGGCATGAGGTGAAGACGACATTTTACCGCAATGCAGCATGGGCGCCTCCGGGTGGTCGTTTCTAGGGACGGGAATACAACACCCGCAGGGCCATGCGCTTATCCCCGGGGGGTAACTCGTTGACCGCCTGCAGGTAGGCAATGGAAGCGTCACAGGTCGCATCGGGGTCGGCCTGGCGGCGCAGCGGCGAGGACAGCAGTTTGAGCTGCTCCTGAGTCAGCGGGGCCAGCGCCTTGCGGATGACACGGGTGCGCTCGGCCAGGCTGTAGCGGCTGGCGTTGGCGGGATCGGCATCGCGCAGCAGGCGCTGTGTCATCTGTTGTTCGCGGTTGGCGAATTCCTGCGGCAGCACCGATTGCGGAGCCTCCCGCCCGGCCGCCGCATCGGCGCGCGAGCGCGGATAGATCAGTTCGGTGCAGGCCGCCGCACTGATGCCGCGCAGCGCCACGGCTTCATCCAGCAGCAACTGCTGGAACTCGGCCAGCGATTCATCCGAGGCAATCGGCAACAGGCGCCGGCTCAGCAGCCCGACCTGCTCGCGGCCTACGGCCAGGATCTCGGCATCCGACGCATGTGCCTGCACCTTGGCCCAGGCCAGGTCGATGGTGCGGGCGAAGGCGGCCGGATGATAGCGCGCCATGATGTCGAACAGCGCGCCCTTCTTGAATTCGGCTTCCAGCACATCGCGCGAGGTGGCGATGGTAGCGATCTGCGCAGTCTCGCCGCCTGGCGCCAGGCGGGTCAGTACGCCCGCCTGCAACAGCTGGCCCAGCTCGGGATACCAGCTCTGCGCGGCCGGCGTGTCGGCGATGCGTTCGATGAAATCATGCGGCAGGCCCAGCTTGCCATAGGTGTCGAAGGTCAGCTTGCGGTCGAAACTCTTGTTGATGCGGTCATCGCCCCCGACCGTGTAGAGCGTATGGAAACCGATGTGCGCGCGCGGGTCCATGGCGCGGTCACGCCCGGCCAGGAAGGCCAGCGTGCAAGAGGACGAGCACTCCTGCTCCACATAGGTATTGAGCCGGTGGCGGCGGATCACGTCGCCCACCAGCTTGCCCTCGCGCACCCAGCCACCGGCCGAATACAGCACCACGGTGCGCACGCCGGGATGCTGCCGGAGAATGGCATCCAGGCCGTCGGCGGCACCATCGTTCATCCCGCCTTGCAGCAGCACCGATTTGCCATCCACCCGGACCTGGTACACCACGGGCGGGCCCAGCTGCTTGCCCAGCGCGATGTCCAATTGTTCACGTACCGAATAAGCCGCGCGCCAGGTGCTGGTGACCATGCTGATGACGCCACAGACGATGAGGAACTTGACCACCACCTCGGCCCAGCGCCGCCCGCCGCGTGCCACGTGCTTGCTGGCCGAGCGCCAGCATCCGCACACGCCCCAGGTCCAAGCCAGGTAGCTGAATGCAGCGATGCCCAGCACCCCGGCCATGCCATAGCGTGCCGGCATGTCGTTGGTCAGGCGGGCCAGGACGGAGATGGCCAACGCCGGCACCAGCGAGGTCAGCAGGACCGTATGCAACCAGTAGGAACGCCCCAGTGAATAATCCCCGCGCCAATGACGGCGCAGGAAACTGGCGGGTGGGCGGGCGGGAGCGGAAGATCGGGTTACTGCCTGGGACACGTGTTGCTTTTCCTCGATGCGCCGTCGCGCGGCGCGACAGCTCTTCAATGACGGACTTTATGAAACCATCAGCATAACCCAGCTTGGCCCGGCCGTTGTGCTTTCAACCGCCGTGGCCGGGGATGCGCGAGAGGTCAACCTCGTCGATCTGGCTGGGATGCATGAATTGCGCAGCATACTTTTCATAGATGCGTTCGCGCACGAACAGGTCGAACAGATCGGGATCGATATGGTTGCGCGCCTTGAAGCCGGCCAGGATTTCCACCGCCTCGTTGAGCGTGTTGCCGCGCTTGTAGGGCCGGTCGGCCGCCGTCACCGCCTCGAAGATGTCGGCCACCGCCATGATGCGCGCCTGCACCGACATCTGCTCCCCCGTCAGTCCCTTGGGGTAGCCCTTGCCATCCATGCGCTCATGGTGGCCGCCGGCAAATTCGGGCACGCGCGCAAGCTGCCTGGGCCAGGGCAGCGACTCCAGCATGCGGATGGTGATGACGATGTGGTTGTTGATGATGGCGCGCTCGGCATCATTCAAGGTGCCCGCGCGAATGCGCAGGTTGCCCGCTTCTTCCTCGTCCAGCAGCTTGCGCACCTGGCCATCGGGGCCGCGCCAGCTGCGCTCGGCGATGTCCAGCACGCGCTGCTGGTCTTCGGCGCGCATGCCTTCGTTGCCATAGTTGATCTTGCGCAGGAAGGTGCGCTCCTCGTCCATCTGCAACAGTTCGGCCTGCAGGGCGGCGTCCAGTTCGGCCGATTTTTCCGCCGTGAGGGCCGCGCCCAGGGCCAGCTTTTCCTGCAGGACGCGGATCTCGGCATCGCGCTTGAGGACTTCGAAGCGGGTATCGACCAGATGGATGCGGTCGAAGATGGTTTCCAGCTTGGTGGCCTTTTCGACGATATGGGTGGGCGTGCCGATCTTGCCGCAATCGTGCAGCAACCCGGCCAGCCACAGTTCGCGGCGGTCGGCGTCGGTCATGCGGAAATCGGCCAGCGGACCTTCGGTGGCGTTGTGCGCTGCCTCGGCCAGCATCATCGCCAGCTGCGGCACCTGCTCGCAGTGACGGCCGGTGTGAGGAGACTTCTCGCCGATGCCGATGTTGATCAGCTTGATCAGGCTTTCGAACAAGTGTTCCAGGCGCCCGATCAACTGCTGGTTGGTCATCGCCACGGCGGCCTGGGCGGCCAGTGCCTCGATGAAGCGCTGATCGGTCTGCGAGAAAGGGACGGGCTTGCCGCTGTCCGGGTCGATGGCATTGATGAGCTGCAGCACGCCCACCAGTTCGCCCTCATGATCGTGCATGGGCACGGTCAGGATGGACTGGGAACGGTAGCCGTAGGTCTCGTCGAAGAGCCGCATGCCATTGAAATTGAATTCGCTGGCCTGGTAGACATCGGCGATATTGACCGAATGCCGGGTGTTGGCCGCATAGGCCGCCACCGCCGCCAGGTTGGGCTGGCCATCGGGCAGGGTCAGGGCGATGTCGGGAATCGAGATGGCCTGGCCGCTGCTGCCACCCTGGTGCATCTTCAACGTCTGGTTGACCGAGATATCGAAGCGCAAGGCCTGGCCGTTGTCGGTGCTGCGGTAGAGCGTGCCGCCATCGGCGCGGGTGATATCGCGCGCCGTCAGCAGGATATGTTCCAGCAACTGCGGGATGTCGCGGTTGCTGCCCAGCTCGCGGCACAGGTCGGTCAGGCGCTCCAGCCGATAGGCGATGTCGCGGTGCTCGCCGGTGCTGGGGGCCAGCTCATGCATGTTTGCCGGAGCGCTCATGCCACCAGCCTCCCGAGGCAGTGAGGCAGGTACCGGGCGGTCAGCCAGTGATGGGCTGCTGGATGGACGGCTTGCAACATGCGGCTCCCTGAAGCGTTGGCGTATGGATACGGCGCGGTCATTGCGACACGGCAACTCCGGCGCGCTTTTTTTACGAATGCTTTTTGCTGATGCTTTTTGCCGATGCTTTTTCGGCATCGTCGTGATTCTAGGACGATTACGCACGCTGTCTTGCAGCGAACTTGGGGGGAATTGACCGCCAATTCTACGCTTGTCCGGGGCGCGCCGGCGCATTGTGCACCGCTACCGGTCGCTGATCCTGCGATTGCGCGGCGGTGCCGAATCCCTTAACATCCGGGTGTGTTGCATAACTTGCCACATCGTACGCAAAGCCAGTCCCAACAAGGGTTTCCGGACTGCAACAAGCTTCCTTTTCAGCCAGCACCTTGGGGGACGGCGCGGGAAGCCACAACCTATGAGCGGCAATCACAATGCGTGTAGAAATCCTGGGCTGCAGCGGGGGCATCGGTGGCAATGGCATGCGCACCACCTCTCTGCTCATCGATGACGATATCCTGATCGACGCCGGTACCGGCGTGGGCGACCTGCCGCTGGCGCGGCTGGCGCGGATCGATCACGTCTTCATCACCCATGCGCACCTGGATCACATCGCCTGCCTGCCGCTGATGATCGACAGCGTGGGCGACATGCGCAGCACGCCGCTGACCATGCACGCCAGCGCAGCGACGCTGGAGATCATCCGCAAGCACATCTTCAACTGGCACATCTGGCCCGACTTCAGCCTCATTCCGAATGCCGAACAGCCCTTCCTGCGCTATGCCACGGTCGAGCTTGGCCAGGCGGTGCAACTCGGCCAGCGCAGCATCACGCCGCTGCCCGCCGCGCACACCGTGCCGGCCATCGGGTACCAGATACGCAATCACGCCAGCGGCGCCTCGCTGGCCTTCAGCGGCGACACCTGTCTGTGCCCACCGCTGTGGGAAGCGGTCAATCGCATCGAGCAGTTGCGCTATCTCATCATCGAAGCCGCCTTCGCCGACCGCGACCGCGAACTCGCCCTGCTGTCCAAGCACCTGTGCCCCAGCCTGCTGCTGGAAGAACTGCAGCATCTGCAAGGCCGGCCCGAGGTCTTGATCACCCACGCCAAACCCGGACAGCTGCAAGAGATCGCCGAACAGATCGCGGCAGGCAGCGGCCCGCATCAGCCGCGCATGCTGGCGACCGGCACCGTTCTGGAATTCTGAGCAGTCAGCGCCACCCGGCTTACTGCGTCACGCAGGCATCCAGCTTGGCCGCGCCGATCTTCTGCGTGCCGGTGTTGCCGTTGCTGCTGATGGCCGGCGGCATGGTCACCGTCACGCCCTGGGTCGCCGGCACGATCACCGGGGGCTGATTCGCCGCGGGGACGAAACCGAACTGGCCGGCGCTGTAGACTTGCGTTCCGCTCGGATTGGAAACCTGGATGGCCCCGGTCACCACGTCGACGTGCAGGCCATTGGCCGGCGGCTGGCCGCTGGGCGTGGGCACGCTGGCGCAATCATCCTGGCAGTACAGGGCACCGAAGTGGGTGCCGCGAATGCCGATGGTGGCCGTCGGCGTATCGAAATTGACGGCATCATGGTTGCGCTTGCCGACCAGACCGGTAACCGCCCGCAACCCGCCCTTGACCAGGCCGATGGCTACCGAATCGTTCTTGGGTTCTTTCTCGTCATAGAGGTATTTGCTCACGGCCACCTCGGTGCCGGGCCGCAGCACGATCTCGCCGTTGTCGATGAACTTGACGCGGGCATAGGTTTCGCGCTCGGTGATGAGGGTGTCGCCCTGCAGGATCGCCGATTTCACCGAGAGGACCATGCGCGCGCCATCGGCATGGCGTACGCTCAGTACACCCGACAGGTGGGTCACCTGGCCCACCACCGTCTGCGATTGGGCAAAGGCCGGGGTGGCCGCCAGCAGCCACAGCAGTACCAGGGCCAGCGCCCGGTGCGGCCACAGCGGCCCCGGCAGGTTGTATTTGAAGAAGTTCATGGAGCTCACATCATCCGGTTGGTCAGGTACACATCGGCAGCGGTTTCTTGACCTGCTTGCGGTTATCGCCCTCGTCACCGAAGTGGTCCGTGGTGCCCCCCACGGTCTGGTTGCCCGTGCCGGTCTGCTGCACTACGTTGACGGTGCCCTGCAGCTGCACCGGACTGTCGGACACCTGCACATTGTTGAGCGTGGCCTGCAGGTTCTTGGTCTGCTGGTTCTGCTGTTGCTGCACCACCTGGGCGGTCTGGCTAGGCTCTGCAACGACCGTG
The DNA here is from genome assembly GCF_037076565.1 of Herbaspirillum sp. DW155. Lineage (NCBI taxonomy): Bacteria > Pseudomonadati > Pseudomonadota > Betaproteobacteria > Burkholderiales > Oxalobacteraceae > Herbaspirillum > Herbaspirillum sp. DW155. The sequence goes on along the minus strand of NZ_AP029028.1, from coordinate 295,487 downwards.
CTGTTGACCGTATTGCTGACTGTATTGCTCACCGTGTTGTTGACCGGGTTGCTCACCGTGTTACTAACCGGGTTGCTAACGTTGCTGGTGCCAAGCACCGGCGTGCGCACGCCATTGGCATCGGTAATGGTCACCCCCTGGGCATAGCCGATCAACTGTCCTGAGGCGACCGAGAACAGCGCCACGCCAGGAGCCGCCGTCGAGATGTTGGCATTGATGGTCATCGAATCCCCCGCCGACAGGGTAATGTTGCCGCCGGTGGTCACCAGCACCCCGTTGATGGTCAGCGTATCGTTGCTGCCGGAAGAAGCACTGGCGGTGAGCGTGATGGTGCCCGAGGCATTGACGCCACCGCTGCCGATGGTCAGCGGACTATGCGTGACCACGCTGATCGAACCGTTGGTACTCTTCAACTGGCCACTGGCATCGATCCCCAGCGATGCCAGCAGGTCCGAAGTATTCAACGTACTGCCCTCGGCGCTCAGGGGCAGATTGCCGAGGAAGCCGGCCTTGCTGCCGAGGGCCGAAGTCACTACGCCACCGGTATTGTCGATGCTGATGTTGCCATTGGCCGCCGTTACGCCATTGACCGCTACCGCCGTTGCATCGCTGGTGTTGAGCCGGTTGACGAGCGTGATGTCGCCGCTGCCGCTGTTGCTGGCGGCAAACCCGGCGATCTGGTTGGCCGAACTGTTGAGCGTGATGCCGCGGCTGGCCGAGGCGATCAGTTGCGAACTTACGTGCAAGCTGCTCTGGTCGTTCTGGGTGATGTTGCCCTGGCGCGCTTGCAGCAGCAGGTTGGCGGCGCTGATATTGCCTACCGACAGGTTGCCGCTGTCCTGCACCAACGCCGCATCGGCCAGTGTCATGTTGCCGCTGCCCTGGCTGAAGGAGCCGGCCACCACCAGGCGTGAGCCGACATTGCCGGTGACCTGGCCGTCGTCACCCACCGCCAGGCTACCCAGCCGCACGTTGCCGCCTACGGTCAGGCTGCCGTGCAGCAGGTCCACCGAAAGCGCCGACTGCGACGCATTGTTGATCGTCACGCTGCCCGACGAACTGGTCAGGCGTGGCATGACCCTGAAACTCTCTTCATTGCATCCGCCATCGCAACCATCACCGCCGCCGCCCTCGCTACCGATGCTGATGCTGCCTGCACCCCGGGTGTCGCCATTGAGGGCCATCGTCCCGGAGGAGACCAGCACGCTGCCGCTCACATTGTTGGTGCCATTGAGGGTGAGCGCATCACTGACATCGACCTGACCGGCCAGGTTGTTGATGCCGTTCATCGTCACCGTGCCATAGGACACATTGAGCGATCCGTTGATGTTGGTGGTGCCGTTGGTGGTCAGAGAACCGCCCCCATCGACCAGGATGCTGCCCTCCACGTTGTTGGTGCCGTTGAGCGTGACGGTACCGGTGCCGAGCCAGAGCTGGCCGCCGTTGTCGATGCCGGTGGTACCGTTCAGGCTGAGGTTGCCGCCACCGACGCGGACATTACCGGCGATGCTGGTGGAATTGCCCACGCTGAGGCTGCCATTCCAGACGTTCAGCGAGCCATTGACGGTGGCACTGTTGCGTACGGTCAGGCTGCCGCCATTCTGGTACAGGCTGCTCCCCTCGTTGACGATCAGGTTGGCCACCACATCGTCGCCGTCCTGGTGACTCAGGCTGCGCCCGGAACCGATGATGACGGTATCGATCCGGGTCGGCAGCGCGGTGTTGCTGTTGCTGACCCAGTTGCGCGAATCGCCCCAGCCGATTTCTGACTGGGTGGCGGCCAGCGTGAAGGTATCCGGTCCACGCAGGGCCAGGCTGACGGAGCCATCGCTGTAGATGGTCTTGACCATTTTTTCGGTGCCGCCGTCATTAACGATGTCACCGGTGACGTAACGGAAATTGTTGTGGCTGCCCAGTTCGTTGGCAAAACTGAAGACCCCCAGCGGTGCCGCAGAGTTATAGGCATTGAGCAGATGCGTCTCCAGCGTGCCGCCCAGGGTCACGGAGCGGGTATTGAAGACCACCCGGTCATAGCCGTCCTGGGCGTCGGAAGCGATGTCGATGAGGATCCTGCCGCTGTCGGCCTGCTCGAACTTGCCGCCGCTGAGGGTGAGTGCACCGATTGCGCCAGCACCACCGGGCGAGAGCGTACCGGCGTTGTAGAAGGTACCGCTCGCCCTCAGCGCACCATTGCCGGTGATGGTGGCATTGGCGTTGTTGTCGATATTGCGGAAGCGCAGACTGCCATTGGCCAGCGTGATGGTGCCGTTGTTGCTCAGGCCGCGCGACCCGGACAGGAGGAAAGATGACTCCTCGCCGGACCCCACCAGGATGCGCCCGTTGGCGGTGTTGACGACATTGCCGCGTGAGCGCAGCCGCCCGGCGCCGTTCAGGCTGATGTTGCCATCGTTGAGGATTCCCCCGCTACCGATGCGCACGCTGCTGTAGCCATCGCCGCCCAGGCTCACCGTGCCATTGTTGGTCAGCCCGCGCAGAGTGATCTCGCTACCCCCGGACGCCTGCAGCAGCCCGCCGCTGCCCACGACGACCTGACCAGCGCTCAAGCCGCCGGAATTGCCCAGGTCGAGCGTGCCATTGATCGCCAGCGAGCCATTGGCATAGCCGCCGGTATAGCCATTGCGGGCGACCAGATAGCCACCGTTGAGCGTGACGGTGGCACCGCTGCTGATGGTGCTCAGGTGCGAGGTATTAGCGTTGCCGAGACCGGTATTGAGGTTCAGGTTCAAGCTGCCTGCCACGGCGGTGATGTTGGCGTTGATGCTGATGTTGTTGGCGGCATTGAGCGTGAGCGTGCTGACCGACTCTCCGCTCTTGATGATGTCGGCACTGACCGTGATGTTGCCTGCCTGGCTGCCGCCGCTGCCGGTCACCAGCTGGATGCTGGTACCGTTGCTGAGCTGATTGGAAATGGTCTGGGCCTGGATCTGCGAGCCATTGGCCGTGGAGGTGATCGCATAATCGGTCGAGCAGGCGACCGGCTCCAGGGTAGCGTTGTGCTGCGGGGGATCGCGCACCACCTCCAGATCATAGGGATCGATCAGCCAGGTGCCTCCCGCGCCGACCTTGGGCACCTTCACCACGTCAAGCTGCTGCAGGCCCGAGGTATCAACGAAGCCACCCTGCGCGGAAGCGCCCTGGGCCGAGACATCGCCATCGATGAACGCCTTGTTTTGCGCATAGAGCGTGATGTTGCCGCCCTTGGTCCCGTCGGCGCCGATGCTGGAGGTGGCGGTCGTGGTCAGGTTGCCCGAGGCCCGCAGGAAGATGCGCCCGCCCTCGCGCACCACGCTGGAAGCATTGATGACGCCGCTGTTGGTGATGAGGCCGGCGGCCACCCCGATGCGGCCCGCCTCGGCCGTGATGCTGCCCAGGTTGGTGACATCGCCGGCGCTGCCGGTGATGTTGACGGTCACGCCCGGCGTGGCCGTATCGGCCAGGGTGACGGTCTGGCCGGCCGCGAGGATGACTTCGCCTTGCGGGCTGGTGATGAGTCCGCTGTTGGAAACGCTACCGCCGATCAGGTACACGCTGCCACCCGTTGCCGAACTGATCTTGCCCTGGTTATCCACCAGACCGGCCGTGCCGTCTCTGGTGAAGTTGAGCTTGCCGGCCAGGAAATCGCTGTCACTGATGGCCAGCGAGGTCGCAATGAAGCGTGCCGCGTCTACCGTACCGCTGGGGCCGATCACCACGCCATTGGGGTTGTACAGCACCACCGTGCCGTTGGCCGAGAGCTTGCCGTAGATCTGCGAGATGTCGGCCCCGCTGACCTTGGCCAGCAAGGCCGCCGATGCACTCGGCTGGGCCACGTTGACCGCTGCATCGGCGCCGATGCTGAAGGACGCGAAACGGGCGATGGCCTGGGGCGAGCCCTGGTTGATGTTGAGGGTATTGCCGTTCTGGTTGAAACCGAGATTGCCGTTGACCACGCTCCAGCCCGTGGGCAAGGTGTTGGCGGCGGGAGCGGCCGCCAGCACCGGCGCCTGCCAGGCCGCGCCCACGGCAGCGGCCGTCAGCGACAGGCGCAAGCCCGGTGCCAGCAGGCGCACCCACGCCCGCTGCAACAGGCGCGAGAGCAGCCCCGGCAGTGGCTTGCGCGCACGCCACGCGAGGGTCAGCCGGCGTTTGCCCACGCGCACCGTGAGCGAGGGCGGCAGCAGTTCGATGACCGGTGGCGCCGGCACTTGCGAGGGAGTGGATGTGGATGTCGATGTCATGTCAGAACCCCAGGGTAGCGCTCAGATGGGCGTTGATATCGCCCCGCTGTTCGGTGGACGAATTGCCGTTGAGCAGCACCCGCGCCACGTCCATGCGCAGGCTGAAATCACGTCCAAGCGTATAGCGCAGGCCCGCGCCGATACTGGCCAGCGTCACCGTCGAGGGCAGCGTCGAGGCGGCAGTGACGTTGTTATTGGCACCGCGGCCGGCATCGATGAAACCGAGCAGGCGCAGGTTGCCGCGCGTCTCGCGTTTGGCCATCAGGTCGGGCGTATAGAGTTCGCTGTTGAGTACCGCTCCGCTGTCTGCAGCCACGGCGCGCTCGGTGAAGCCGCGCACGGCACCGGCCCCGGCAAGACCGAATTGTTCCACCGCAGGCAAGGCGTGCGGTGACACCTGCATCGCACTGGCCAGGCGCACCTGCCAGTCATTCTGATAGACCTTGAACCAGGAGACCCCGCCACGGATGACGATGAAGTTGTCCATGGACTGACGCGACCCGGTGAAGAGCGAATAGCGGTCCGTCACCTGCAGGGTATCGTTGCGGCGCGCCTCGCCGGTGGCCATGTTGCGGGCGATGCCGATGTTGTAATCCAGCACCTGGCCCACGCCCTGCTGCTGGGCGCTGTAGCTCACCGACAGCGGCAGCGTGGAATACGGCAGGCAGGTATTGAGCGAGGCGCCGTTGAGCAGGCCACCGTTGATGTTGCAGGAAGAGTCGACCTTCTTGTAATCGGCGCCGAACACCAGTTTGCTGCTCCACTCGCCGCTGCGCGCAAAGTAGTGGTTCCAGCGCAGCGCATAGATGTCGCCGCGTCCGGTGATGTTGAGGGTGGAGTTCACCGCCAGCGTCTGCCCCGAGCTGACGTTGGACTTGCCGTAGATCAGATCGAGGCTGTCACCCAGCCCATACAGCGGCACCCGATAGCCGAGCGAATAGAGATCGACCTTGGCACCCGATGGACTGTCGGGCGAGGTGGTATAGGCCACGGTAGCGACGTGATCACGGTTGAACAGGTTGGCGTGCTGCAGGGCAACGCCGGTACGCCAGTGGCCGGTGTCGGCGCTGCCGCTGTTGTCGACGTTGAGCATCACGCGCAGGGGCGCATCATCCTTGACGGCGATGGCGGCATCGATCTGGTTGGTGGTTTCGGAGGCGGACAGGGTCACGTTGACCTGCTTGGCCGGATTGTCGTTGGCCAGTTGCACCGACTCGGAGATGCGGCGCAGATTGGGCGCGCTGCCCTCCACCAGTTGCGGGATGCTGGCGCGGATGTTCTGTTCGCTGAAATGGCGGTTGTCGTTGACCACCACCTTGCCCACCACCGTCTCCAGCACCTGCAGCCGCACCACGCCACCGGTCAGCTCCTGCTCGGGCACGCTCACTTGTACGGCGGTGTAACCGGCACTGCGATAAGCGTTTTCCAGCGCTTCCAGCGCCCGCTGAATATCGCCGTAGACGCGGCCGCGGCCGCTGAAAGGGGCGACCGCTTCCTCCACCTGGGACTGCGCCAGCAAGGTATTGCCTTCGACGGCAAAGCGGGCGATGTCAAAACGCTCGTCGTTATGCACCTGCGCGCCATTGTCCGGCGCAGCGGCAGGCCCTGCCGGCTGCGCGAACGCGGTCACGGCACCGCCCAGCAGCGCCATGCCCATCAGAGAATGCTGAAAGCATCGAATCATTGTCCAAGTGACCTGCCCCCCGGCAGGCCCTCCCAGTTTTTTTGTTGCGAAGCGCGGTCATGACCTTGCGCTCCCTGCCACCTTTTCCCGTCTTGCGCGCGTGCGCCGTCCCCAGGATGGCGCACGCGCAAGCGATGACCGGCACGCGCTGCGCCCTGACCACGGAAACGAAAAACAAAAACGAAGACGAACGACGAAAGACGAACGACGAAAAGGAACCCCTGAAGCAGACATACCCGGCACCGATTTTCCCTTTCTTGCAGGAGGGATTGCATCGCTGCCGTTGGCGCCACCGCCTTGCCAGGCGGCATCGCATTTGATGCCCGCAAAGTATACTGACTAGACCTGTCCTAGTCGACAACTATCGTCCAAAAACCGCGCCTGGCGGGCGTTTGCGGACGATTGCACAGCGCTTTTTTTGCCGTACGGAAATAATTTATACCATCAGCCTGCAAACAATTTCAGTCAAGACCACACCACACGAACGTTTGTGCCGACGGTCAGGTGCAAGCTCAGCAAAATCGATTGCCCGAGGGAAATGAATGCAAGCAGGCAAGTCCCCGCTCAGGTCCGTGCGCCCCTCACTTGGTCTCGAACGTGGTCACGCCATCCCAGTCGGCAGGCGGCGGTGTCTGGCGGTAATGCGCGATGCGTTCCAGATAGAGCACGTAGAGCCCGCGTGCATGGCGGGACTGCAGGTGCCCGATGGCGGCTTGTGCCTCATCCCAGCGTTGCGCGCGCACCAGGGCCAGCGCCGTGTGCCATTGCTCGACTTCGGCGCGCAATGCGGCATCGAGTTCGTTCTCGATGGCCAGCGGTTCGAAGATCGGCACCGGTTCGTTCTTGCCCTTCACGCGCACCCGGTCCAGCTCGCGATAGGCGAACTGCGGCGCAGCCTGGCGCGTGGCATCGCCCACCAGCACGCCCACGCCATAGACCTTGGTGATCGATTCCAGGCGCGAAGACAGATTGACCGCATCCCCCATCACCGTATACGCCTTGCGAATGCGCGAACCCATGTCGCCCACGCGCATCTGGCCGCTGTTGAGGCCGATGCCGATCTTCAGCGGCGGCCAGTTGCGACGCGCGAATTCCTCGTTCAGATGCACCGTGGTCTGCTGCATCTTCAGGGCCGTCGCCACTGCCCGCGCGGCATGGTCGGGCACATCCAGCGGCGCGCCCCAGAAGGCCATCACGGCGTCGCCGATGTATTTGTCCAGCGTGCCGCGATTGCCCCGGATGTCTTCCGACATGGCCGTCAGGTAGGCGTTGATGTATTCGCGCAGTTCGTTAGGCTGGAGGCTTTCCGAGATGCTGGTGAAACCGCGCACGTCGGAGAACATCACGGTCAGTTCGCGGATCTCGCCTTCCATGTTGTAGCTGGCCGGATTGGCCGCCATCTCGGCCACCAGTTCCGGCGCCACGTATTCGCCGAACAGGTTGACGATGGCCTTGCGATTGCGATATTCGAACAGATAGCCCCAGGCCAGGTTGCTGATGAACAGCAACAGCACCAGCAGCAAGGCCGTGGCCAGGGGCAACACCATGCCCGCGCTGTCATAGAGCCAGAAGTTGAGTCCGCCCAATGCCGCCGCGCTGCCCAGCGCAAGCAGCACCGAGGCCAGCGGCCCCAGCATCGGCAGCAGCAGGCCCAGCAGCAGGCCGGCCAGTGCCACCTGCATGCCGTCGTAGCCGGTCGCATAATCCGGCCGCGTCTTGAAGTCGTCGTCGATGATGGAGGCGATCAGGTTGGCGTGGATCTCCACCCCCGGATAGACCGGGTTCACGGGCGTAGCCCGCAGGTCGTTCAAGCCCGGCACGGTGGTGCCCACCAGCATGATGCGGCCATCGAGCTTTTCGTGTGGATAGGTGCCACGGATCACGTCCACCGCCGGTACGTAGCGATAGGCCCCACCCTGCGGACCACCGGAGCCCCGGTAGGTGACCAGCGTGGTCAGCTTGCGCTCCACCGGGATGATCAGCGGCTGCGGACGCGCCTCCACCGCGATGGCGGCCAGGGCGTCATAGTTGTCCTGTTGCCGGCCCAGGAGTCCGTCAGCACTGGTCAGGAAGACCGGCTTGATACGCTTGCCACCGACCGCCACGCGGGCCGTGGCCAGGGCCAGTGATTCATAGAATTGGTCGCCATGACGCACCAGCAACGGCACGCTGCGGATGAGCCCATCGTCATCAGGGACCGGATTGAAGAAGCCGCCCGCGCGCGCCGCCGCTTGCAGTTGCGGCAGGTTGGCGCCATAGGCGCGCCAGCGGATCGCCTCGACGGCGCGGCCGCCCAGGTCCGCCACGGCGAAGGCAGCGGGCGGCAACTGTCCCTTGACCACGGCACCGGCTTCATTGGAAAAGGCATAGCCCATCACCACCGGCTGGCCGCGCAGGGCGTCTGCCAGGCGCGCATCGTAATCCATCTCGGGCTTGAGCAGGCGCAATTGCCGGGCCAGTTGCGGTACGTCCTTGAGCGGCCCGCGCGCCAGGTCTTCCAGGCGGCCATAACCGGAGCTGGTATCGGGCTCGGCGAATACCACGTCGAAGCCGACCGACTGCGCCTGATAAGTGCGGGTCATCTGCTCGACCAGCCTGGCCACCACATCGCGGCTCCAGGGCCAGCGGCCCAGTTCGGCGATGCTGCGCTCGTCGATGTCGACGATGACGATGCGCGGGTCCAGCGCCGGCTTGGTCACGCGCATGCGCAAGTCGTAGAAGAACAGGTCCAGGCGCTCGACCAGACGATTGGGCAACACGTCGTAGACCACCGCTTCGGCCAGGCCGATCAGCAACAGTGCCAGCAACCAGCGCGCCCAGTAATTGGCGAAGGCGGTACGCAAACGACGCAGCATGAACTTTTCCCCGATGAGCTTTTTGTTTTGAGTGGCTGCGATCATGCCAGTTGTTGCGGGCCCCGCCAACGTTTCCCGGTGGCATCATCAGGGTGCGGTGAACCGATGCGCAAAATGGGTTCTAATGGTTTCCCCACCACCCATGAAGGAAGCCCGCATGAAGCCGATTCCCCTGCTCACCCTGCGCAATGGCGCGCATGTCCCGGCCCTGGGCCAGGGCACCTGGAACATGGGCGACTCTGCGGCGGCCGCCGGCGCCGAGGTGCGTGCCCTGCAGGTCGGCATCGACTTGGGCATGACCCTGATCGATACCGCAGAGATGTACGCCGACGGGCAATCAGAACGCATCGTCGGCCAGGCCGGCGCGAACAGGTGTATCTGGTCAGCAAGGTGCTGCCGCACAACGCCAGCGAACGCGGCACCATCGCCGCCTGCGAGGCCAGCCTCAAGCGCCTGGGGACCGATCATCTCGACCTCTACCTGCTGCACTGGCGCGGCCCGCATCCGCTCTCGGCCACCATCGCGGGCATGCAGACGCTGATGGCGCAAGGCAAGATCAGGGGATGGGGCGTGAGCAATCTCGATACCGATGACATCGATGAATTGATGCAAGAGCCCGGTGGCGATCAGTACCTGTGCAACCAGGTGCTCTACAACCTCTCGCGCCGGGGCATCGAACATGACCTGCTGCCGCAGGCGGTAGAAAACGGGGTGGCCGTGATGGCCTATTCGCCCATCGAACAGGGACGCATCCTGAAGCACCCCGCTATCAAGGCGGTGGCGCAACGCCACGGCGTGACACCGGCCCAGGTGGCGCTGGCCTGGGTATTGCGACGGCCAGGTGTGATCGCCATTCCCAAGGCCGCTGATACGGCCCATGTGCAGGCCAATCGTGCCTGCCTGGAACTGCAACTGAACGAGAACGACCTCAAGGAACTGGATGCGGCCTTCCCGCCGCCACGGCGCAAGCAGCCGCTGGCGATGCTGTGAGTGGCCCGTAACGGGCAGCGCGGCGCCCCCAAAATTCGGTGGAAAGCTTCACGCTGCTGCAGGGCCGGTTCTGCGATGCCGCTCAGCACGGGCGCTCCGATGTGCCGGCCTGCATTCTGTTTCACCTCGCCGCAAACCAGCGTCAGTCGGGCTTCCTACGGGCCTCAGCCGAACTTGCGCGCCGCGTCGATCGCCAGCCCGCTGCCGATGCTGCCGAACAGGTCACCCTCCACATGCCTGGCCTGGGGAGCCAGCGCACCGATGCGTTCGCGCAGCAGGCGCACACCGCTGGAGCCGCCGGTAAAGAACACGCTGTCGATGTCGTCGGCGCGCAGACCCGCCTGCTGCAACAGCGCCAGCACGGTCTGCTCGACCGATTGCACCAGGTGATCCACCGCAGCGTCGAAGTCGCTGCGCAGTAGCGGCAATTGCTCGGGCTGACGCAGGCGGTCCAGGTCCAGCAGGGTCTGGTCGGCCGAGGACAATGCGATCTTGCCGGCCTCCACCTGCAGCGCCAGCCAGTGGCCGCAACGCTGCTCGACCACATCCAGCAGTCGCGCAAAACGTTCGCGGTCGGCCACTTCGCGGGCCACGTCCTGCAATTGCTGCCAGGCCTTGCGGGTGTAGAGCTGGTTGATGGTGTGCCAGGTCGCCAGGTTGAAGTAATAGCTCGACGGGATCTCGGCATTGCCGCGCAGACGGCCACCCAGGCCCAGCAGCGGCATCACGCAGGCCAGACTGAAATACTTGTCGAAGTCGGTACCGCCGATATGCACGCCGCCATTGGCCAGGATATCGTCGCGCCGCTCGCTGCGGGCCGCACGCTGGGGCGACAGACGCACCAGCGAGAAGTCGGAGGTACCACCGCCGATGTCGACGATGAGGACCAGTTCTTCCTTGTCGATGCGCGATTCATAATCGAAGGCGGCGGCAATCGGTTCGAACTGGAAGGCGATGTCCTTGAAGCCGACGTCGCGCGCGATTTCTTCCAGCGTGTCCTGGGCCAGCTGGTCGGCCGCCGCATCCTCGTCGACGAAGTGCACCGGACGTCCCAGCACCACCTTGGAGAAAGAGGTACCGGCCGCCCGTTCGGCGCGCTGCTTCAGTTCGCCGATGAACTGCGAGAGCAGGCCGCGATAGGGTAGCGCGCGGCCACCCACTTCGGTCTGACCATCGATGGCGCCAGAACCCAACAAGCTCTTCAGGGAGCGCATCAGGCGTCCTTCGTAGCCGGCCAGGTATTCACCCAGCCCGGCGCGGCCGTAGCTGAAGCTGTTTTCATCGGCATTGAAGAACACGACCGAGGGCAGCGTGGCGCGGCCGTCTTCCAGTGGCAGCAGCAGGGAATCCCCGGCCTGCGGGCGCTGCCAGCCAACCGTGGAATTGGAGGTGCCGAAATCCACACCGCACGCGTTCGCCATCGATCACTCCTTCTTTTTTCGGCCGGCAATCATATAGAAAAGCACCGGGCTTGTCTGCACGGCGTCATGGCGGCGTTTGAAGCAAACAACATGCCGCACCCGATGCATTGCCGGCCCGGCAATGGCAGGATGACAAGCAAAGACAGTGGAAGAAGACGGGGCGCAGGGCTGCGGCCGGCCAACATCAGCCACCGCAAGAAGGAGCAGAGAAAAGGGGAAAGCCGGCGCTGCAAAGCCGTGCCGCGCAGCGGGCCGGTGTTTTCGGACGATGACAGCCGGGCGCGGCAGGCGCGCTTACTTGTCGCGCGTGGCCTGGAGCAGGCACTTGGAGAGCTTGTCGAAATGCAGCCAGGCGGCCTGGCTCAGTTCGACCTGTTTGCGGCGCGGGTCTTCGGTATCGGCCAGTACGATCCAGCCCTTCTCGCGCATGGACTTCAGCCGCGCATGCAGCATGGCCGGCGAACCGAATTCGCTTTGCGCCATCAGGTCGCGCACCGACAGCCGTTGCTGCTCCTGACCGGCACGGGCGATGAAGGCCAGGATCCGGTCTTCGAGCGGATCCAGTGTGGGCAGTGCAGGCAATCCCCGGAGTGCTTCAGCCAGTTGCAGAAATCGCAGGTAGATATCTGCCGGCCGCTTGTTTTTACCCATATGGCGATGGTGTTGGTTGTTGTCATGCAAAACGGGAACGTGCTGGCAGCGTAACTGGTCTGCAAACTATCGTTCCAGAATTGATAGCGAATCATACGCCGGGCCAGCCCGGGAGTGCAATCCTTAAGGCATTGACGGGCGCAAAACACCGGCCACAGCCGTTTGCGCGCCCCGTTTGCGAGGCTGGCACGCCACACCGTTGAAAATTGTTGAGATGCGCCTGCCCTGCTTAATGGGTAACATACGCGCCGTTCCGCATGTCCCAGCCCGCCCCGCCATGCAAGCCCCATCAGAATCACGAACCTCGCTGCGCACCCATCTGGCCGCCATTGCCGGCACGGCACTGTGCTATTTCCTGTTCTATTCCATCAATGAATGGCTGTTCCGGCGCACCCAGTTTACCGAGGGTATCGCCTGGATCTACCTGCCGGCCGGGGTGCGCCTGATCTGCACCCTGCTCTTTGCCGAGGCCGGCTGCGTGGGCCTGCTGATCGGCTCGCTGGCCACCTCCGCTACCTATGCGCTGTTTCCGCAGGACCCCATCGCCGTGGCGGGCTACTGCCTGATTTCGGCCGGCGCGCCCTACCTGGCCTACCGGCTCACGCTCTCGGGCATGGAGCTGGGACGCAACCTGGACAATCTCAACACCACCCGGCTGATGGCCTGCATCCTGCTCTATGCGCTCTCCAACCCGCTGTTCCAGCTGATCTGGTTCGTCATGCGCGGGGTCTATCCGGATTTCTGGAGCGGCCTGATCGTCATGTCCATCGGCGACCTCTCGGGCTCCCTGATCGTGGTCTATCTCTGCAAGCTGCTGCTGTCGCTGCTGCCGCGCCTGCCCCTGCCACGTCCCTGAACCTGACAGCGGCGCCTGTCGCCGGCAGGCGTCGGGGTGAGTTCACGGGCCAGTGAGGCAACAATTTCTTCACGACTCTTCACTCAATCCAACATGGTGTAATACGCACGACACATTTCCTCGCTACGCTGCGCATCGCTATAAAAACTATAGCGCTACAAATCGTATAACGAAGCTTCGAGGAGTGTGGCATGCGCAGTTGGGACGAACCCAAAAAACGGAAGGCCCGCGTCGAGATCATCCCGATGATCGACGTGATGATGTTCCTGCTGGTCTTCTTCGTGCTGATCAGCCTGAACGTGATTCCGGCCCTGGGCCTGAAGACCCGGCTGCCCAGCTCGTCCACCGCCCAGGACCTGAAACCGCAGACCAAGGCCATCATCACCATCGCCAAGGATGACGTGATCCAGGTCGATGGCGAGAACACCACGCTGGACGCGCTCACCGCACGCCTGGACAAGCTGCGCAAGGAAGGCGAAAAACTCAACCTCATCATCAACAGCGACCGCGGCGTGGAAGTACAGCGCCTGGTCGACGTGATGGATACGCTCAAGAAGGGCGGTTTCGATTCCATCTCGATTGCCACCCGCAAGCCGTGATGATGAACGTCCCGCTCTTTTTCCGTTTCCGCGAACCGCTGGCCACCTTGCCCTCGCTGGTGGTGCTGGCGGTGCTGATCCTGGCCGGCGTGCAGAAGGCCACCGAGCTGAAGCGCAAGGAAGACCCGCAGCCGGTGCAGATCGCGCTGATGGAACTACCGCCTCCGCCACCACCGCAACCCAAGCCGCAGGTCGAGCCCACGCCCAAGCCGGTGGAACCACCCAGGAAACAGGAAGCGCCCAGGCCGGTCGCCAAACCGGCTCCGGCCAAACAGGCCCCGGCACCGGTGGAACCGGCCACGCCGTCCTCGGAAGCGCCCGTCCTGCCGGCCGCCAGACCGCAGGCCAGCGCCCCGGCTGCGCCCCCGGTGCAGGCTGCGCCCGTCGCCCCGCCGGCACCGCCGCCGGTCAATACCGCCAACATCGAGCAGACCTACGTGGGCCAGTTGCGCGCGCATCTCAACAGCATCAAGCGCTATCCGACCGGACGCGAGGCCAGCACGCTGCGTCCGCAGGGCAAGGTGCGCGTGTGGTTCGTCCTCAAGCGCGATGGCAGCGTGGTCGACAGCGGCATCGAGAGTTCTTCCAATTCCATGCTGCTCGATGACGCCGCCCGCAAGACCATCAACCGCGCCAGCTTCGCGCCCTTCCCGGAAGACAGCTACAAGGGCGAAAGCACGCACCGGTTTACCGCCGATCTGGAATTCATTCCCGCCTGAGGCCGGCAGCCCAGGCGCAACGATTTCAACACGCAGTTCAACAAACCCAGGGGAACATGACATGCAATGCAAACTCACCCGGCTGTCCTTGCTGATATCCGGGCTCTTCATGGCAGGCGCACCGGCCTTCGCCCAGACCACCGATGTGGGTACCGTGACCGTACAAGGTGGCGGCAGCGCCAGCGCGGGCACAGCAGCGGCCACCGGTCTGATCCAGGCCGAGGATTCGCCCAAGGCGCGCAGTTCGGTCAACCGTGACTACATCGAGAAGCAATCGCCCACCGGCACGCCCTACCAGATGATCAACCTGCTGCCGGGCGTGAACACCTACGACAACGACGGCACCGGCCTGTTCGGCGGCAACATCCGCGTGCGCGGCTTCAACAGCGACCAGCTCGGCTTCACCATCAACGGCGCACCGGTCAACGACTCCGGCAACTTCGCGGTCTATCCGCAGGAGTACACCGAGCCGGACAACCTGTGCAACGTCTTCGTGACCCAGGGTTCGACCGATACCGAAGCCCCGCACGTGGGCGCCACCGGCGGCAACATCGGCATGACCTTCTGCGCCCCGGAAGACCAGCAGCGCATCCGCGTGACCAATGCCTTCGGTTCCAACAGCCTGTGGAAGCGTTATGTGCGCTTCGACTCGGGCAAGCTGTTCGATGACAAGTTCAAGTTCTTCATTTCGTACTCCAAGACCACGGCCGACAAGTTCAAGGGTCCGGGCGGCGCCATCAAGGATCACGTCGACATCGGCACCAACTTCAACCTCGGCCAGGGCAGCTTCATCAATGCCAACCTGCTCTACAACCGTCAGCTCAACAACAACTACCGCTCGCTGACCAAGGCCCAGATCGCCCAGCTGGGCAAGAACGCCGACTTCGGCAGCACCATCCCGCAGCACCAGCCGGCCGTGGCGGGGACCGCGCAGAACGACACCACCTATGCGCCCAACGTGGCGGCCAACATCGCCAACAACGCCTACTACGCCTACAACCTCAATCCCTTCGAGAACTGGCTGGCTACCGTCAACGCCCACTTCCAGCTCAGTCCGACCTCCAGCATCGATGTCGATCCCTACTTCTGGTATGGCTTCGGCACCGGCGGCAACCAGTTGCAGACCGTGCGTGAAGGCGGCGTTTCCGGTGCCAGCCAGCTCGGTGGCGGCGCCGCCGACATCAACGGCGACGGCGACCGTCTCGATACCGTCTATGCCTACGAAGGCAGCCGCACCCGCACCTACCGTCCGGGCGTCACCTTCAAGTTCAACCAGCAGCTGGACAACCACAGCATCCTGGCCGGCTACTGGGTCGAACGCGCGCGCCACCAGCAGACCGGCCCCTTCAGCCGCGTGGACAACAACGGCAACATCGCCGACCTGTGGCAGGACAATTCCGACCTGTGGCTGCGCAATGCCGATGGCTCCATCCTGCAGTACCGCGACACCATGACCATCAGCACGGCCCAGTCGATCTTCCTGCAAGACAGCATCAGTCTGATGAACGACAAGCTCAACGTGCAAGTCGGCGGCCGTTATTCTTCCATCGACCGCGACTTCACCAACAACCCGAGCACCGGTTCCACCAGCGGCACCAACAGCTATTCCAGCGCCGGCTTCTACAAGGTCAAGAAGAACTACGCCGACTTCCTGCCCAGCCTGGGCGTGCGTTTCCAACTGGATGAAAAGCAGTCGGTGTTCTTCAACGCCGCCAAGAACTTCAAGGCACCGGGCAACTTCTCCTACTTCGGCCTGCTCTCGGGCGGTACCATCGTCAACGGCCAGCTGGTCGGCGCCACCCAGCGCGAAGTGCCGGTGGACAAGGAAACCTCCTGGAACTACGACCTCGGCTATCGCTACAACAGCGAGAAGTGGATGGCCTCCGGTTCGCTGTTCTACATCGATTATCACAACCGTATCGCCAGCGCCTACAACCCGGATACCAACAACAAGACCGACTACAACGTCGGCGACTCCACCTCGCACGGTCTGGAGCTGGAAACCGGTTACGCCTTCAACCGCAACCTGTCGGTGTATGGCTCGCTGTCCTACATCAAGAGCAAGATGAAGCAGGATCTGCGCAACGGTTCCACGCAGTACCTGCCGACCTCGGGCAAGGAATTCCCGGATACGCCGAACTGGCTGTCGGGCCTGTCGCTGCAGTATCAACAGGATGGCTGGTACGTGTTCGGTCAGGCCAAGTACACCGGCTCGCGCTACACCACGCTGGTCAACGACGATACGCTGGGTGGCTACACCGTGTTCAACGCCGGCGCCGGCATGACCTTCGCGTCCAGCACCTGGCTCAAGAAGCCGACCGTGCGTCTGAACCTGTACAACCTGTTCGACAAGCAGTACCTGAACCTCAACGGCGGCAGCGGCAGCCAGTTCACCACCAATGCCGTGGCGGTCAACGGCATCGCCGGCACCGCGCCTTCGCTCTACATCGGTGCCCCGCGCACCTTCACCGTTACCGTGACCGCGGATTTCTGATCGCGGCCTGAACCGGGGCGGCCTGCAGCAAGGGCCGCCCCACCACTGCAAGAGAGGCAAGCATGAACATGCAATTACTCCACGAACTGGCTTTCTACCTGATGTATGCCTGCGCTGCGCTGGCCATCTTCGTCATCGTCGAACGCGGCCTGTTCTTCGGCTACACCATGCGCCAGGCCACCGGTCTGGAGCGCGCCATGACCCACGCGGTCCAGCACCTGCAGGAGCTGCCGGCCGGGCTGACCACCCGCCCCAGCCTGCCGCTGGCGCTGGTGTCGGACATCCTGGCCGAGAAGCACCACCTGCATACCGAGAAGGATCTGGAAGACTTCAGCGAATCGGTCTATATCGCCAAGCGCGGCGAAGTGCAGCAGCGTCTGTGGATCCTCGATACCATCGTCACGGCTGCGCCCCTGCTGGGCCTGTTGGGCACCATCCTCGGCATCATCGATACCTTCAAGGCGCTGGCCGTGCAGGGCGTGTCCGATCCGGGCCAGGTATCGCAGGGCATCGGTACGGCCCTGTATGCAACGGCACTGGGCATCGGCATTGCGGTGGTCGGCATGTTCTTCTTCAACCTGTTCCAGGAACGCATCGAACGCATCAACGATCACCTGAAGGTACTGATGCTGCGCGCCTGCGTGGGCCGTGTGAACCAGCAGCCCAACCACCCGCTGCAGCCGCAGAGCAAGCTGCACGTTGCCTGAACGATTTGTGTCCCTTCCTCTGCCACGACCATGAAATCCGCTTCCCGCCGTCTCCTCATCCGCCTTGCCGCAGCCTTCGCGGCTGTGCTCCCGCTGGCCGGTCCGGTCCACGCCGAATTCGCCATTCCCGGCTTCGAGCTGGTCCACACGGTGCCGCGCGAGACCACGCTGGCCACGCCCGACCTGCGCGATGCGGCGCTGGTGTGGAAGGAGATGTTCGATGCGGCGCAGCGGGAGATCGTGTTCGGCCAGTTCTACGTGGCCGGGCAGGATGGCGAGGCGCTGGATGACATCATGGCGCATCTGGAAGCGGCTGGCCGGCGCGGCGTGAAGATCCGCTTCCTGATGGAAAAGAAGGGAGAATTCGCCTCAGTCCCGGCCACCATCGAGAAGCTCAGGCGCATTCCCAACCTGGAATTTCGCCAGATCGATTATTCCCGCATGACCGGCAACGGCATCATCCATGCGAAGTATTTCGTGGTCGATGGGCGCAGCGCCTATGTGGGCAGCCAGAACTTCGACTGGCGCTCGTTCTCGCACATCCACGAAACCGGGCTGAAGATCACCGACCCGACCGTGGCCGCGCAGGTCCAAGCCATCTTCGAGATCGACTGGGCCGCGCAAGCCGCCATCGCCGCCGGGCAGCCACCGGCCGTGACCAATCACGGCGTGGTGCCGGCCGAGGTGGCGCGCGGCAACTACCTGGTGGCCAGCCCGAATGCCTTCAACCCGCCCGGCGTGGGCGACTCGCAAAGCGAACTGGTGCGTCTGATCGGGCAGGCGCAGCAAGAGGTGCGGGTGCAGTTGCTGGACTATGCGCCGCTGTCCTACGGACCCAACCACACCCGGCCCTACTACGCCGTGATCGACGATGCCCTGCGCGCGGCGGCCACGCGCGGCGTGAAGATCAAGCTGATGGTGTCGAACTGGAATACCGAAGCCCCGGCCATCCGCTACCTGCAAAGCCTGGCGCTGCTGCCCAATGTGGAGATCCGCATCGTCACGCTGCCGCAGGCGTCCGGCGGCTTCATCCCCTTTGCGCGGGTGATCCACACCAAGGCCATGAGCATCGATGGCCAGGTGGCCTGGATCGGCACCAGCAACTGGGCCGGCGGTTATCTGGACAATTCGCGTAATCTGGAAGTGGTGCTGCACGACGCCGCCATGGCGCAGCGCGTGGCGGCCTTGCACGAACAGACTTGGAGTTCGGTGTATGCGCAGCCCATCGACGTGCTGAAGGTGTATCCCAAGCCGGCCAAGGGCAAGCCCGCATCGGAATAATTCGATGCCGGAGCGGTACTTGCAGCCGCCTTGCTGCACATCCGGCCGGTTTTTCTGCTGTTGGTCTACACTGACGAAATGTAGCGTTGTTTCGTCATTATGTAGCATCGACCAGGAGAACCGGGATGACCAGGCTGGACCAACTCGACGACATCGACCGTCAACTCCTTTCCATCCTGCAGTTGAACGCCCGCGAACCGGTGGCGGAGATCGCCCGTCGCCTGGGCGTGGCACGTACCACCGTGGTAGCCCGCATTGAGCGGCTGGAGCAGTCCGGCATCATCGGCGGCTATACCTTGAAGCTCGGGCGCGACGTGGTGGACGCCAGCCTGCAGGCCTATGTGGGCGTGACCGTCCAGCCGCGTGCCGGGCGCGACGTGATCCGCCGCTTCGGGCGCATCCCGGAAGTCCACCAGTTGTGTGCCGTCAGCGGCGAATACGATTACGTCGCCTGGCTGCGCGTGAATACACCCGAGCAACTGGACAAGATCCTCGACCAGATCGGCGAGATGGAAGGCGTCCTCAAGACCACCACCTCGGTCGTGCTGGCACGCAAGATCGACCGCGGCGATGCGGCCAGGACGCGCTGAAATGCCGGCCTTGATCGCCGGATTGCGTCGCTATTCCTACATAATGACGAAGTGACGCTACAAATTGACGAAATCGGCGCTACTTTCTGACGTTCTGCCAATGGTTTCCGTCACGGCGGCTTCCTAGAATGAATCAGCGTATCCACCTTCATTCAGGAGCCCGTCATGCGTACCGTCATTCTCGGCTGCGGCCACATCGGCCAGACCATCGCCCGCCTGCTGGCGGACTGCGGCGAAGGCCGCGATTACAACATCACCATTGCGGACCGCGATGCCGCCGCCTTGCAAGCCATCGCCGGCCTGCGTGCCGAGAGAGCGATCCTCGACTCGGCCGATCCACAGGCGCTGGCGGCACTGCTGCAACGGGCCGAGGTGGTCATCAATGCCCTGCCCTACCACATGGCCGTGAGTGTGGCCACGGTAGCGCGCCAGACCGGCACACACTACTTCGACCTGACCGAGGATGTGCAGGCCACCCGTGCCATCGCTGCGCTGGCGGCCGATGCCCCTTGCGCCTTCATGCCCCAGTGCGGCCTGGCACCCGGCTTCATCGGCATTGTCGCGCACCATCTGGCGGCGGGCTTCGATGAAGTGCACGAGATCAAGATGCGCGTGGGCGCGCTGCCACAGTATCCGACCAATGAGCTGAAGTACAACCTGACCTGGAGCGTGGACGGACTCATCAATGAGTACTGCCATCCCTGCGAGGCCTTGCGCGATGGTGAGCGGGTGACGGTCGATCCATTGGCCGACCTGGAACATTTTTCCCTCGATGGCGCGGAGTACGAAGCCTTCAATACCTCGGGTGGACTGGGCAGCCTGTGCGAGACGCTGGCCGGACGGGTCGGCAACCTGGACTACAAGTCGGTGCGCTATCCCGGTCACCAGCAGCGCATGAAATTCCTGCTCGGTGATCTCGGCCTGCGCCATGATCCGGAACTGTTGAAGCACATCCTGCGCAAGAGCGTGCCATCCACCTTGCAGGATGTGGTGCTGGTGTTCGTGACCGTCAGCGGGATGCGCGAGGGCAAGCTGATGCAGGAGGTCTTTACCCGCAAGATCTTCGCGCGGGAACGCGACGGCCGCAGGGAGAGCGCCATCCAGGCCAGCACGGCAGCCGGTGTCTGCGCGGCGCTGGACCTGTTCCGGGCCGGGCAGTTGCCGGCGCGCGGCTTCATCCGGCAGGAACAGATCGGCTTGCCGGCATTGCTCGGCAACCGGTTCGGTGCGGTGTATGCCTGAACGCGACGAGCACCTGCCTTGTCGCTTCGTCGATCCCGCCTATGCGCGCCACTGCACCCGCAATCCTTTGCGCCCGGGGCGCAGACTGTACCGCATCATTATTGGTGGATTGATCGCACAGGCAAGGTGGTGGCCAGACCGGTCTGAAGCGTGCCTCAAGCCATCTATACATAAAATCTAATTTTAGATAATATGTATCGCATGAAATCCCGTTCCCGCAAAAAGAAACCCGACCGCCCCGACCACGCCCTGCTGCTCTCACAACTGCAGCAGGTCGCCCTGGGCCTGGGCCAGACCTTCGCACCCTTCTGCGAAGTGGTGCTGCACGACCTGCGCGATGCCGATCATTCCATCGTCGCCCTGCACAACAACCTGTCCGGACGCGAAGTGGGCGATGCCACCACCGAGCTGGGGCTGGCGCGCATCGCCGACGAAAGCTATCCGCAGGTCCTGACCAATTACGCCAACACCCTGCCCGACGGACGCCAGGCCAAGAGCAGTTCGATCGGCATCAAGGATGCCGATGGCAAATACGTCGCGGCGCTGTGCATGAACATCGACCTCACGCTCTTCGGCGCGCTGCAGGGCATGCTGCGCCAGTTCGGCGGTATCGACGGGGCAGTGCGCGTGGCCGAAACGCTGGAGCCGGCCGGGGCCGATGCCCTGCGCAGCCGCATCGATGCCTTTGCCGCACGGCTGTCCACGACGCCGCGCAGCCTCAAGGCCGAAGACCGGCGCCAGCTCATGCGCGAACTGCGTCAGTCCGGCTGCATGGACGTGCGGCGCGCAGCCGAGATCGTGGCGGCGCATCTGGGTGTGTCGCGCGCCACCGTCTACAACGACGAGAAGGATTGACCGCGCTGGCTCGGCGCGTCCGTATTCATCATTTCACCTTTCCATTCCACTTGAAGGAAGCCACATGATCCCGCTCTCCAGTCCTACCGAATTGCCCAGCTTCGCCGACGTCCTGCTGGCTGCCCAACGCATCAGGCCCTGGGCGCACAAGACGCCGGTGCTGCGCTCGCGCACGGCCGATGCGGAAGTGGGCGCGCAACTGTTCTTCAAGTGCGAAAACTTCCAGCGCATGGGTGCCTTCAAGTTCCGCGGCGCCATGAACGCGCTGTCGCAGTTCAATGCCGATCAGCGCAAGCATGGCGTGATCACCTTCTCCTCCGGCAATCACGCCCAGGGCACGGCGCTGGCGGCGCAACTGCTGGGCATTCCGGCCGTGATCGTGATGCCCGAGGATGCGCCCGCCGCCAAGGTCGCGGCCACGCGTGGCTACGGCGCCGAGGTCGTGACGTATGACCGCTACACCGAAGACCGCGAAGCCATCGGCGCACGCCTGGCCGCCGAGCGCAGGATGACGCTGATCCCGCCCTACGACCATCCGCATGTGATGGCCGGACAAGGCACGGCCACGTTGGAACTGCTGCAGGAAACCGGTCCGCTGGATGCGCTCTTCGTCTGCCTGGGCGGTGGTGGCCTGCTGTCCGGCGCGGCCCTGGCCGCGCGTGCGCTGTCACCCGATTGCAAGATCTACGGCGTGGAACCGGAAGCGGGCAACGATGGCCAGCAATCGCTGCGCGCCGGCCAGATCGTGCATATCGATACTCCCAAGACCATTGCCGATGGCGCGCAGACGCAACACCTGGGCAAGTACACCTTCGAGGTCATCCGCGAACTGGTGGACGACATCCATACCGTGACCGATGCCGAACTGATCGCCGGCCTGCGCTTCTTTGCAGAGCGCATGAAGATGGTCGTCGAGCCCACCGGCTGCCTGGGATTTGCCGCTGCCAGAAAGCACCGGGAACAGCTGCAGGGCAAGCGCGTAGGCGTCATCATCAGCGGCGGCAACATCGATCTGGGCAAGCTCTCGGGCTATCTGGACTAGGGCCTGTTCACATTTAATCTGCGAGATGCGCAGATTAAATGTGAACAGGCCCTAATCATTTACCCCAATAGGATGGAAAGCCGATCTGGCCTACAGTGACGCGTTCCGAACAGCTGCTATCCATCCCGCCACCCACTTACAAGGACTGGAACCACCATGCCCCATCTCGTTATGGAATACACCGGCAATCTCGCCATCGACGTACAGCCTACCCTGCAAAGACTCAACCAGGCGCTGGTGGCAAGCGGCCACTTTGAAGAGAACGCCATCAAGGCGCGTGCGGTACGTCTGGATGATTATCTGGTCGGTACGGCGAGCGAAGCCAGGAGGGCCTTCGTGGCGCTGCGCCTGGCTATCCTGAGCGGCCGCACCGTGGAAGAAAAGAAGTCGGTGTCCGACCTGCTGGGTGCGGCCATCCAGAAGGACCAGCACTGGCCCAAGGACGTCCAGGTGCAGATCACCGTGGAGATTGTCGACATGCAGCGCGAGACCTACTTCAAGGTCAGCCTGCAATAAGACTGCCCGTGAGCCCGCAGCGATGACCGCGGGAGTCAGAAGCGCAAAAGCCGTCCGGTGCAGACCGGACGGCTTTCTTGTTGATGAGCGGAGGGGCCGCGCGATGCTGTTCTTGTGATGCCGCGCGGCGACGTCCTCAGCACATCAGGAGGCCATGGCAGTTTCGCGCAGGACTTCACGGAACTGCACCACGTTGCCTTCCGGATCGAAGCCATCGCAGGCCCGGAAATCCGGACCATTCCATTCGGACCCGACCGGCTTCATGCCACCGCCGAGCTGCTGCGCACTCAGGCGCACCTGTGCAAGCGAACGGACCGGCAGGAACAGCTTGACGGGCACATTCTCGCGCAATACCGGCGGTGAACTGATCTCTACCTTGGCGGCGCTGGCCGGTGGGATCGCATGAATCACCAAGAGGAAATCCTCGGCTTCGATCACTACCTTCTCGGCCTGGGCCTGCTTGGGAACCACCGCCAGCACCTGTGCATAAAACGCGGCGAGGCGGGCTACATCTTTGGCGAACAGGACTGCGCCTGCTTTGGGCTGGGTCGACATCTCTGCTTTCAAAAACGTTGATCGGATCAAACAAGGAACGGCAGAGTTTATGGAGGACTTCCGCGCTTTGCAAGCATTAATCGTCACCCCCTGGCGACATCGTTTTGTCGTGCTGTGGCGACGCCATTCTGTCGTGGTTCGCGCAACATATTGCAGAGCAATATAAGAATCCGCTGACACGCGAAAGTGGCGCTGTCCGATTTCGGTTTCGCGCTCAGAAATCTATCCTCATGCATTGCGGGGAAGAGGCTAACAAACCGTCAATTGTCAGCATGATCAGCCAAGCTGTTCGTATGTGATCGGAATAACATCCTTTGCGCCAGAAACGCCAGTAATTTGTAAGAGGATGTTCCAAACCGGTTTACTTCGGAATTTGATCTGCTACCTTTGATGTCGCAGGGCAACAAGATGTGCAGTGAAAAAAAGAAAAATATTTCCACTTGCGCACCACCATGCCGCGCCGTCCTCCCTACCGCATTCCACGATGCACTGACGGCGACCGACCCGACCATAACGCAACACAACCCTCATGAGTAACGCGCCATGAACATTCGAGACCTGCACGCTCCGTACACTCCCGAACGCTCCATTTTCCAGCGTGGTCAATCCACGCACCCGGTGCTCAACGACCGCCCCGCCGACCGCATCGAACTGGCGCATACCGACAGCGATGCCGATGCCTGGCTGGAGCCGGCCCTGTCCGATTTCATCTCGCTGGCCTCCAGCGTATGCGGCACGCCCATGGGCATGTTCAGCCAGCTGCACGCCGACATCGGGCTGCAGCACCCATACCTCTCGGTCAACAACGGCCGTGGCGACGCGCGCAATCAATGGTGGCGCTTCCCTGGCCAGACTGGCGTGCTGCGCAATGCAGTGGACTTCTCTTTGTGCGAAATGGCCGTGCGCACACCGGGCCAGATCACGGAAGTGTGCGACCTGAGCAACGACGGACGCTTTGCTGCCAGCGCGCTGGCACGCGGCACGCCGGCCGTGCGGTTTTATGCGGGCGTGCCGCTGGTGTCGGGCAATGGCGACATCCTCGGCACGCTATGTGTGATGGACCGGGTGCCGCGTACGCTCAGCCCGGCCCAGCGCGACGCCTTCCAGAAACTGGGGCGCCAGCTCGAAGCGCAACTCGACAGCCATCGCGCCATGCAGAAGCTGGAGCGCCAGACCATGACCGATGCGCTGACCGGCATCGGCAACCGCCGCAGTTTTGATTCGCGCCTGCGTGAAGAATGGACGCGCCATCTGCGCAATGCTCGTCCGCTGACCATGCTGATGGTGGATGTGGACTACTTCAAGCAATACAACGACACATACGGCCACCCGGCCGGCGATGCGCTGCTGGTGCAACTGGCCCGCGTGCTGCGCTCACCGCTGCGTGCCAGCGATTTCCTGGCGCGCTACGGTGGTGACGAGTTCTCGCTGATCCTGCCGGACACCGATGAGACCGGTGCTCATCAGGTATCCGAACGGATCAAGCAGTCGGTGGCGCGAGTGAAATGGCCGCACACCGATATCGAAATCAGCGTGGGCGCGGCCACCGTGACGCCTTCGGAAATGTGCGACTTCAGCGCCTTGCTCCATGCGGCTGACCAGGCCATGTATCAGCGCAAGCATGGGCGTAATCCGCGCAATGCGTGACGGATGGAATCGATGAAAGTGTGAGGGGATGAAATCCGGTTATCGTCTCCCAGACCTCCTCGTGTCCAACAAACGCCGCTGTGAGCACAGCGGCGTTTGTCGTTTGAAGGTGCTCACCCGGCGCCGCTGTCTGCCACCGTCGAAATCAGCGCCGCACCACAGCTGGTGCGATGGCCTTCGAAAGCCACTGCAACGCCATCGACCTGGATCGTGGGATGGCCCTCGATGATGACGCAATCCTCATGCCCCTTGATCGGGCAGCTGCAAGAATCTCCGACGCGGGCAACGGTTTTTCCCCTCACCGCTACACGCGCACCGGCACTGATGACTTTGCCGCCGTGCGTGGTCGGATCACCCAGACGGATGACGCCTTTCATCTTGATCTCCTTTTCAAATGGATGACCCGTTGGTCAATCCGAGTAGCCTTGCATATAGGTTGACCAGTCGAGGTCCTTCCTCAGCCCCCACCAAGGCAGGTAGGCGTACCCTTCTCCGCGCGCGCGGAACCAGTTTTGCTCGGGATCGAAGACGCGCGCACGATCAGGTGGCGTCACCACCACCGCCGTGGCCTTGTCGGGCTCGGTCGTTCCGGCCACCATCACCGGCCGGCCTTTGTGATGGGCCCAGGCGATGGCCAATGCCACGTTGGTGATGGCTGTGCCCGCACGCATGTCGCCCAGCAATTGCGGGGTGTTGAAGCTTTGCTTGAGTACATCCAGTTCGGGCAGGCTCTGCGTCATGGCCTGCGCCAGCGTACCGATGCGGCGGCCTGCTTCTTCCGTTCCCTTGCCCGCGTCGTGGATGACATAGCGGATGTCGTAGGGCGAGATTCTTGCCTGTTCTGCGGCTGACTGGATGGCCTCCTTCCAGGCGCGCGCTGTACGGCTTTCGCCCTCTGCGGGTGTGAAGTCCTCGGAGTTGCGCACTGCAGGGCGCGCAATCCAAGCGAGGGGTTCGCGGCCCGTTTGAAACTTTGGGCCCGCGAGAATCAATAAGGTGCAGTTCTCGCTAATCTGCCCATACTCGGGAAACTCCGGGGCATCCATGTTCATGACCCAGACGGTTTTGTCAGGATGGGCTTCCAGATAATCCATCCCGGCTGAGAGGGAAGTGAAACCGGCGCTAGCGCCGCCTCTGATGATATTGACGTCGGCTGGAATATTCGCAGTGGACAGCTCGGGGTTGTAGAACACGAACTCTGCGTTAAAAGCCTTGCGTATGCGATCCGCTGCATTCTCGGACGTCAACATTGGAACATCAGGAATCGCGAATTCGACGCGGATACCATGGAGCTCTCGCCACTTCTTTCGGTTCTCCGGCTCGATCGTGTAGAAGTAGTTGCGATTCAAAGCATACTGGCGACCAATAGGTTTAATGATATTTCTCACGTAATCGGATAGGTAGCCTGGGAAGACACTGCTACCATCGTCAAACACAGTCTTCTTGCGAAAATTAAAGGTTAAGGGAGCAATCTTTTGTATGGTCGTGAATGTCTCGGGATCTCTCTTCACCTCATCATCGTCTTTATTCGGCTTAACTATGCCAAGCGTCCAGAGCAGTTGCCATTCGGTAGGATAGTCTCTTCTTATCAGCGGGTTGAGCCATTGAACACCTACGACCTGTGCCTTGAAGTGCTCCGCGTTCACCAATACAGGCGACCCGGTCATTTCTGTGGCTCTGGAAGAACGGTGCATGAACGCGGTTACGATCAGCACCACTAATGCCGCAATAGATAGTGGAAGGAATATCAATCGGTTCATCAGGTCATTTTCCTTCTATAGATAGTAGGCTCCGCAAAAAATCAGTGCGGAAAATTTTCTGATCAATCCGAATAGCCTTGCATATAGGTCTTCCAGTCGAGGTCTTTTCTCAAACCCCACCAAGGCAGGTAGGCATAGCCCTCTCCCCGGGCTCGGAACCAGCTTTTCTCCGGATCGAAAACACGGGCACGCTCAGGTGGAGTTATCACCACCGCGATAGCTTTATCCGTCTCAGTCGTGCCTGCCACCATCACGGGCTTGCCCTTGTGATGGGCCCATGCGATGGCCAACGCGACATTCGTGATCGCCGTTCCAGCACGCATGTCCCCCAGCAGTTGCGATGTATTGAAGGTCTGCTTGAGAACGTCCAATTCAGGCAAGCTCTGCGTCATAGCCTGCGCCAGCACGCCGAGGCGGCGGCCTGCTTCTTCGCTGCCTTTACCGGCATCGTGGATGACATAGCGAATGTCGTAGGGTGAGATAGACGCCTGTTCGGCGGCTGATTGGATTGCGCTTTTCCACGCGCTTGCGATACGGCTTTCGCCGTCAGTGGTAGCGAAGTCCTCGACTTGACGGACTGCAGGGCGGGAGATCCATGCAAGAGGTTCGCGGCCTGTATCGAACTTTGGACCGGCCAGAATCAGCAAGGTACAGTTCTCGCTGATCCGACCATATTCGGGAAACTCGGGCGCATCCATGTTCATGACCCAGACGGTTCTTTCGGGATGGGCTTTCAGATAATCCATCCCGGCTGACAGGGAAGTGAAGCCGGCGCTGGCGCTCCCCCTTACGATATTCACGTCAGCGGGAATATTTGCAGTGGACAGCTCCGGGTTATGAAACTCAAATTCATCTGCGAATGCTTTTCGGGTACGTTCTGCAGCATCATCCGAAGTCAACAATGGAATATCGGGAATCGCAAGTTCAACACGGATGCCGTGGAGTTCACGCCACCTTTTTCTATCCTCCGGCTGAATCGTGTAGAAGTAATGGCGATTCATGGCGTATTGGCGGCCAATAGGCTTAACAATTTCTCTTAGATAGTCGGAGAGATACTCGGGGAAAATGCTTCTTCCATCGTCAAATACTGTTTCGTTGCCGACATTGAAGCTTAATGGTGCAATTGGCTGGATGCTCGTAAAGGTCGCGGGATCTCTTTTCACCTCATCATCGTTTTTGTTGGGTTTTGTAACTCCGAGGGCCCATAGCAATTCCCATTCGGTTGGGTAGTCTCTGCGCATCAGCGGGTTAAGCCATTGGATGCCAACGACCTGCACCCGAAAACTTCCCTCAATCCCCACGAAGGACACTTCGTTGACTTCGATAGCCCTCGAAGAACGATGTATGACAGCAGTTGCGATAAGCACCACCAGTACCGCAATAGATAGCGGTAACAAAATCAATCGATTCATGATGTCCTTTTGCGACGATGAGGCAGCCATCGCCGCGCAAGCTCGTCCTGACCTCTCATGTCAGTCCGAATAGCCTTGCATATAGGTTGACCAGTCGAGGTCTTTCCTCAGCCCCCACCAAGGCAAGTAGGCGTAACCTTCTCCACGCGCGCGGAACCAGTTTTGCTCGGGATCGAAGACGCGCGCACGATCAGGTGGCGTCACCACCACCGCCGTGGCCCTGTCGGGCTCGGTCGTTCCGGCCACCATCACCGGCCTGCCTTTGTGATGGGCCCAGGCGATGGCCAGTGCCACGTTGGTGATGGCTGTGCCCGCACGCATGTCGCCCAGCAGTTGCGGGGTGTTGAAGCTTTGCTTGAGTACATCCAGTTCGGGCAGGCTCTGCGTCATGGCCTGCGCCAGCGTACCGATGCGGCGGCCTGCTTCTTCCGTTTCCTTGCCCGCGTCGTGGATGACATAGCGGATGTCGTAGGGCGAGATTTTTGCCTGTTCTGCGGCTGACTGGATGGCCTCCTTCCAGGCGCGCGCTGTACGGCTTTCTCCTTCGGCGAGGGTGAAGTCCTCGGCGTTGCGTACTGCGGGGCGCGCAATCCACGCGAGGGGTTCGCGACCCGTTTGATACTTTGGGCCCGCGAGAATCAATAAGGTGCAGTTCTCACTGATCTGCCCATACTCGGGAAACTCCGGGGCATCCATGTTCATGACCCAGACGGTTTTGTCAGGATGGGCTTCCAGATAATCCATCCCGGCTGAGAGGGAAGTGAAACCGGCGCTAGCGCCGCCTCTGATGATATTGACGTCGGCTGGAATATTCGCAGTGGACAGCTCGGGGTTGTAGAACACGAACTCTGCGTTAAAAGCCTTGCGTATGCGCTCCGCTGCATTCTCGGACGTCAACATTGGAACATCAGGAATCGCGAATTCGACGCGGATACCATGGAGCTCTCGCCACTTCTTTCGGTTCTCCGGCTCGATCGTGTAGAAGTAGTTGCGATTCAGAGCATACTGGCGACCAATAGGTTTGATGATTTCTTCTACGTAATCGGATAGGTAGCCTGGGAAGACGCTGCTTCCATCGGAAAACACAGTTTTCTTGCGAAAATTAAAGGTTAAGGGAGCAATCTTTTGTATGGTCGTGAATGTCTCGGGATCTCTCTTCACCTCATCATCGTCTTTATTCGGCTTAACTATGCCAAGCGTCCAGAGCAGCTGCCATTCAGTAGGATAGTCTCTTCTTATCAGCGGGTTGAGCCATTGAACACCTACGACCTGTGCCTTGAAGTGCTCCGCGTTCACCAATACAGGCGACCCGGTCATTTCTGTGGCTCTGGAAGAACGATGCATGACAGCAGTTACGATCAGCACCACCAATGCCGCAATAGATAGCGGAAGGAATATCAATCGGTTCATCAAATCTCCTGTTTCCCAATGACGGGGTTGTTCTTGATCGAGGAAATACATCCTTCCCAAGCTGACAAAAAACATCGCGATCAGCACTAAAGAAAAGAGCACAATTCGGCGAAGGACTTTTTTCTGAGAGATGCTCATTACCTCGCCTCCGGCTTAGCTATCTTCCAGGAGCGCTCATCCACGATGCCCGACGGCCGAGTTTCCTCCTCATTCGAGAGCCAATCTTCTAGAGATTTTCCCTGCATGGTGCTCTGAGCAAAGTACTCCCTGAAATAGCGATGAGGGTGTTTTTCTTCAAGTCCGGTACCATACCGCCAATCCGCCTCAACCCGCAGCTCCCGCATCTCTTCCTCACTGAGCGTACAAACCCCAACAGCCACGTCATAAGCCGCCGCCAACCTTGCATGCTCCGAATTGGTCACGATCGTCGAATGATCCGTAGCACTCTGGTCCACGCCTTCCTTCAGGAATTTGCCGATCTGCTCGGTCCGCCACGCTTGATATTCCTCGGTGGCGCGTCCGCCAGGCTGTTCTCCGGCGACGTTCCCCTGTGCATCAGCTATGTCGCCCCGCCTAGCCTGCATCCGCAAGCGCGCCCGATGCTCGTAGCGCAATCGGGCCTCCGAGTCCTGGTCTCCCTGCGCAGCATCGTTGACTGAGCCATCCTCCGACGTGAGCGTGGCATGCTCGTCATAGGGATCGCCAGATTTTTTATTGACCTCGCTTTTACGTGCTTGCCGTGCATTGCCAGCAGCATCGATACCCTCATCAAACTGCGGACTCAGATTTCCATAGCGATAGGCCGTCGGCAAAAAATGGCGCGGCAGTTCAGGCGCGTCAACCGGAATCGACCAGCTCTTCGCGACGCTGGCATTGACACGCTCTCTGCTCAACTCGATGTACCGCATCAGCGGCTGAGTCACTGCCGTTGCGATTTTCCCGATGATGGTTTCGTTCGACGCCAGTCCCTGCCAGAACCGATAGGCGACGATGGGCGAAGGAGGATGCCAGAACCCGTCCTTGCCGGCTCCGGCATCCTTGTTCCAGCGGTCGTCCCAATAGCGATAAGACTTCCCCGGTGTCTGTCCCACCAGATACTGATGCGCGAAAACACGCTGCACGAACACGCCCCGGCCGTTGGTGACCTCAATCTCCTGCTCACTCATGCCGCGCCAGCCTATCCCCTGCACGGTTGTGGCCGAAATCACTTGGTCGTGCGGGTTGCAATACAGGGTCACCCGGCCAAAGGTGGACCCATTGAGCCCGTGGCGCTGTCGGTCTCCTGCGGCCGTGAAAGCGGGACCCAGCTTGGGATTGCTGTTGGCCATTTCCTTGTCGATCCTGTCGTCCGCGTGCGCGCGGGCGGCACGGGCCCGCAACAGCGCAAAGAAATTCTTCAGCGTCTCCACCCGCGCCCGGTAGGTCTGCCGTCCCAGAGACCCTTGCGAATCGCTGCTGCCCCTCTGGCTCCAGTTTTCCGTGAAATTGTCCGGCAGCAGACTCAGCGGCGGATTGCACAGCAGATAGTTATCCGCCTGCACGCCAAGCCGGTCGGCCAGAAAGGCCGCAGCAATCCCCACCATGTTGCCCTGGCTGTGGCACATCACCGTGATGGGACAGTCCGCCTGCCTGTCGCGCACGGACTTGATGAGCCGCGCCAGACGCAACGCGGCGTGCACATAGTAGGCGCGGTGCGGGCAGCGATAGACGTCGCGCCCCGACACCGGATTGAGATGTTGCGCCGTCAACCACAGGAACAGACGGTCATTGAGTCCTTCCGTCCAGAGATCGGCGATGGCCGAACAGCCGTTGGCGAACGGCCCGCCGCCCCAGTAATCGTTCTCGTTGAGCCACACGTTCTTGCCGAATTGCCTGAGCTCGGTCTTGCTGGCCTTGTATCCCCAGCGAAATCGGATGACCGGGGAATAGTGGGACCCGGCATCGATGAAGTTGTCCGCACTGCGCCGGGGTGCGAGATAGCCGTCGGCCGTGAGTTCTGGCGTGTATTGCGCCGGCATCAGGCGCCCCGAAGCCGGCCCGCTGTAGACCATCTGCTCGGGTCGCCGGGCCAGTCTCTCATTGAGCCCCTCGCACAGGCCGCGTTCCGTGCTCTCGTACCACTCTCCATCGGAGTTCACGCCATGCACCAGGATGATGACCCCGGGCAAGGGCAAGGTCTTGTAGAAACGCGCCTCGCCATGATTGGGCAGGAGGGTGAATTTGCCGCCGCCAATCACGCGGGAAGATCGTGCTGCACCGGATGTCGTGCTCATGAACTCGTTCTCCTTCAGGAATCGGCATCGAGAAAGCGAATGTGCAGCTGTTCGAATGCATCTCTGGAAATCGCACCGGTCGCGCCTTGCTCATCGGTCTTCCCGGTCAGCCTGGTACCGTCACTGCGGTCGATCTCGAAGCGTGCACCCGGCACGCTCTGGTCATCGGTCGGGCGTGCCAGGACCGGCTTGCGGCCCACCTCCTCCTTGGCGAACGTGGGCAACTCGCCGGATGTGGTCTGTGCATCGAGCCAGTGATGCTTGGCCGCATGGATCGACGCCGCCCCGCTGCAACCCATGTCGATCTTTCCTCCCCCAAGACGCAGATAGCTGCCGTCTGCGGTCGCGAGCAAGATCTCGTCGGCCGCGATGATCTGCACCTTGCCGTCGCTGGCGCTCAGGCTCAGATTCCTGGCCGCAGCCACACTGGTGTCGTTGTGCTGCGATTGCAGCTTGAGCTCGCCCTGATGTGCGATCAGCTTGAGGTCTTCCGACTGGGCAAATAGCGACATGCCCTTGCCTGCATTGGCCGTCAGATGCTCGCCGCTGGTCAGCTGGATATGGCGCAGCGCCACGGTGTCGCAGTTCTCGCCAGCATGCATGACGGCGGTCTCGGGGGTACTGAAGTGCAGGCCGGCAGGTGCGGTGATGGCGACCACCGGTGTGCCACCCTCCCCTGCGGAGGGTGCGGTATTGGAACCGTTCTCCCACTGCTGCAAATGACGATAAAGACTCTCATGTGCATCATGATCGGCGGCCGTGGCCTGGTGCCGGGCTGCGTAATTGCCGATGCCGGTAAAGAGCTGCACGCATTGCTGCATCAGCGCGAGTGTCTCTTCCCGGGCAAGCTGGTGGCCGCTGGCGTTGAGGCGGGCGAAGGCGGTGATGAGCAGGCCATGTGCCGTGCGCAAGCAACCAGCAGCATCGGTGGCCAGCTCAAATCCTTCGCCGCGCGGTGTGGAATTCCCTTCCGCACGGGGAGAGCCAAGCCAGCCCTGGTTGAGTTGGGTGTTGGCATGGTCCGAGAGGAGCTGGGCACTGATCTGACCTGCACTATCGTCGAAGCGCAGGTGGCTGTGCCGGTCCGCCTTGAATTCCTTGCTGCGTATCCCGGACAGTGCACTGTTCTCCGGCAGCTTGCCCCGGTGTGAAAACAGCGGCGGGCAGTGCGTGCCATCGTAGAGGCCACCCAAGGCCACCGGCTTGTCGGGATGATTCTGCAGAAAACCGATCAGGATCTCGCTGCCGACCCTGGGCCAGAAGGCAGTGCCAAAGCCTGCATCGGCCCAGGGCTGCAGGACGCGGATGCGAGCAGAGTCGCTGGCAGTCCCGCTGGCACCACGCTGACGCGGATGCTCTTCGGGCCGGGTGAAGAGAAAGCGCACGGCGATGCGCCCCATCTCATCGACATCGACCTCCTTGTCCCCATCCCCGACGACGAGCGCACTCATCATGCCTAACTTGGGTACGTCGTCCGGGTCATAAGATGGCACGATGGCGGTGTCGCGCTGAACGCACTCAAACGCATTGCAGTAGACAGGTACGTCCAGCGCAGTCTGATCACCCAGACTGTCGCGCGCCGGTAACCAGTCCTGCATCAGCGCAGCCATCCATGGCACATCAAGGACCAGACTGTTACGCGCGTAGAGCCTGACCTGCGTGACGGTGAAACGGCGGGCGTTCCCGGGCAGCGCATCGATGAGAGGATGGCCGCTCAGGGCGAATACGGTGCCGCCACGCAAGGAGCGCACCACACTGCGGGCACGGTAGCCTTGCGCAGCCATTTCATGGGCGGCCATCCTGCTTCTGGTCATTTGCCGCTGGTGAGCCGGCCCTGCCGCCAGGAACGGCGGGGCATATTCGTAGTGGCCCAGCGTGCGTGCGAGCGCAAGACCTGCCGTATCTTCACCACGTAGCGCATCCTCCTGCGCTTGCAGACACCGGTTGGATTTGTAATCGAAAGCGGCCAGCGTGACTTCATCGATCGCTTGCTCGCACCAGGCTTCCCAATGCGTCACCGTATCGGTCTGTTCGAGTGCGTCGGCGCGGTGGTAACGCAAGGCCAGAGCAGACTGGTCGGGATAGGCCGTCGGATGGTCAGCCAGATGCAGATGATGGACGGGCTCATCGCCCTCCAGCGTAAAGCGAAAATGCCAGGCAATGCCTTCCTGGCGCCATAGCCGCTGGAGGAAGGCGGCATCGCTTTCGCCGGCCTGCATGACGAAAGCCCGCTGTGGATAGGTATTGCGCAAGCCACTGGTGTGCCACCGCAAGGCGGCAGCCAGGACGCTATTGTCCTGGCGATGCTCGGTGAGGATCTGCTCGCTGATGTCCGGTACCGAACGGTCGCAGAAAACGCGCCAGGTCTTGCGCTGCTCCAGCAGATGCAGTGCATCGCAGAGTTCGAGCTCGAACAGCACCGCGCCGGCTTCCGAGTAGACTTGCCGCACGGCGCTGGCCAGGCCGCACACCAATGCTGTGCTCCCTTCGGTATCCTTCACGGAAAATCCGACGGGAAGTCCTTGCAGATCGTGGACAGCGATATCCGATGTGCTGCTGGCGCACTGCAGGCGGTACAGCACGTTGCCGCAGACAGCCTCCGTTCCGCTGACCTGCAAGGCGACCAGATGCTGTACGGGTGCAGGTGCGGAGGGAGGCAGGTGCAGCCTCAGCAGCCGACGCTCGTGCGTCAGGAGATTCAACAGCGCGCCGAGCGGCGCGGAGGTCATCGAGGAAGTGGCTGTCATGGTCTGAACGCAGAACCGGAAAAGCTCTGCATGCTACCGAACAGTCGGTCGAAATCATTTAGTAGATTTTCTAGATTTTGGCTTCATTGCTACCGCCCCTCGGCGACGGACAAGGAAGATGTTTTGCTCAATTGCCGGTTTTCACTGAACGAAGCAAAGCCACGGCCACCAGCATCGACAAGCCCACGACGATGGCCCCGGCGAGATACACACTCTGCACCCCCGCATGGCTGGCCAGCGCACCGGCCAAGGGGCTGGTGATGCCCAGCGACAGGTCGAGGAAAGCCACGTAGGCCCCCATCGCCAGGCCGCGCGTCTGCGGCGGCGCGCGGCGCATCGCTTCCACGCCGAAACCG
Organism: Herbaspirillum sp. DW155; assembly: GCF_037076565.1. NCBI lineage: Bacteria > Pseudomonadati > Pseudomonadota > Betaproteobacteria > Burkholderiales > Oxalobacteraceae > Herbaspirillum > Herbaspirillum sp. DW155. The sequence continues at coordinate 260,587 of NZ_AP029028.1, read as the reverse complement.
GGGAACACCAGCGAATAGCCAAACCCGGTCAACGCAGCCCCCGCATAAGCCACCCATGCCGTTCCCGCCTGCCAGATCAGTAGCTGGCCCAGCACTTCAATGACCACGCAGACCAGCGCCACCCTGGCGCCACCGATCTGATCCGGCAGATGGGCAAAGAACAGGCGTGCCACGATGAAGGCGATGCCGAAACTGGTGAAGGCCAGCGAAGAGTCTCCCCACGAACGGGCGGCAAACAGCAAGGCGATGAAAGCCGTGATGACGCCGAATCCCACGCTGGACAAGGCCAGCCCCAAACCCGGCTGCCACACCGCACCCAGCACCTTGTAGAAGGGCGTACGCCGTGCCGCGCTGGCCGCCACGCCGCGCTGCGGACTGACAACCAGCAGTGCCAGCAAGGGCAGCGCCACGCTCACGCCGGCAATCCCGGCAAATCCCCAGACTTTGTTCACCGCCACACCCAGCGGTGCGCCGCCGGCCATGGCCGCATAGATGGCAATGCCGAGCCAGGCCATCACCTTGCCGCCATGCTGCGGTCCGACCAGGGCGATGCCCCAGCCCATGGTGCCGGTGATGACCAGGCTCTCGCCCAGCGCCAGCAGGACGCGTCCGGCCAGCAGCACCGCCACCGACACCACCGGCTGATCCAGCCACAGCAGTGAGGCCAGATAGATCAGCCCGGAGCAGGCCGCTGCCACGAAGCCGCCCACCACGGCGCGCTTGGCACCGCGCAGGTCAGCCACGTTGCCGGCCCAGGCGCGGGAGAGCAAGGCTGCCGCAAACTGCGCACCCACCACGATGCCGACCACGGTGGCGTTCATGCCCAGGACATCCTTCAGATGCAAGGGCAGCACCGGCAATTGCAGGCCGATGGTGAGAAAGGCGATGAAGACCGCCAGCGTCAGCGGTGCGAGTACCAGGAAGACCCGTACGCCGCTGCCGGCGCCGGGGGATGGCGTGAGGGAGATGGGTTGACCCGCCGGTTTTCCGTTCATGGGGATACCTCGAAGAAAAATATGGAAGAAGAATGTGAAATGGAGCATCGAAAAAGGCTGCGCAGCAGCGCATTGATGAGGTCGGCGCTACGCAGTAGAATGCGACGAATTCGTCACATCCCGTCGTTTTTCAGTATGCGACTGATCCGTCAGGTTTCCTAGTCGCATTTCGATTCCGTCTTTTCTCTTTTCATTCGATGCCATGAGCAAGCCACGCCGCCCTGAGATTTCCCTGCGCAAGACACCCCGGCAAGCCCGTTCCACCGAACTGGTGGCGGCCATCCTGGAGGCGGCTGTTCAGGTTTTGCTGCGTGAGGGCGCACCGCGTTTCACCACGGCGCGCGTGGCCGAGCGGGCGGGGGTGAGCGTGGGATCGGTGTATCAGTATTTCCCCAACAAGGCCGCCATCCTGTTTCGCCTGCAGGCCGATGAATGGCAGCAAACCACGGAGATGGTGCGCGAGCTGTTGCAGGACGCGCGCAAGCCGCCGCACCAGCGCTTGCGCGAACTGGTGCACGCCTTCCTGCGCAGCGAATTCGAGGAAGCCCGGATCAGGATGGCGCTGGCCGATGCCGCCCCGCTCTATCGTGATGCCAGAGAGGCCGAGGACATGCGCCATGCCTGGGATGGCATCATCGCGCAGTTCATGCGGGAGGCCTTGCCCGGGGTCACTGCGCCAAAGCGCAAGCGCGCCGGCGAACTGCTCATGACCACCCTCACCACGGCGGGGGAACATCTCTCGCGCGGCACGCCACCGGCGAGAGAAATACGTGCCTATGGCCAAGCCATGGCCGACATGTTCTGCGCCTATCTGGAAAGCTTGCAGCGGCGTTGATCCGGCCTTCAGCGCTTGCGCTTGCGCTTGCGCGGCACCGCCGTGGAGGCGCGTTCCACCAGTTGCGGCGTGGCCGTCACGCGCATCACGGGCGAAGCGCTGCGGCGCTCGATCAGGGCCAGCAGCAGGTCGATGGACATGCGTGCTGCTTCCGCGGTGGGCACCGCCACGGTGGTCAAGGCCGGCCGTGAGACGCGCGCCCACTGGATATCGGTGATGCCGATCACGGAGATGTCGCGCGGCACGTTCAGGCCGAGGTCGGCGACGGCATTCATGGCGCCCAACGCGGGCAGGTCGTTGCTGGCAAAGATCGCCGTCAGTTGCGGCTCCTCGCGTAGCAGCGCCATGGCGGCCTGGTAGCCCGCCTCGACCGTATCGCCGATATAGCGGGCGCTCTGCAGGGTGTGCTTCACGCCCGCAGCAGCACAGGCCTCCACGAAGCCGCGATAGCGTTCCGCATGGATGCCGCTCTTCTTGCTGCCGACCAGTGCACCGATGTGGCGATGGCCCAGCCCCAGCAGGTGCTGCGCAGCGATCGCCCCGGCCGCGAAGAAATCCACCGCGATGCAGGGCAGCTCGGGCGGTGCATCGGGTTTTTCCCACATGCACAGCACCACCGGTGCGCCGCGCTGTTCGGTCTTCTTCAACTCATCCATGGGCAGGTTGGCGTTCATGATGAGTACGCCGTCCGAGAGCGTGCCGGCGATCTGGTCCAGATAGGCACGACCGGTATCGGGATCGTCATTGGTATTGCAGACGATCAGGAAACGGCCACGCTCGCGCGCCGCGCGCTCGGCGGCCAGTGCGAATTCCGGATAGAAGGGGTTGGCAATGCTGGAGACCACCAGTGCCAGCGTGGGCGCGCGTCCCTCGGCCAGGGCACGGGCAGTGAGGTGCGGACGATAGCCGAGCTGGGCGACCGCTTCCAGCACGCGCTGGCGTGTCTGCTCGCCAACCTTGCCGCGCTGGCGCAAGACGTTGGACACAGTGGCCGAGGTGACACCGGCCAGACGGGCAACTTCGGATAAGGTGGTCATGGGTGCATGGAATTGGAGGCCCTCGCATTCAAACCGCTTATGCCTGGCTTGTCAACGCGCGCGCCCTGCCATGGCAGGTTCGTCGGCAGCCGCGTCCGGCGGAAATGGCGAAACAGTTTACGCGGCCGCAGAGGCGTTTCCTGACAAAAAGCTGGCAGGGTCCGGTTACAGGATTGTTGTTGCGTGGGGCATGCAAGATGGGTATGATCAGCCAAAATATTTGCCAACCAAAGACGGCAACACGCTCAGAACAACGACGTGGAGACAACCCTCCGATTGCACACAGGAAACTCAGGCGATCTTTTTTTTGGCTCACTTGATTAAGCGCTTAACCTGAGGCTGCATCTGCCTCCTGGCGCCCTGCCCCGCAATCCATTTCTGTTAGGAAAACGTGATGGCCAGCATCAGCTTGCGTGCAGCACAAAAAGCCTACGGCGACGCACCGCCGGTGATCCGCAATGTCGACCTCGACATTGGCGAACATGAATTCTGTGTCTTCCTCGGTCCGTCCGGCTGCGGCAAATCCACGCTACTGCGCAGCATCGCGGGGCTGGAGGATTTGACCAGCGGCGATCTTTTCATCGGTGGCAAGCGCGTCAATGATGTGCCCTCGGCGCAGCGTTCGGTAGCGATGGTGTTCCAGAGCTATGCGCTGTTCCCGCACATGACGGTGTATGAAAACATGAGCTTCGGCCTGACCCTGGCCAAGCTGCCCAAGGCCGAGATCGAACAGAAGGTGCGCGAGGCCGCCCGCATCCTGCAACTGGAAGAACTGCTGCAGCGCAAGCCCAAGGAACTCTCCGGCGGCCAGCGCCAGCGCGTGGCCATCGGGCGCGCCATCGTGCGGCGTCCGGGCGTGTTCCTGTTCGACGAACCGCTGTCGAACCTGGACGCCACCCTGCGCAGCCAGACCCGCATCGAGATCGCCCGCCTGCATCGCCAGTTCGAACAGGCCAGCGTGGTCTACGTCACGCACGATCAGGTCGAAGCGATGACCCTGGCCGACCGCATCGTGCTGCTGCATGCCGGTGCCGATACCCAGCGCTTCGGCAGCATCGCCCAGGTGGGCGCACCCATGGAGCTGTATCACCATCCGCGCAATCGTTTCGTGGCCGGCTTCATCGGTTCGCCGCGCATGAACTTCCTGCCCGCGCAGGTGGTGAGTGCGCAGGAGAACGGCATCCTGATCCGCCTGCAGCACAGCGAGGAAACACTGCTGGTGGCTGCCAAGGGCGCGGTGCAGCCGGGCCAGCAGGTGACCCTGGGCGTGCGCCCCGAGCACATGGAAATCGGCAGCCAGGGCCAGTACGGCATCACCCGCGAGGTGATGCTGGTGGAACGCCTGGGCGAACAGACCTATGTGCATCTGGACGAACCGGCCGGCCAGCCGCTGGTGGCCAAGGCCCCCGGCGACGCCCGCATTGCGCGCGGCGAGCGCCTGCGCGTGTCGGTTGCGCCCGCCTGCGCCTATCTGTTCGACCAGGACGGCATGGCGCTGGCGCGCACGCAGGTTCATCCGGGCCTGGCCGCCGCAGCCTGAACAGGCACTGTCGCCGCCCCTCCTCTTTCCACGCTTCACTACCGCTAAGGAACCACGATCATGTCGTTACGATTGGGAGTCTGTTACTACCCGGAACATTGGCCCGAGTCCCTCTGGGAAAGCGATGCCCAGCGCATGCAGGCGCTCGGTATCAAGCAGGTGCGCATCGGCGAATTCGCCTGGAGCCGCATCGAGCCCTCGCCCGGCGACCTGCGCTGGGACTGGCTGGACCGCGCCATCGAGGTGCTGGCCAGGCATGGTCTGGAGGTGGTGATGTGCACCCCGACCGCAACGCCCCCAAAGTGGCTCATCGATCGTCATGACGACGTGCTGGCGGTGGATGCCAACGGCCGCGAACGCGGCTTCGGTTCGCGTCGTCATTACGATTTTTCCTCGGACTCCTACTACGAAGAATCGCAGCGCATCGTGCGCCTGCTGGGCGAGCGCTACGGCCAGCATCCGGCGGTGACCGCCTGGCAGCTCGACAATGAATACGGCTGCCACCAGACCGTGGTCAGCTACTCGCCCTCGGCCCAGCGCCGCTTCCGCCAGTGGCTGCGCCAGCGCTATGGCAGCATCGAGGCGCTCAATGCGGCCTGGGGCACGGTGTTCTGGAGCATGGAATATCGCAGCTTCGACGAGATCGATGCGCCCATCGGCACCGTGACCGAGGCGCATCCCTCGCATCGTCTCGACTACCGTCGCTTTGCCTCCGACGAAGTGGTGCGCTACAACCGCATGCAGGTCGAGATCCTGCGCCCGCTCTCGCCGGGCCGGCTGATGGTGCACAACTTCATGCAGATGTTCCTGGAGTTCGATCACTATCCGGTGGCCGCCGATCTCGACGTGGCCACCTGGGACAGCTATCCATTGGGTGCGCTGGAGGTGATGTGGTACGACGCCGAAACCAAGGCCCGCTGGTTGCGCACCGGCCATCCGGATTTCGCCAGCTTCAACCATGACCTCTATCGCGGCATGTCGGCCAAGCCGTTCTGGGTGATGGAACAACAGCCCGGTCCGGTGAACTGGGCGCACTGGAACCCGGCCCCGCTGCCGGGCATGGTGCGGCTGTGGAGCTGGGAAGCCTTCTCGCATGGTGCCGGTTGCGTCTCCTATTTCCGCTGGCGCCAGTGCCCGTTCGCGCAAGAACAGTTGCATGCGGGACTTAACCGCCCGGACAATCGGCTGGACGTGGGCGGTACCGAGGCCGAACGCGTGGCCCAGGAAATCATCGCGGTGGAAAACGCCAACGGCGCGCTGGCCCAGCCGCGCGGCAAGGTGGCGCTGCTGTTCGATTACGATGCCAAGTGGCTCTTCGAAATCCACTTCCAGGGCATCGATTTCGAGTATGCGCATTTCGCCTTCGACTACTACTCGACCCTGCGTTCGCTCGGCCTCGACGTGGATATCGTCCCCCTCAACGCCGACCTGCAGGGCTATGCCATGATCGTGGTGCCGCCGCTGCCCATCGTGCCGGAAGACCTGCCGGGCCGCATCGCGCAAAGCGGTGCGCAGGTGGTGTTCGGTCCGCGCAGCGGCTCCAAGACCCCCTCGCTGCAGATCCCCTCGACCCTGCCGCCGGGCCCGCTGCAACAACTGCTGCCGATGCGGGTGTGGCGCGTCGAATCGCTGCGCCCCAATGTCAGCGAGACGGTGCAGTTCGGCACGGTGCAGGGTCAGGCCCGCTACTGGCGTGACCTGATCGAAGCCGATGGCGAAGGCCTGAAAACTATCGCGAAATTTGGTGACGGCCATCCGGCAATCGTGCAAAAGGACCGCGCGCATTACCTGGCCGGCATCTTCGATGCCGGGCTGACCACGGGCTACTTCGAAGCCGTGGCACGTGCCGCCGGACTGGCGCCGCAACGCCTGCCCGAAGGCCTGCGGTTGCAGCAGCGCGGCGGCTTGCAGTTCGCCTTCAACTACAGCGACGCGCCGATCCAGCTGCCGCACGCAGAGGGCGCGCAGTTCCTGGTCGGACAGGCGGCGCTGGAGCCGCAGGGCGTGGCCATCTATCGTCGCAAGCAAGGATAAGAAGGACGCCAGCCTCACTCGGGAAGACAGCACGGCGGCTGCGGCCGCCGCTGCGCAAGCAGGCAAAGAACCTGCGCAAGAAAGCGTGCAAGAACCATACAGATCCTATCCATAGACACCAGCTGTTTGAACCAAACATTCGGAGACAACAATGAAAAAGATGATTCGCATGACCGTGATCGCCGGCTGCCTGGCCGCATCCGCCGCCTGGAGCGCCGCCGCCGTGGCAGGCACACTGGCCGTCAACATCGCCTACAAGGGCGCGGTACAGCGCAACGTGTGGCAATCCACGGTGGATGAATTCAAGAAGGCCAACCCGGACGTGGACGTCAAGGTGTCCTTCATCGAAGAAGAAGCCTACAAGGTGCAACTGCCGGGCTGGCTCTCGACCCAGGCCCCGGACATCATCAACTGGCACAACGGTGAACGCATGGCCTTCTATGCCAGCCGCGGCCTGCTGGAAGACCTGAGCGAGGACTGGAAGAAGAACGGCTGGGACAGCACCTACGCTTCCACCAAGGAAGCCTCGTCCTGGCAGGGTAAGCAGTATTCGGCCCCGACCGTGTATTACTCCTGGGGCATGTTCTATCGCAAGGACTTGTTCAAGAAGGTCGGCATCGCCGGCGAACCCAAGACCTGGGATGAATTCCTGGATGCCTGCAAGAAGTTGAAGGCCGCCGGTATCGCCCCCATCGCCGTGGGTGGCCGCGATGCGTGGACCCTGGCCGGCTGGTTCGATTATCTCGACCTGCGCATCAACGGCAATGCCTTCCACCAGCAGTTGATGGCCGGCGACATCGCCTACACCGACCCGCGCGTGAAGAAGGTCTACACCGCCTGGAAGAGCCTGATCGACAACAAGTACTTCATCGACAATGCGCTGTCGTATGACCTGGATGGCGCGCAACCCTTCCTGTTCCAGGGCAAGGCGGCCATGATGCTGATGGGCACCTTCATCGCCAAGGGCTTCCCGGCCAAGCTGGCACCGGAGATGGGTTACTTCCAGTTCCCCATCATCGATGCCAATGTGCCGACGGCCGAAGAAGGTCCGACCGAATCCATCCACATCCCGGCCAAGGCCCGCAACAAGGCCGATGCCCACCGCTTCATCGCCTTCGTGGGAACCCCTGCCATCAGCGCCAAGCTGGCCGATGGTCTGGGTTCGCTGCCGGCCAACAGCAAGTCGCCGGCCCCGGCCGATCCGATCTCGCGCATCGGTTTCGAGATCCTCTCCAATGCCAAGGGCGGCATTTCGCAGTTCTATGATCGCGACATGACCAAGGAAATGGCCGATGAAGGCATGAAGGGCATGCAGAAGTTCGTCAGCGATCCGGCCAAGATCGATGACGTGCTCAACGAGCTGGAGCAAAGCCGCAAGCGCATCTACAAGAAGTCCTGATCGTCGTTGATGCCTGGCTCGTCCAGGCAGTCCATCCGGGGCATTGCCGCTGCCAGGCCGCGGCAATGCCCCGCCGAAAAAGAAGGAGACCCCCGCCATGCTAGCGCCCACTTCCGCCGCGCAGCCGCCCGCGAGCCCATCGGCTGCCACGCCGGTCACCGGCCCGCAGCGCAGTGCCGCCCGCCGCAATCGCGCGGCCTTCTGGTTCCTGGCGCCGGCCTGCGTGATGACGCTGGTCTACGTGCTGTACCCGATTTTCTATACGATCTATCTCAGCTTCTTCAGCTGGGATGGGATGACCGACCCCAAATACGTGGGCCTGGCCAACTACATCGAACTGTTCCATGCGCCGACCTTCTACACGGCCTTGAAGAACAACGTGCTGTGGCTGCTCATGTTCCTGCTGGCCCCGCCCATGGGCCTGGTCATCGCGCTCTACCTGAACCAGAAGGTGCGCGGCATGCGCGTGGTGAAGTCGCTGTTCTTCGCGCCCTTCGTGCTCTCGGGCGTGGTAGTGGGGCTGATCTACAGCTGGTTCTATGATCCCAGCTTCGGCCTGCTGTCCTTGTTCCTGGGCGAGGGTGTGCCGGTGCTGGGTGATGCGCGCTATGCCACCTTCGGCATCATCTTCGCCGCGCTGTGGCCGCAGACTGCGTACTGCATGATCCTCTTCCTTACCGGTCTGACGGCGCTGAACCACGATCAGGTCGAAGCGGCACGCATGGAAGGCGCGAAAGGCTGGACCATGCTGCGCTACGTGATCCTGCCGCAACTGCGTTCGACCACCTTCATGGCCTTCGTGGTCAGCATCATCGGTGCACTGCGCAGCTTCGACCTGATTTCCGTGATGACCAGCGGCGGTCCCTACGAGAGTTCCACCGTGCTGGCGTACTACGCCTATGACCAGGCCATCAAGTATTACCGCCAGGGGTATTCGGCCGCAGTGGCGGTGACGCTCTTTGCCATCATGCTGGTCTACATCATCTATCAGCTGCGCCGCATGCTGCGCGCTGAACGCTAAACGCTAAACATTCAGACAGAGAAGAGGGATCGCCATGTTTCCCATGCCGATAGAAAAATGGAAGCCCATCAACCGCGCGCTCTACCGGGCCTCGCTGCCGGTGGCGCTGCTGATCTGGCTGCTGCCGATGCTGACCGCGCTGGTCACCTCGATGCGCTCCAACGATGAACTGATGGCCGGCAACTACTGGGGCTGGCCGCAGGACTTCGCCATGCTGGACAATTACCGCGAGGCGCTGACCGCTTCGCCGATGCTGCATTACTTCTGGAACAGCTGCCTCATCACCGTTCCCTCGGTGATCGGCGCCATCTCGCTAGCGGCCATGGCCGGCTTTGCGCTGTCGACCTACCAGTTCCGGGGCAATACGCTGCTCTTTGCCACCTTCGTGGCCTGCAACTTCGTACCGCAGCAGATCCTGATGATTCCGGTGCGCGACCTTACGCTGTCGCTGGGTCTGTTCAATACCATCACCGGGATGATGCTGTTCCATATCGCCATGCAGACCGGATTCTGTACGCTGTTCCTGCGCAACTTCATCAAGCAGCTACCCTTCGAGATGATCGAGGCGGCGCGCATCGAGGGCGCCAGCGAATGGACGGTGTTCTACCGCATCGTGCTGCCGCTGATCCGCCCGGCACTGGCGGCCCTGGCGGTGCTGGTCTTCACCTTCGTCTGGAACGATTACTTCTGGGCGCTGGTGCTGACCCAGGGTGATGACGTGGCGCCCATCACGGTGGGCGTGGCCGCGCTGCGCGGGCAATGGACCACTGCCTGGAACCTGGTCTCGGCCGGTTCCATCCTGGCGGCGCTGCCCTCGGTGATCCTGTTCTTCGTGATGCAGAAACAGTTCGTGGCCGGGCTGACCTTCGGCGCCAGCAAGGGCTGACCGGCATCCCCGCCTCAGGGCTGCGCTGGCCGTGACGGCGCGGCCGGCACCTCTTCCAGGCCCACACCCATGGCCTGGAACAGCGTGGCCGTAGCGCTCAGGCGGCTGGCCGTGGCGCGAATCTCGCTGAGGCTGGCATTGAGATACTGGCGTTCGCCGGCGCGGGTGGCACTGGCCGGATAGGCCCCCAGTTGTGCGCGGCGTTGCGCGTTGCGCCAGCCCTGCTCGGAAGCCATGCGCGCCGCTGCCGAGGCCTGCAGGGCATCGGCATCCTGGGTCAGGGCGACCAGGCTATCGGCCACATTCTGGAATGCATTCAACACGGTCTGGCGATAATTGGCTTCGGCCGCCAGATAGCTTTCGCCGGCCGCATCGCGCCTGGCCCGCAGCGCGCCGCCATGAAACAGCGGCTGCGTCAGCGACGCGCCCAATCCCCATACCGCACCGGCACCGCTGGTGGCCTTGGCCCACGAGAACCCGGACTGGCCGAACGATGCGCTGATCGAAAGCCGGGGGAACATCTCGGCCGTGGCCAGCGCCTGCTGGGCGGCCGCGACCTTCAGCGCGGCATCGGCGGCCAGGATATCGGGCCGCTGGCGCAGCAGTTCCGAAGGCACTGTCATGGGCACCTGCTCTGGCAGCTTCAGGCTGGCGATATCAAGATCGGGCGGCGCGGCATCCGGGGTGCGACCCATGAGTACGGCCAACGCATGGCGCGCACCCTGCCATTGCGCCTTCAGGCCGGGCAGGCTGGCGCGCAGCGATTGCGCACTGGCGCGGGCGGACAGCACCTCATCACCGGAGACCGCACCCAGCGCCAGACGGCGCTGCAACTCTTCCACATCGGCATCGGCCAGCGCCACCAGGCGCTCGGTGCGTTCCACCTGCGCGCGCAGCGAAGCAGCGTTGATGGCGCTGATGACCACATTGGCCGCCACCGCCCGGCGCGCCGCATCGAACTGGTAGGACTGCGCATCGACCTGAGCGGCCAGCGCCGAATTGGCGAAGCGCTCCACGCCGAACAGGTCGAAGGTATAGCTGGCGCTGATCTGGCCGGCGAAGACGTTGTACAGATTGGTGGTCGGCCCCAGATTGGGCAACCCCAGGGCACGCTGGCGCTGGGCCTGACCGACCGCATCGATGGTGGGCCAGAGCGATTCATCGATCTGCGCGCGCAATTGCAGGCGGGCGCTGGCGAGATTGCGGTCCGCCTGGGCCAGCGAATGATTGCTGCGCAAAGCTTCCTCCACCCAGGCCGACAGTTGCGGCGAGCCATAGGCGCGCCACCATTGCGGTACTGCGCGCTGGCCCAGCACGAAGATCTGGCGCGCTTCCTGCGGGCCCAGCGTGGCCGGCGTGGCCTCGGCCGCATAGTGCGCCGGCTGCGGCATGGCGGGTGCATCGCCGGCCGGACCCAGTGCGCAGCCCGACAGCAGCAGCGCGCAAGCCAGCGTCAGCGTACGCGGGGCGAACATCAAACGAACGGCGCTCATCAGTGACTCCCTTGCGCGGCGTGGTCGCGGTGATGGGTTTCATCCGGCTTGACCCGATAGCACAGCGCATAGAGCGCCGGCAGGTAGAACAGGGTCAGGATGGTGGCAATGGTGATGCCGCCCATCAGGGCGGTCGCCATGGGGCCGAAGAAGTTGCTACGCAACAGCGGGATCAGCGCCAGCACGGCGGCGGCCGCGGTCAGCGTGATGGGGCGGAAGCGGCGCACGGTGGCGCCGACGATGGCATCGAAACGGCCACGTCCTGCGGCGATGTCCTGCTCGATCTGGTCCACCAGGATCACCGAGTTGCGCATGATAATGCCCAGCATGGCGATGGTGCCCAGCATGGCGACGAAGCCGAACGGCTGGCCGAACAGCAGCAGCGCGCCGACCACACCGATGAGGCCCAGCGGTGCGGTCATGACCACCATCAGGGTGCGGCCGAAACTTTGCAGCTGCACCATCAGCAACAGCAGCACCGCGATGATCATCAGTGGCATCTGGGCCGAGATCGAGGATTGCGCCTTGGCGTTTTCTTCCACCGGCCCGCCCACGTCGATGCGGTATCCCACCGGCAACTCGGCACGCAATGCATCAAGCTTGCGATTGACCGCATTGGTGACGTCGATGCCCTGCACCCCGGCGCGCACGTCGGCCAGCACCGTGATGGTGGGCTGGCGGTCGCGCTCCCAGATGACGCCGTATTCCAGCGTGTTGTGGAACTGGCCCAGCGCGGCCAGCGGCACCGGTCCGTTGGCCGTGGGCATGGAGAGCGTGGCCAGGCGCGCGGGATCGACGCGCTCGCTGCGCGGGGCACGCAGGTCGACGCTGATGAGTTTGTCGCGCTCGCGATATTGCGTCACCGTGAAGCCCGACAATTGCATGGCCAGGAAATTGGCGATCTGCTGGCTGCTCAGGCCGAGTTCGCCGGCGCGCTTCTGGTCGATCTCGAAGGAGACCGAACGCTGGGCCGGTTCATCCCAGTCGAACTGGATATTGGTGGCGCGGCTCTCCTTGCGCAATTCGGCCGCCACCTGTTCGGCAATGGCACGCACCTTGGGAATCTGTTCGCCGCTGATGCGGAACTGCACCGGGAAGCCGACCGGCGGGCCGTTCTCCAGTCGTGTCAGGCGCGTGCGCGCCCCGCTGAACTGCTTGCGCAGCGGCTCTTCCAGGGCGCGCGCCAGGGCTTCGCGGTCCTCTACCGATTTGGCCGTGACCACGAACTGGGCGAAGTTGGCACTGGCCAGTTGCTGGTCCAGCGGCAGGTAGAAGCGCGGCGCACCGACACCGACGAAGCTGACCACGTGATCGATCTGCGGACGGCCCTTGAGCAGTGCTTCCATGCGCACCGCTTCGCGTTGAGTGGCCTCGAAGGAGGTGCGTTCGGGCAGACGCAGGTCGATCAGCAGTTCGGGCCGGTCGGAGCTGGGGAAGAACTGCTGCGGCACCAGCGTGAAGGCGGCCAGCGAACCGATGAAGAGCACCGTGGTGGCAATCACCACGCGGCCTCGGAAGGCCACACACCAGGCCACCGCGCGGCGCAGCCAGGTATAGATGCGGGTCTGGTAGATGGGATGGTCGTGGTCTTCCTCATCGTGGCCGGCGTGCGGATTGGCGGCGATCTGTTCATCGGTGAGCGTGCCCGGTTTTTCCTTGAGCATGTGATAGCCCAGGAGCGGAATGAGCACCACCGCTGCCAGCCAGGACAGCAACAGCGCAATGGCCGAGACCTCGAAGATGGAGCGCGTGTATTCACCGGTGCCGGACTTGGCCAGGGCAATCGGCAGGAAGCCCGCCACCGTCACCAGGGTGCCGGTCAGCATCGGGAAGGCCGTGCTGGTATAGGCGAAGGCGGCGGCGCGGCGGCGGTTCCAGCCCTGTTCCAGTTTGACCGCCATCATTTCCACCGCGATGATGGCGTCATCCACCAGCAGTCCCAGCGCCAGCACCAGGGTGCCCAGCGAGACCTTGTGCAGGCCGATATCGAACTGATACATGAACAGCGAGGTCACCGCCAGCACGATGGGAATCGAGATCACCACCACCATGCCGGTACGGATGCCCAGCGAAACCAGGCTGACCACCAGCACGATGGCCACCGCCTCGGCCACCGCTTCCAAAAAGTCATCCACCGACTTCTCCACCGCGTGCGGCATGCTGGAAACCGCCGTCAGCGTGAGGCCTGCGGGCAGGCGCTTGCGCAATTGTTCAGTACGCTCGTCCAGCGCCTTACCCAGGCGGATCACGTCGCCGCCGGGCTGCATGGTCACGCCGATGCCCAGCACGGGCTGGCCGTTGGCGCGCATTTCCTGTTCCTGCGGTTCGTCATAGCCGCGCGTGATGGTGGCGATGTCGCCCAGGCGGAAGTTGCGGTTGTTGATGTGGATGAGCTTGTCTTCCAGCGCGCGCAGGTTGTCGAACTGGCCGGTGGGTCGCACGTAGATACGGTCGTTGCCGGTGGTGATGAGGCCGCCCGGCACCACGGCATTCTGTCCGCCGATGGCATCGGCCAGTTGCTGCGGGCTGATGCCCAGGTGCGTCATGCGGGTGTTGCCGATGTCGATGTAGATGTGTTCCTGGCGCTCACCAAAGTAATCGATCTTGCCCACGCCCGGCACGTGCAACAGTTCGCCGCGCAGCTGGTCGGCATAGTCGCGCAGTTGCGCAGGGGTGAAGCCGTCGCCGGCCAGGGCATAGATGTTGGTGTAGACGTCGCCGAACTCGTCATTGAAGTAAGGGCCCTTGACGCCCTGCGGCAGGTGGGCCGCCATGTCACCGACCTTCTTGCGCACCTGGTACCAGGTCTGCGGTACCTGCGAGGCCGGGGCCGTGTCCTTGATGGTGAAGAACAGCTGCGACTGGCCGGGGCGCGAATAGCTGCGCAGGAAATCGACATCCGGCGTCTCCTGCAGCTTGCGCGCGATGCGGTCGGTGATCTGCTCCTGCACCTGACGCGCGGTGGCGCCCGGCCAGTCGGTCTGGATCACCATCACCTTGAAGGTGAACGGCGGGTCTTCGGATTGCGAGAGGCGGGAATAGGAGCCAACACCCAAGAGGGTCACCAGCGCCAGAATGAACGTCACCAGCGCCTGATGCTGCAGGGTCCAGGCAGAAAGATTGAAACGGCCGGGCGCGCTCATAGGGCAAAGTCCTCGGCGTGCAGGGGCGCGACCGGCTTGACCTTCTCGCCCACGGTCAGGGTATGCACACCCTGCACCACCACCTTGTCATGGGTGCCTACACCTTGCGAGAGCGAAATACTGCGCTCGCCATAAGCGGCCACCGTTACGGGACGCAGTTCCAGCTTGCCGTCGCCACCTACGATCCACACCGCCGGCTTGCCACCCTGATGGAACAAGGCCGTGGCCGGCAGCAGCAGGACCTGACCCTGCGCCGTGGCGGCGGGGGTGATCCGCACTTCGCCGGTCATGCCCAGGCGCACATTGGCATCAGGCTGTTCCAGGGTGAGCTTGATACGGAAGGTGCGGCTTTGCGGATCCGCAGCCGGGCTGATTTCACGCACGCGGCCCTGATAGGTCTTGCCGGGCAGTGCCGCCAGCGTGACCTCGGCGGCCGCACCGGGCTGCAGACCGGCCAGCTGGCGGTCGGCCACGTCGGTCACGACGTCCACCGCACCCGACCAGGCCAGTGAATAGACCGGCTGCCCGGCACCGAGGACGTCGCCGGTATTGGCCTGTTCGGCGCTGATCACGCCATCATGCCGGGCCACCAGCGTGGTGTAATCGCTCTGGTTGCCGGCCACGGAGGCGCGGGCCTGCGCGCTCTTGAACTGCGCGAGCGCAGCAGCGTGCGCATCCTGGCTCTGCTCCAGTTGCTGGGCGCTGATCAACTGCTCGGCCGCCTGGGCGGTATCGCGCTGCAACTGCTTCTCGGAAGCTTCCAGGTGCAGGCGGGCGGCGGCCAGTTCGGCGCGGGCCGAAGCGGCGTTCTGGTCGGCATCGGCAGGATCAAGACGGGCCAGGACCTGACCCTTGCGCACGGTATCGCCCAGATGCACGCGGCGCTCCACCAACTGGCCGGCGACGCGGAAGGACAGCGAGGTCACGTAGCGCGACTGCACTTCGGCCGGCAGGTGCAGCGGCTGGTTGCTGCCGCGCTCCTGCGCCTGCAATACCACCACTTCGCGCGGCGCATCGGCGACCGGCGCGGGCTTGCTGCAGGCCGACAGCATCAGGGTCAAGGGGATGGACAGCAGCGCCAGGCGCGCCAGCGGGGCGCGGCGACGGGATGCAAGAGGACGCGGACGTGAGACAGGCTTCACAGCATTCCTTTCGGGAAAGGGTGTGTCAGGAGTGTCGGATCGCGGCGCGTCCGCCTCTTTACAAAAGTTCAGGGATTCTAATGCACATATGAATTCAGATGCAATACTGTATTTGAATACGACAGTGCTAGAATCCTGCCCCATGACACGCCAACGACTCAGCCGCGAGCAAAGCCGTGAGCAGACCCGGGAACGTCTGCTGGAGGCGGCGCACGCGGTTTTCATGCAAAAGGGATATGCGCAGGCCAGCGTCGAGGATATCAGCGCCTCGGCCGGCTATTCACGCGGGGCCTTCTATTCCAACTTCGACGACAAGGAGCAGCTCTTCTTCGAGCTGTTGCGCCGCGAGGGGGAAAGCATCGACCGCGGATTCGAGCGCATCCTCGACGGCCAGCTGACCGCACCCGATGCGCTACGCGACGCGCTGGCGGTGCAGTATTCGGCGCTGTACCGCGATGACAAATGCAGCCTCTTGTGGATGGAAGCACGCATCATTGCATTGCGTGACGAGAAGTTCCGCGCCCATCTGGACACCTTCCTGGAGCAGCGTTACGGCCAGATCACCCGCTTCGTCGAAGCCTACTGCCGCCTGATCGGCAGCGCCCCGGCCGCACCGCCGCGCGAGATCGCCATCGGGCTGATGGCGTTATGCGAAGGCGTGAGTTTTTCCTATCGCTGCGTGCCGCACATGGTCGACGGCAAGACCGCCGAGTCGGTGCTGGCCTGGTTCCTCAAGGCCGCCGTTGCGGCGGCAGCACCGGTGCAGGCCGCGCCGCCGACGGCCAGGAAAAAGGCGGTGGCCAAACCAGCCACCGCCCGCAAGACCACCCGCCGCGCTAACTGAGGCTGCCGCTCAGGCTGCCTTGAGCGGCGCAGCCAGCCACTGCGCGATCGTCGGCCAGGTCTCGGCCAGGGTGCGCCCTCCCATGAACAGACCAATATGCCCGCCCGGCACCACGCGCTGCGTGATGTGCGCCGCCG
Source organism: Herbaspirillum sp. DW155 (assembly GCF_037076565.1). NCBI lineage: Bacteria > Pseudomonadati > Pseudomonadota > Betaproteobacteria > Burkholderiales > Oxalobacteraceae > Herbaspirillum > Herbaspirillum sp. DW155. Next base: position 244,081 of record NZ_AP029028.1, on the reverse strand, counting down.
GTGTGCCCACCAGATGCGCCGCGTTGAGTACCTGCTCGGGCGTGGTGATGTCGTCGTGCTCGCCGCCCAGCAGATAGAGCGGGCAGCGGATGTCGCGCAGGTCGAGTGTCTTGCCCAGTGCCACGTACTGGCCGCGCGCCAGCAGGTTGTCCTTGAAGATCTGGCGGATGGCCTGGAGATACCAGCGTCCCGGCAGGTCGATGGGTGTTTCGTACCAGGCCGCAAAGGTCTCACGCTTGGCCAGGTAGACGGGATCGTCGATGTGCTGGAACAGGTCGACGTGTTCGTTGAAGTAGTGCTCGTCGGGGTGCATGTTCTTCCAGCCCTGCAGCATAAAGCTGCCGCGCATGAGCCCGCCGCCGGTACGTACCAGATCTTCGTAGAAACGGATCGGGGTACGCTCCACCATCTGCTTCAACGGTCCCTCGCCGGCACCGGCATCGATGGGCGAACCCGCCAGCACCATGCGCTGCACCTTGTGCGGGAAGCGCGCCGCGATCATGGCCGATATCCAGCCGCCCTGACACAGGCCGACCAGATTGACGCGCCCGCCCAGTTCGTCGATGACCACGCACAGGTCAGCCAGATAGTTGTCGATCTCCAGGTCCTTCATGTCCTCGCTGGCGCTGTGCCAGTCGGTCAGGAACACGTGCGGCACGCCATGTGCGAGCAGGGTCTCGATCAGGCTTTGTCCCTTGTAGTAATCGGCAATCACCGAGGTGTGACCGGCAAACGGAGCCACCACCAGCGTGGGGAGGGCGTGGGCGTCGGCAGGCTTGCCATATTCACGCAGGGTCAAGGTGCGCAGCCTGAACCGCACCTGGTTGGCGGTGGCCATCTGCGGATGATGGGTGGCGTGCAGCTTGGCTTCTTCTTCGAGAAAACGCAGATGCTTGTCCACCACTTCCTGCCCCTGGCGGAACACTTCGGTGGCCAGCATCATGGGCCAGAACAGCGGAACGCTGCCGGGGCCGACGGCCGCAGGATTGGCGGCGGCATGGTGGGCGTGGCTGGCAGATGAAGTCGTCATGGATTGCTCCCGTGGATGAGTCTTGCCGCGTCATCGGCAATGACCTGTTCTTCGTTGGTCGGAATCACCAGTACGCGGATGCGGCTGGCCTGGTGGCTGATGCATTCGAGATGCTGCTCGTTGGCGCTCTGGTCGAGCTGCACGCCCAGCCAGTCGAGCCGCGCACAGATGGCCGCGCGCATGCGGGCGTCGTGCTCACCGATGCCGGCCGTGAAGACCAGCGCATCCATGCCGCCCAGGGTGGTGGCCAGGCGCGCGGCCTCGCCGGCACAGCGCAGCGCGAACAACTCCAGTGCCTCGCGTGCCGCCACTTCCCCGCTCTGCTGCAAGGTGCGCACATCGGCGCTCACGCCGGAGACCCCCAGCAGGCCCGACTGGTGATACAGCAAATCTTCCACTGCCGCCGGGCTCATCCCCTGCTGCAGCAGGTACAGCAATACGCCGGCATCGAGCGCACCGCAGCGCGTGCCCATGGGCACGCCTTCCAGCGTGGAGAAACCGGTACTGGCATCGACGCTGCGGCCGTTCTGGATGCCGCACAGGCTGGCGCCATTGCCCAGGTGCGCCACCACCACGTTGCCGTGCGCCTCGGGCAACTGGCGCCGGCGCAGTTCAGCGGCAATGTAACTGTAGGAGATGCCATGAAAACCATAACGCAGCACGCCCTCGTCGTGCAGCTTGCGCGGCAGTGCGAAGCGGCGCGCCAGTGCATCCTGGCTGGCATGGAAGGCGGTATCGAAGGAAGCCGTCTGCGGCAGGCCCGGACGCAGGCGCGCGATGGCGCGGATCAGGCGCAGGTTCTGCGGCTGATGCAGCGGGGCCAGAGGAGCCAGCGCTTCCAGTTCCGCTTCGATACGTTCATCCAGCAGGACGGACTGCGCCAGGTGCAGACCACCATGCACCACGCGATGACCGACCGCACAGAGTGCGCCCTGCTCATGGCCGACTTCGAGTTGATGCAGTACCTGTTCCAACACCTTGTCCATCGAGGCAGCAGGGTCGGCATCGATGGCCATGACCGAGGACACACCCTCGATCTCCAGCCGCAGACGCAGCGGACTCAGGTGCAAGTCGAGCTGGCCGTGGCCGATCTTGCTGGCGCTGTTGCCATCGAGGCGAAACACGCCCAGCTTGATCGTCGACGACCCCGCATTGAAGGTCAGCAGCCAGCGGTTCATGGCGCCTCCTTGCCGACGGCCTGTACCTTGCTGCGCGAGGCGAACAGGCGCGCCAGTGCAGAGGAGGCCAGACGCACCCGCAGGCTGTCGGCACGGCTGGTGAGAATCACCGGCACGCGCGCCCCCAGGACCAGCCCGGCGGCCTCGGCCTGGGACAGATAGATCAATTGCTTGGCCAGCATGTTGCCGGCTTCGAGGTCGGGTACCAGCAGGATGTCGGCACTGCCCGCCACCGGCGACTCGATGTGCTTGATGCTGGCCGATTGCAGGCTGATGGCATTGTCGAAGGCCAGCGGACCATCGACCAGCGCGCCGGTGATCTGGTGGCGCGTGGCCATGACCGTCAGGGCCGCGGCATCCAGTGTCGAGGGCATGGCCGGATTGACCGTCTCAACCGCTGCCAGCACCGCCACATGCGGACGCGGCACACCCATCACGTGCAGCAGGTCGATGGCGTTCTGGCAGATGTCGCGCTTGTGCGCCAGGGTGGGCGCGATGTTGATGGCCGCGTCGGTGATGATGAGCGGCTTGGCATAGGTGGGAATGGCCATGGCATAGACATGGCTGATGCGGCGTTCGGTGCGCAGTCCGGAGCCGGATGCCACCACGGCACCGAGCAGTTCGTCGCTGTGCAGGCTGCCCTTCATGAGCGCAGCGACACGGCCCTGCACGGCCAGTTCGACGGCGCGCGCCGCAGCGGCGTGACTGTGTTCGGCCGCCTCGATCTGCAAGCCCGCCAGAGACAGGCCGGCTTTGTCAGCGACCTGACGGATCCTGGCTTCAGGCCCGACCAGCAGTGGGTCCAGCAGACCTTCTTCGCGCGCTTCCAGCGCGCCCTGCAAGGCCTCGGCAGAACAGGGATGGACGACGGCGACCCGCATCGGCTGCGCGCCCAGGGCATCGCGGATGAGTTGACCGTAGCGCTCGGCAGGCGTGGCCTGCGTGGGTGGAAACATGGCGTTCTCCTGGAGGGGGCGCATGAGGCCGGACGCACTCATGCGTGCTTGCTGTGTCGCAGCATATCTCCAGGCGGAGGTGAACTCAATTGCGGCAATGCCCGCAAAACAGGCAGAGCGAACAAAGCTTGATCTGCTTCAAGTTTAGTTCCGCCACCTGTCACGCATGCATTCAAACATGCGCGAATGTCAGTACGTGCTGGCGCGCCAGGTGCGCCGGCATGGGCTCGGCGAAATAGTGACCTTGCATTGCATGACATTGCATGGATTGCAGAATCGCCAGGTCCTGCGCACTCTCCACCCCTTCGGCCACCACCTGGAAACCGAAGGAGGCTGCCAGCTGCAGCACGGCCGACACCAGCGCCTGGTTCTCGGTCTTGTCGGCCAGGCCGGTGACGAAGCTGCGATCGATCTTCACGCGCGAGACCTGCATCTGACGCAGGAAACCCAGCGAGGAATAGCCCACGCCGAAGTCATCGATGGCAATGCTCACGCCGTGCAGGGCCAGTGCTGCCAGGGTCTCGGTGGCGGCCTGCAGGTCGATGGCGGTCTCTTCGGTGATCTCGATCTCCAACATGTGCGCGGGCAGGTTCTGGCGCTGCAAGGTCGCCACCACCAGATCCTCGATGACGATGCGTTCCATTTCGCGCGGCGAGATGTTCATCGACACCCGCAGGTCATCACGGCCATTGTCTTGCATGAAGCGGATCATCTGCGCCACTTCACCCATGATGAAGCGCAGCAGTTCTTCCGACAAACCCGCCAGCGCCGCAATCTCGATGAGGTCCGGCGGTGCGATGGGCCCATGCCGCGGATGGGTCCAGCGCACCAGGGCTTCGAAGCCATCGAGGGCAAGGCCGCCGTCGCGGACGATGGGCTGGAACCAGAGCTGCAACTGACCATCGGCCAGCGCTTGCGCCAGTTCGCGCTCGACGTCTCGCTTCATCTGCAGATGCGCGTCCAGCGTGTCGTTGAAGACGTAGAACTGATTGCGGCCACGGCGTTTGGCCTCATACATGGCGGCGTCCGAGCAAACCAGCATCTCGTTGATATCGTCGCCGCGCGACAGGTAGATCCCCAGGCTCAGGCCAATGTGGCGATGGGCCAGCCGCGCGAACGGCTGGCGGATGACCTCGATGAGCCGCTGCGCCACCTGCTCGGGAAGCTCCGCATGCGCACCGACGGGATACAGGATCACGAATTCATCGCCGCCCAGACGCGCCAGCGTGGCCTGCTCAGGCAGGCTGGCCTGCAGGCGCCGCGCCACTTCGATCAGTACCTGGTCACCGGCTTCGTGACCATAGGCATCGTTGATGACCTTGAAGCCATCCAGGTCCAGGAACATCAGGCATAGCTGCGGGTGGCGCGCCATCACCTGCGTAGCCACCTGCATGAAGCCGGCGCGGTCCAGCAGGTCGGTCAGCAGATCATGCTCGGCCTGGTACTGCATGCGGTTGGCAAACTGGCGCAGATCCTCGTGCGCCACGGCCAGTGCCCGGTTGGCCGTGGTCGCTTCATTCTTGAGGGCGCAGGCCCGCGCGAACATGTTCTCGCCGACGAGGGCGCCGCGAATCAGGCCAGCCAGGTAGATCACCGCAGTGGTCCCCAGCGCCAGACGGGTCGGCGTGCGCTCGAAGGCGAACAGGCAGAAGATCACCGACAGCAAGGGCGGCGTGATGAAGCTGATGGGAATGCGGGAGAAGGCAAACCCGTGCGTGACCGCACCGGCCGTGATGCCGCACACGCAGGTGAGGTAGAACAGCGTCTCCGGCGTGGTGTAGCCCTCGCTCAGCCACGGCATGCCCGCCCATGCGACGCCCGAGACCAGCGCCAGCACCCAATGCAGGCGCAGATTCAGTTCCACGACCTCAGCTTCGCTGAGCGGCTCGCCGCGCGGGTGCATCCATGGCACCAGCTGCGCCACGCGTTGTGGCGAGAGGCGGCACAGCGGAATGCGCACCAGATTGACCAGCGTGGCACAGGCCAGCCACGCCAGCGCGATCCACAGCTTGCCCGAGTGCCAGGCCACGAAGGTCGAGATCGCGCTCAACACGAAGGCCACCGGGATCGAGAGCATGACGGTATGTCGCGCCGCCGTCAGCTGGTCGGCACGGATCAGTTGTCGCAATGCAAGTATGGATGCCTGGTCTCTGGCGTTTGTTTCTGTCTTGAAGTCGTTCACATCCCTATCCCGTCGTCCCCGTCTGCGCTGCCCGCCGAGCGGCGCGGCAGAACCGTAGCATCCCTGACCAAGGAGCCGCTGGCGGTCGCCGGTATTATCCATTGAACGAGAAGAATTACCGTGAAAACAATGAGCCATTGAGATGTATCAACGAGTTCTTGGCATGGAAGAGACAAGCTGCAGGCTGCTTACGCCTTTTTCGACACTGGGAGAATCTCATGCCACAAGACAATGGCAACTGGTTATCGGCCGAGCAGGCCGTCATGCCGGATGGCAGCGAACGTCAGAACTTGCCCCTGATCAACAGGAAACTCCCGCAATTCTCACCGCAACAGGCAGAGCTCACCGACACCGCCGCCCCCTCAGCGCCTGCCACGCCAGCGGCCGGGGGCCAATCGGGTCAGGACTGATCGCACTGGCGTGAGCGCCCGCGCCGGGTGATGCGGGCTAGAATGGGAGCGGTTTTTTCCTGCGCGGCAAAATTGGCGCTGCTCCTGTCATGGCTCTCGACCCCTCCACTCTGCTCATCCTCACCATTGCGCTGGCTGCGGCCGCTGCGCTCTACCTCACCATCGAATGGGTCAGCGTGCGGGAGCGCTCGCTGCTGCTGTGGAGCAGCGGTTTTGCCATCATCACGGTCGGCTCCTTCCTGGCACTGCTGCGCTCGCGCGGCTATCTGCTGATCGGCATCTGGTTCGCCAATGGCCTGCTGATCGCCGCCCATGCCTGCTTTCTGGCCGGGGTGGCGTGGTTCACGCGCACCCGCATCTCACGCGCATGGTGGCTCATCGCGCTGCTATGGCTGCTGATGTTGCTGCTGCCGACGCACGCCTGGTGGTCGCGCGTGATGCTGGGCCTGCAGTCGCTGATGATCGCGGCTCTCACCTTGCGTGCCAGCAGCCTGCTGCGTCCGCATGGCGCGTCCCTGAGCGTGGGCGCGGCGCAGTTGCGCTATGTGTTGCTGGTGCATGGGGCGTTCTATCTGGCCAAGGCGATATCGGCGCTGGTGCTGGGCGCCTTCGTCGACCTGGCCGCGTTTGGCGGCACCCTCATCCAGATTTCGCTGGTAGAGGGATCGATGGCAGTGATGCTGATCGCACTGTCGATGACCGGCACCGAGCGCCATCGCCGCGAAGAACGCATCGGACAACTGGCCGCACGCGATCCGCTGACGGGGCTGTTGAACCGGCGCGCGCTGCAGGAGCGGGCGCCGGTGCTGCTGGCGCAGGCCAGTCAGGCGCATCCCGGAGCCCTGCTGCTGATCGATATCGACAACTTCAAGCAGGTCAACGACCTGCACGGCCATGCAGCCGGTGACAAGCTGCTGCAAGCCTTCAGCGACCTGCTGCGCGAGGCCTTGCCTGCCGATGCGCTGGCGGCCCGGCTGGGCGGTGATGAATTCGTGATCCTCTTGCAGAACGTGCGCGAAGAAGAGGTCGAGCAGACCGGCGAGCGCTTGCGACAAGCCTTTGCGCATGTGGCCCACAAGGCCTTTCCCACCCCCGACGCCGTGAGCCTCAGCGTGGGCGTCAGCCTCTATGGCACCGCCGGTCTTGCGCTGGAAAACCTGATGGCCCTTGCCGATGCAGCGCTGTATGAGGCCAAGCGGGCGGGGCGTGACCGGGTGGCCATGCGCCCGGCCAGCGTCATTGCAACCAGTCCTTGAGCCGATACCAGGCACCGACCACGGGCAGGAACCAGGGCCTGCCGAAATGGCCCGGAATGGCCGGCCAGTCGAAGTGGCAATCGATGGCCTCTTCCCGCACCAGCCGTTCCACTGTATCGACCCCGGCATCGAAGGCGCGGTAGAGAAGATTGGCCCGCTCGGTCCCGAGCTGCTGTGACAGCGCGGCGTAATCCTGAGCGAAGCCGTTGTTGCACATGCCGCCATTGCGCCCCGATGCGGCGCCGCCCACGATGTCCGCCTCGCACACCACCACCCTGGCCCCCTTGCGCGCCAGGGCCAGCGCTGCGGCCGAGCCGGTGATGCCGCCACCGACCACCACGACGTCGCAGCCACCCTCGGGCAGGCTGTCGGCCTGAGTGACGAAGGAGGGGGAAGTATCCAGCCAATACGACTTCATTTGCATCACGGGCTCCATGAGAGAGTCAGCGGCCACGTCATCCGGCAGGAATGGGGCGCGACGGGTTCGCATGGATTATGGCCTTCGCTCGATGAACGCAGATTAATGCTCATTGAATTCACCATTAAGCCTGCATTAATGCTCCGCATCCGCTTCCGGAGGCGCCATTGCTGACGTCAGGCTGACTAGCCCGCATCGATCCGGCATCGGCGCAGGGCTGCCGTGCAAAATGCCGGAAACCCTGGGCTGAAAAGTAGAAGCTGCTCCGGGAACACGTCAATAAGCATCAATTGTTGGAGGCAGACAGCCATACTTCTTCCATCACCAACGAAGGAGTCTGACCAAATGACTTTCAAGCCCAAGTTCATCAGTTTCGATTGCTACGGCACCCTCATCAACTCTGAAATGGGTCCGACCGCCCGCAGGCTTTTCGCCGATCGCGTCGATGAAAAACGCATGCCCGCCTTCCTGGAAAGCTTCCGCTTCTATCGTCTCGATGAAGTGCTGGGTGCGTGGAAGCCTTTCTTCGATGTCGTCGAAAACTCCCTCCAGCGCGCCTGTCACGCCCACGGCGTGGAATACCGCGCCAGCGATGCGCAGGCAGTGTATGCCGCCGTGGCGACCTGGCAACCGCATCCGCATGTGGTGGAAACCCTGGAAAAGATTGCCCCGCACATCCCGCTGGTGATCCTGTCGAACTCCATGATCGACCTGATCCCGCACAGCGTGGCGCATCTGAAAGCGCCTTTCCATGCGGTCTATACCGCCGAGGAAGCGCAAGCCTACAAGCCGCGGGCACAGGCCTTCGAATACATGTTCGACCAGCTCGGCTGCGGTCCTGAAGAGATGGTGCATTGCTCCTCGAGCTTCCGCTACGACCATATGACGGCGGCCGATCTCGGTTTCATGGGCAAGGCCTTCATCGATCGCAACCACGAACCGTACTGCGACGGCTATGGCGTGAGCCGGCTGACGGATTTCCGCGAGCTGGCCGGCCTGGTGGGCCTTTGATGAATGCGCATGCCTGCGCAGCCACGACGACGGGACTCATGATGCCTGCTACCGCTTCGACCGATACCGACGGTCGGGATGTTTCAGGAACTGATGGAGCGCATGCTGGAGGATGAGATCGGCATCGAGAAATTCGCCAGCCGTATCGTGCTGCGCCATCCGTATGAACAGCGGGCGGAACCGGTGGAGGTGATTGCTTCCGGCAAGCGCAGCTGGAAATGACGGCGGCGGGCCCGCCGTCACGCGCGCTCATGCAAACTGCGTGAAATCAGGTTTGCGCTTCTCAAAGAAGGCGGTGAAGGCTTCCTTCGCTTCCGGCGCGGTCAGCATGCGCGAGAAGTGCTCGATCTCGGCCACCATCTGCTGCTCGGTCGCCGTCACGCGGTTCTTCTTCATCAACTGCTTGGTCACCCGGATCGACGCAGCCGGCAATGCCGCCAGCCTGGCCGCCTGCTGCTGCGCGTAGGGCAGCAATTCCTCCAGCGGCAGCACGCGATTGACCACACCCATCTGGCAGGCTTCGTCTGCGCCGAAGGCTTCGCCCAGCAACAACTTCTCGGCCGCGCGCTGGTACCCCGCGATATGCGGCAACAGCAGCGAAGACGCGGCTTCCGGGCACAAACCCAGTTGCGTGAAGGGCATCGAAAATCTGGCGTTGTCGGCCGCATACACCAGATCGCAATGCAGAAGCAGCGTTGTGCCGATGCCGACAGCCACGCCCGAAACCGCCGCCACGATGGGCTTGGCGGCATGGCTGATCTGCCACAGGAACTGGAATACCGGCGCGTCCTGGGTCTTGGGCGGATTCTTCAGGAAGTCTTCCAGATCGTTGCCCGCCGAGAAGGCTTTCGGCTTGCCGGTGAAGAGGATGGCGCGTACCGCGCTGTCGGTCTCGGCGTCCTTCAAGGCATCGGCCAGTTGCTGGTACATGGCGGCGGTGATGGCGTTCTTCTTGTCTTCGCGGTCGAAGTGGATGGTCAGGATGCCATCGGCCTTGGTGAGCTGGATATCCATCTGCACAGGTCTCCTTGAATGTTATGAATGTTATAAATGATTTATAAGGTTCATGAAAAAAGCCGCACGGCGTGAGCAGTGCGGCTTTTGCATCAGGCCTTGCGGGCGCCGATCAGACGCGTTCGAAGATGCCAGCAGCACCCATGCCGGTGCCCACGCACATGGTCACCATGCCGTACTTCAGGTTCTTGCGGCGCAGTGCATGGATGGCGGTGGCCGCACGGATGGCACCGGTGGCCCCAAGCGGGTGGCCCAGGGCAATGGCGCCGCCCATGGGGTTGACCTTGCTCGGGTCCAGGCCGAGGTCGCCGATGACCGCCAATGCTTGCGCAGCGAAGGCTTCGTTCAATTCGATCCAGTCGATCTGGTCCTGCGTCAGGCCACCGGCCTTCAGCGCCGCAGGAATCGCTTCCTTCGGACCGATGCCCATGATCTCCGGCGGCACGCCGCGCACGGCGAAGGAGACGAAGCGCGCCAGCGGGGTCAGGTTGAATTGCTTCAGGATCTTTTCCGAGACGATGATCAGCGCACCGGCGCCATCGGAAGTCTGCGAGCTGTTGCCCGCGGTGACGCTGCCCTTGGCGGCGAAGACGGGCTTCAACTTGGCCAGCGCGGCCAGGTTGGAATCGGCGCGCGGACCTTCATCCAGGCTGACGGTGCGGGTCTTGATGTCGATCTCGCCGGTGGCCAGGTTGGGGAAGCGCTCGACGATCTCGACCGAGGTCATCTCGTCGGCGAATTCACCGGCCTGCTGGGCGGCGATGGCCTTCTGGTGCGAGGCCAGCGAGAACTCGTCCTGCGCTTCACGCGAGACCTTCCACTGCTGCGCCACCTTCTCGGCGGTCAGGCCCATGCCATAGGCCATGCCGACGTTCTCATCCTTGAAGGCATTGATGTTGATGGAGGGATGGAAACCCATCATCGGCACCATCGACATCGATTCGGCACCGGCCGCGATCATCACATCGGCTTCGCCCACGCGGATGCGGTCGGCGGCCATGGCGATGGCGGTGATGCCGGAGGCGCAGTAGCGGTTGATGGTGACGCCGCCGATGGTATTGGGCAGGCCGGCCAGCAGCACGGCATTGCGCGCCATGTTCAGGCCCTGTGCGCCTTCGGGGAAGGAGCAGCCGACGATGGCGTCCTCGATCAGCTTGGGATCCAGTCCCGGCACCTGCGCCACGGCGGACTGGATGGCACGCACCAGCAGGTCATCCGGGCGGGTGTTCTTGAACATGCCACGCGGCGCCTTGCCGATGGGGGTACGGGTGGCGGCGACGATGTAGGCGTCTTGCAGTTGTTTGCTCATTACCAAATCTCCTTGGACTCTCCCTCCCCCTCCGGGGAGAGAGATTTCATTAGTTGCGCACAGGCTTGCCGGTTTGCATCATGCCCATGATGCGTTCCTGGGTCTTGGGGTGGTTGAGCAGCTCCATGAAAAACTTGCGCTCGATATCGAGCAGCCATTGTTCATTGACGATGCTGCCCTCTTCCACCTCGCCACCGGCGACGGTTTCGGCGATCATCTTGCCCAGCTTGAAATCGTGCGCCGAGATGAAACCGCCATCACGCATGTTGACCAGCTGCGCCATGATGGTGGCCAGGCCGTTGCGGCCGATCACCGGTATCTGCGGCGGCAGCTGCGGACGATAGCCGGCGTCGAACAGCGCGCGCGCTTCGACCTTGGCCACGTGCAGCAATTCATACGGGTTGAAGACGATCACGTCATCCTCGCGCAGGTAGCCCAGCTTGCGCGCTTCCAATGCGGACTTCGACACATTGGCAGTGGCCGCAGCCAGCATGTATTCCTTCAGGAATTGCAGGATGTCGTTGCCCTTGGCTTCGCGGGCAGCGCGCACGGCGGCTTCCTTGAGACCGCCACCGGCCGGGATCAGGCCCACGCCCACTTCCACCAGGCCGATGTAGGACTCGATGGAGACCACGCGCTTGGCCGCATGCAACAGCAGTTCGCAACCGCCACCCAGGGCCAGGCCGGCGACAGCGGCAATCACCGGCACGCTGGCGTACTTCAGACGCTGGTGCGCCTGCTGCAGCTGGTGCACCACCGGCTCGATGGCCTTGACGCCACCGGACATGAACAGCGGCAGCATCGACTGCAGGTCGGCACCGGCGGAGAAGGCGCCGCCTTCAGCCGCATCCGGATGCCAGATCACCAGGCCCTTGAAGTTCTGTTCGGCTTCGGTGACGGCCTTGTTCATGCCGTCGATCACGCCCTGGCCGATCACGTGCATCTTGGTCTTGAAGGACAGGATCAGCACATCGTCGTTCTGATGCCAGATGCGGACCGATTCGTCTTCGAAGAAGGTGGTGCCGGCACTCCTGCCATCGGCCGCACCCTCGCCCACCAGCGGCGCGCGGAAGGCCTGGCGCTGGTAGACCGGCAGGTCGGAACGGGCCACGTCGGCCTTCTTCGAGGGCGAATACGAACCCTTCTCCGAATGCACGCCATCACGACCGTCGAAAACCCAGTCGGGCAGCGGTGCGTTGGAGAGCGCCTTGCCGGCATCAATGTCTTCCTTGACCCATTGCGCGATCTGCTTCCAGCCGGCGGCCTGCCAGGTCTCGAAGGGACCGACGCTCCAGCCGAAGCCCCAACGCATGGCGAAGTCGAGATCGCGTGCGTTGTCGGCCACCGATTCCAGATGCACGGCGATGTAGTGGAAGGCATCGCGGAAGATGGCCCACAGGAACTGGCCTTGCGGATTGGTCGAATCATGCAGCGCCTTCATGCGCTTGACCGGATCCTTTTCCTTCAGGATGCGGGCGATGATGTCATCGGCCTTGCCGCCGCCCGGCACGTAATCACCCTTGGCCGCGTCGATGCGCAGGATGTCCTTGCCGACTTTCTTGTAATAGCCGGCGCCGCTCTTCTGACCCAGCGCGCCCTGCTCGACCAGCCTGGCCAACAGCGGCGGGGTGGCATAGGTGGAGAAGAAGGGATCATCCTTCAGGTTGTCCTGCATGGTACGGATGACGTGACCCATGGTATCCAGGCCCACCACGTCGGCGGTACGGAAGGTACCGGATTTGGCGCGGCCCAGCTTGGCGCCGGTCAGGTCATCGACCACATCGACCGAGAGGCCATACTTGTCGGCTTCGATGATGGTAGCCAGGATGCCGAACACGCCCACGCGGTTGGCCACGAAGTTGGGGGTGTCGAAGGCGCGCACCACGCCCTTGCCCAAAGTGGTGGTAAGGAAGGCTTCGAGCTGGTCGAGGATGTGCGGTTCGGTCGAGCGAGTCGGGATCAGTTCGACCAGGTGCATGTAGCGCGGCGGGTTGAAGAAGTGCACGCCGCAGAAGCGCGCCTTGAGGCCCGCATCGAAACCTTCGGAGAGCGCATTGATCGACAGGCCCGAGGTGTTGGAGGCGAAGATGGCCTTGGGTCCGATGTGCGGAGCGACCTTCTTGTAGAGGTCGTGCTTCCAGTCCATACGCTCGGCGATGGCTTCGATGATGAGGTCGCAGCCTTCCAGCACGGCCAGATCATCTTCGTAGTTGGCGACCTGGATCAAGGCCGCGTCATCCTTGTTGCCCAGCGGTGCGGGGCTGAGCTTCTTGAGGTTCTCGATGGCGCGTTGCACGATGCCGTTCTTCGGGCCTTCCTTGGCCGGCAGATCGAACAGCACGACCGGCACGCGGGCATTGATGCAATGGGCGGCGATCTGCGCCCCCATGACGCCCGCGCCGAGCACGGCCACTTTTTTGACGATGAAATTGGACACGCAAATCTCCTTTGCTGGTGCTTCAGACATGAAACATGAATTCGGGGCCAGGCAAGCTGCCGTATCGCCGGGAGCGAACGGCTACTGTACGCCTGTTCGCCGCCTGGCTGCAGGGCGGCTGCTCACAGGATGCCTCGTCGTGGTGACGCAGCCGTGACGCCGTGCCGGGCCCAGTTGCGGTAGATCAACGCCGCGTGCAGTCCGGCGACCCGCACGCGGCGTGCTATTGCGCTCAGAACAACTCTGCGTCCAGCGCCATCAGATTGGCCGCACCCGAACGGGCCTGGCGGATCAGCATCGCGGTTTCCGGCAGCAGGCGCGCGAAGTAGAAGCGTGCCGTGGCCAGCTTGGCGGTGTAGAAGCTGTCGCCGCTGTCCTGCTTTTCCAGCGCGATCTTGGCCATGCGGGCGAACAGGTAGGAGAACACCAGATGGCCCACCACGCGCAGGTAAGGCACGGCGGCGGCACCGGCTTCATCCTGATTGGCGAAGGACTTCATGCCGATTTCCATGGTCAGCTTGGTCACCTTGTCGCCGATGTCGGCCAGCGGGGTGATGAATTCGGACATGGCCTCATCGGTACCATGCTCTTCCACGAAGGCCTGGATCTGCGCGCCGAATTTCTTGAGCTTGGCGCCGTTGTCCATCAGGATCTTGCGGCCCAGCAGGTCCAGCGACTGGATGGTGTTGGTGCCTTCGTAGATCATGTTGATGCGGGCATCGCGTACGTATTGCTCCATGCCCCATTCGGCGATGTAGCCGTGGCCGCCATAGACCTGCAGGCATTCGGAGGTCGCCATCCAGGCATTGTCGGTGAGGAAGGCCTTCACCACCGGGGTCAGCAGGGCCACGATGTCGGCGCTGTCCTTGCGCACTTGTTCATCGGGGTGGGTCAGTTCCTTGTCCAGCTCCAGCGCGACATAGGAGGTGAAGGCACGGCCGCCTTCGGCAAACGCCTTGGCGGTCAGCAGCATGCGGCGCACGTCGGGGTGCACGATGATCGGATCGGCCGGCTTGTCGGCGGCCTTGATGCCGGACAGGCTGCGCATCTGCAGGCGGTCCTTGGCGTAGACCAGCGCGTTCTGATAGGCCACTTCGGTCAGGCCCAGGCCTTGCATGCCCACGCCCAGGCGGGCTGCGTTCATGAACACGAACATGGCCTGCAGGCCCTTGTGCGGCTGGCCGATCAGCCAGCCGGTGGCGCCGTCCAGATTCATCTGGCAGGTGGCATTGCCGTGGATGCCCATCTTTTCTTCGATAGCACCGCAGAAGATCGGGTTGCGTGCGCCCAGCGAGCCGTCGGCATTGGGCAAAAACTTGGGAACCAGGAAAAGCGAAATTCCTTTCGAACCTTCCGGTGCATCGGGCAAACGCGCCAGCACCAGATGAACGATATTGGCGGAAACGTCGTTTTCTCCGGCGGAGATGAAAATCTTGTTGCCCGTGATCTTGTAGGAGCCATCGGCCTGCGGCTCGGCCTTGCTGCGCAACAAACCCAGGTCGGTACCGCAATGAGCTTCGGTCAGGCACATGGTGCCAGTCCATTCGCCCGAGACCAGCTTGGGCAGGTAGAGCTGCTTCTGTTCTTCCGAACCGTGCGCATGCAGGCACTCGTAGGCGCCGTGCGACAACCCGGGGTACATGGTCCAGGCCTGGTTGGACGAGTTCAGCATCTCGTAGAAGGAATTGTTGATCGTCAGCGGCAGGCCCTGGCCACCGAATTCCGGATCACAGGACAAGGCCGCCCAGCCGGCTTCGACGTATTGCTTGTAGGCTTCTTTGAACCCCTTGGGCGTGGTGACGGTCTTGCTCTCGCGATCGTAATGGCAACCCTCGCGGTCACCCGAATGGTTCAGCGGGAACAGCACCTGCGACGCAAACTTGCCACCCTCTTCCAGCACCTGGTCGACCAGTTCGCGGTTGGTGTCGGCATGCGGCGGCAGTTCTTTGAAGACTTCCTCGACATTGAGCAGCTCGTGCAGCACGAATTGCATGTCGCGCAAGGGGGCGTTGTATTGGGGCATGAATGTCTCCGGACAGGTTTAGGCGGCCTTCCTGGCTGCCGATTTGGAATTCTTGGGAGTGGCCGTGCTGGCGCTGTCGCTGCCTTGTGGCCGGTAGCTGTCGATCAGCCGGCGGAAGCTTGCCTCGGCGCGTTCAACGCTGCCGGGGATGTGCAGGAAGCGCGCATCGTGATGCAGGGCCAGGATCAGGCCATACATTTCGTAGACCATCTGGCTGACCTCGATGTCGGGGCGCAGATGGCCGGCCTCGATGGCCTGCTTGATGCAGCGCTCCAGCGCATCGCGCCAGGCCTGGACCATGGCCACCAGATGATCGCGGATGGCGCCGGGGCGGTCGTCATATTCGACCGCGCCGCTGATGTAGATGCAGCCCAGGGCGATTTCCACCGTGACCTGCTTGATCCAGCGGGCGAACATGCCTTCCAGGCGCGGCAGACCGCGCGGCTCCTTGATGGAGGGATAGAACACGTCCTGCTCGAAACGGGTGTGGTACAGGCGCACGACCTCGATCTGAAGATCCTCACGCGAGCCGAAATGGGCGAAGACGCCGGACTTGCTCATCTTCATCTTTTCAGCCAGCAGGCCGATGGTGAGCCCTTCCAGACCGTCGCGGCTGGCCAGCTCCAGCGCCACGTCCAGGATGGCGGCACGGGTCTGCTCGCCCTTGCGCAGGAACTTGGGCCGGGCGGGCGCGGTGGGCAGCTTGCTTGTCTCTGTCATCGTTGTCTCTTAGATATCCGCCGCAGGCGGCGGCGGGGAGGAACCGGTTCGACGGGCGCGGCTCTGGGTCCGCTGTCTTGTGCCCTTGCTGATCCGACATGAATTTATCTTCATACCGAATTAATTCGAACGATCGTACTATTATTCATCGCGCCGCAAATGTCAAACAAAAAAATCGGCATCGGACGAGGTGGCGGATTTTGCCGGCAGGCAAGGGGCTCAGGCGCCGGCCGGAGGGGCGGCGAGGCCCAGCAGGTCGTGGGCATCGAGCAGGGCGTAGACGATGGTGGGATTGTTTTCCAGGCACTTGCGGATGGCGGCCGGGATGGTGTCGCGGGTCTTGCGGCACAGGCCGGGTTGCTCGGCCAGATGGATCTGCAGGCCGCGTACGGTGCGCACTTCGTTGGGGCCAGGGCTGATATGCAGATGAATGCCGAGATTCTTGCGCATCAGGCTGCCCACGTGCAGCAGTTCCTCATAGGTGGTGATGCGGGTAATGCGCTCGATCAGACGTTTTTCTTCTTCGCGGGTGAGCCAGAGCACGCGCGCCTCGGGCGCGTGCAGGCATTCCATCAGCGCTTCACGCTGGCAGTCGCAAGCGCCGGGCGGGCACTCCTTGCGGAGCGGCCGCGCCACCGGTACCGGCTGCATCGATTCGGAAGAAACCACCTGAGTCATCTGCACCTTCACATCAGCGTAGGAGTAAAGACAGGCCTGCAAAACCGGTCCTCATCTTACAACGAGCCTGCGTTGCGGTGGCGTGCCGCGAACTCAGGAGGACGAACGGTCGAGCAGGCGCCGGTCGCGCTTGGTGGGGCGTCCCTTGATTTCGGCGGAGGGCTCGCGGAAGAGCCGGTGTCGCTCGGCCTGGGCGGCGCGACGGGCGATGCTCTCTGCGGTTTCCTGGTAGAGGGTGGCGGCGATGGTGGCCGAGCCGCGCTTGTCGGCGATGCCGGTGACCAGCACTTCCCATTCGGTGGCGCCGTTGTCGACGTCGAGGCGGTCGCCGGTCTTGACGTTATGGGCGGGCTTGGTGCGTTCGCCGTTGAGCTTGATGCGGCCGCGCTCCACGGCTTCGGTGGCCTGCGAACGCGTCTTGAAGAAGCGCGCGGCCCAGCACCATTTGTCGATGCGGGTGGTGTCCATGTCGAGGTGAGGATGGGTCGGTGTCCGGTAATTATCGATATTTTTCGAATCATTTGCTCAAGAAAATCGGGATTCACTCCCTTTCTTTGACCGATGCCGAACAGGGTGGGCCGGCGTCACTATGCTGGGCAGTTTTTTGCAAGCGCGTTCGCCGCTGTCCTTCCCGCCGCCATGACAGATCACTTCCAGCGCATCACCACTGCTTTCGCCAGCGCCCTTCTCTCGCAGAAATGCCGTCCCCTCCGGCTACGGTGGCGCCCACAGGAAACGCGATTTGAACAACTGCTGCTGATTCAGGGAGTCGACCTGAGAGAAGCCTGGCTGGAGGGACTGCAAGCGCAACTGACCTGCGTGTCGAGCGACCCCGAACTGCCCCTGCAGGCCCTGCTGGGGCAACCGTTGAGCATCGAGATGGTGACCGACCGTGGCGGCCTGCATCACACCAACGGGATCATCACCGATGCCCGCGCCTGCCAGGCCGACGGTGCGCTACGGATCTATCAGCTCACGCTGCAGGATGCGCTGACGATCATGGAAGGACGCATCAATACCCGCATCTTCCGCCAGTTGAGCGTCCCCCGCATTCTGGAAGTGCTGTTGAGCGAATGGCGCCAGCGCAGCCCTGCCCTGGCGATGGCCTTCGACTTCGATCTCGACGCACTGGAGGACATCCGCTATCCGGTGCGCGAGATCTGTCACCAGTTCAACGAATCGGATGCGCACTTCATCAGACGCCTGTGTCGGCGCGAAGGCATCTTCTGGTATATCGCCAGCCCCCAGCCCGCTCATAAGACATCCGGCACAGCGACCGATACCCCGGTGCACAGGCTGGTATTTTGCGATTCTGCGGCACGGCTGCCGCGGGCTGCTGCCGATACGGTGCGCTATCACCGCAACGGCGTCACCGAAGAACGCGATGCCATCAGCGCCTGGAACCGCCAGCGCAGCCTGGTGCCGGGCAGCGTATGGCGCGGCAGCTGGGACTATAAGGCAGTGCGCATGGGAGTCGCCACCAGCCAGAGCATGCTGGACCAGGGCGACGCGGGACATGAACTGGCGCGTATCGTGGAGGATAGCCTGATCGAGGCACCCCACGTTGCCGATGGCCTGGACGATCACTTGCGCCTGGCCGATGCACGCATGCTGGCGCACGAAGGCCGCAGCGAGTCCTTCGAGGGCAGCGGCACGGTGCGCGACCTGGCCGTGGGGCACTGGTTCGTGCTGGAAGGCCATCCGGACCTGCGTGGACAAGATGCTACCCGGCGCGAGTTCGTAGTGACCTCGCTGCATCAGCAGGCCGAGAACAATTTCCCCAAGGCGCTCCAGGAGGCCATCGGGCGGCTGCTGCATGTATCGACGTGGGAGAACCTCGCACATGACACCGCAGACATGCGCTACCGCAACCAGCTCACCTGTCGGCGCCGCAACGCACCGCTGACACCGCACTACGATCCCCGATTGCATCTGCCGCTGGTCCACCCCATCACGGCACTGGTCGTGGGGCCGGCGCATGAGGAGGTGTACTGCGATGAACTGGGCCGCATCAAGGTGCAACTGCAGGGCCTGCATGCGCAAGATCATGAGCATGCCCAAGGGGCCGGCACCAGCGGCCATGACCAGGACAGCGCATTCGTGCGCGTCTCGAGCGCCTGGGCCGGGGCGGGCTATGGCCACGATGTCGTACCGCGGGTCGGCATGGAAGTGCTGATCGATTTTCTCGGTGGCGATCCGGACAAGATGTTCGTTGCCGGCGTCCTGCACAACGGCATGAACCTGCCCGCGCGTTTCAGCCACGGCGGTGGCTTGCCCGGCAATCGCTTTCTCTCCGGCATCAAGACGAAAGAGATTGACGGCGTGCGCTACAACCAGTTGCGCCTGGATGACACCCCTGGCCAGATCAGCACGCAACTGGCCAGCGAGCACCAGCACAGCCAGATCAACCTGGGCTATCTCACCGAACCGCGCTATGACGGGCAAGGCGATGATCGTGGCGAGGGACTGGAAGCGCGCACGGATGGGCATGGCGTGCTGCGTGGCGGCAAGGGTGTCCTGATCACGGCTCAGCGCCAGGACCGTGGACGTGGCCGCATGCTGGAGCGTGCGGCCCTGCTGGAAACGCTGCACAGCCTGCAGGATCTGGCACACCGACTGAGTGAGGATGCTGCCCGGCATCGTGCGGAAGCGACTGATCTGGCGTTACTGGAGCGCATCAGGATGCAACTGCAGGCCTGGGATTCTGGCGATGCTGCCTCCGGCACAATGCGCGTCGAAACACCCATGGTCGCTCTCGACGCACCTGCGGGTGTGAGCATCACGAGCCAGGACACCATGGTGCTGGGCGCGACGCAACACATCGATGTAGTCAGCCAGACCAATATCCAGGTCAGCACAGGGCGCAGGCTCCTGATGCGGGCCGGCGAAATGTTTGCCGCCTTTGCAGCCAGGCACATGAAGCTGATCACCGGCAAAGGCAGCATCAAGCTGCAAGCCCACGAAGAACATATCGACCTCTCCGCGGCGCGACGCATTCTGCTGGAGGCCAGCGAAGAGATCATCCTGCAGGCGCCCAAGATCAGCATCCGGTCACGCGAGAACACGGAGGTCAGCGGCGGGGGCAGCTTCAGCCGCTGGAACGCCAGCATGATCGAGCATGGTACCGCCGGGGAATGGCGCCAGCACGCCGCCAACCATCACGTGCTGGGACCAGCGAATTGCCCGCCGCCCGATATCCCGCCACCGCCCACGTACGAAGAACTGCAGCAGAGCACCAGTCTGATGGTCCGTCTGGGTAGCCACGCGCGCGAGGGAAGTCCGATCTCGGCCATGGCAAAGAATACCCCGGGCTACGGCATGCTCGATGCGGATCAGGTCAAGCGTATCCGGCATCATGAGCGCCTCTCCGGCAAGCCGCACGAAGCTGGCCTAACACCCCAGGAGCGCCGCCTCTACTTCAACGCACTTTGGTTCTGTGAGGCCACCAGCGGCGCGCATGCTCATCTCACCTTCAAGGTCCGCGCCGGTGACGCTGGCAAGGTGCGGCAAAGTCTTGCAGAGGAAAGTGCAACCCGACTCTCCAAACCGGAATATCACTCACTGGTCCAGGCATCGACCGCCCATCAAAAAACGATACTCATCGATTACGAGCATGCACAGGGTGAACATGCCGTTGGCTATGTGATGGGACTCAACAGCGTCACCGATTATTGGGACACCAGGAAGCATTTATTTCACGATCCCCTTCGCGGAGCATCATGGGAAGGCGGTGGTGACGGGCTTCCTGGACTGAAGCCCTTGCAGGATTACGCTTGCCGCATTTGCGGTGAGGCCTTGATCAGCGTGAGCAAGAATTTCGTGGATGCCTGGAATCGGGTGGTCACCGCTGATCAGAAAATCCAGCGTACGCACGATCTGCAATCACCACCAGCGGGGCTCAGGAAAAGCGCCGGCAAATCTACCCACCGGGCTCAGATCGTGCGCACACAACCGGAGGAAGGCGACAAGACCATCCAGCGCCTCTATCGGCAAGCGACCAGCTTCGCTTCCAACTACATCTACATCGAGAACCAGTATTTCCAATACGCAGAGTGGGCCAAGTATCTCAAGCAGCTACGCCGTGACTTCATCGCAGGATGGAAGGCAGCGGGGCAGCCGATGAACAAGCTCCCCGATCTGCATGTCTTCATCGTCATCCCTACTCCGGAGCGTACGCAGATGGTTCCGGCCACGCATGAAACGGTCAAGGCACTCGGGCATGGCACATCGATGCCCAATCAGGACAAGGAGATCGAAAGAGAGCTGGCTCTTCGGGAACAGGAGAAAGAACTGGCGAGATACGAGTTCAAGGAAAGGAAAAATGGTACTCCGCCAGAGCTGATAAGTAAGCCCAGGTCGATTGCTCCCAACACCAATCCCCGAAGCAACGCAGACATTGCAAAGGAACTCGATTCCCTCGGCATCAAAACGCTCGTGGCCAGTCTGTGGACTTACGATCACGCCGGGGACAGCAAGGGAGAGAAATATCGCGAGATCTACATCCACAGCAAATTGATGATCATCGACGATGCGTTCTTTACGTTAGGTAGCGCCAACATGAATCTGCGCAGCATGGCGGTGGATGCTGAGATCAATATCGGGTGTGATGATCCGCTGTTGAGCGAGAACTTGCGGCGAGAGGTGTTCTCTTTGCACTCAGGGGATTCAGCGCAATGTGAGGGTGGAGACGGAAGCAGCACTTCCATTACGAATACGTTCATTTTATGGAAGCGCCTGCTAACCAGCAACAAAGTGAAAAGGGAGGAGCAGAACTGTCCAGTGGGTTTCTTGATTCCTTTCGAGGATAAGAGAACTTCGAAGATCCGTCTCGCCTGAGATCAAAAAATGGTCAATGGATTTCATGGCTTCCGTGCCGCAGTCTCTACCTATCCGAAAAGCTGGTTACTCACACTGATCACAATCTTTTTTACAGCGTGTTCTATGAATGACTTTACTCGCAATATGCCATTGGCAGCCTTCGATCCTCATGCAAAGGAGTTTGCCTGCAAATATGAAAAAGATGGCGAACCCGTCCTTGATGGACAAGCTGAAGACTGGTTCCGGGAGGGGATGGCCGTGACCAGCAATGACTTGTGGCCAGACGACAGAGACTATAAGACAGCAGCCTCCTTATGGAAGAAAGCAGCACAAAAAAATCACTGGAAGGCAATGCTGAACTTGGCCAGTCTCTACTTGGACGGCAGGGGATTGGGGAGAGATACTGAACAAGCCATTGTTCTTGTAGAAGAGGCCATGAAAATGGGCGTCCCCAGAGCTTACGAATTAATGGGCCGGTACCACATGAACGGCACCGGCGTGCAACAGAACGCAACACGCGCCTATGCGTTCTGGGCCCTTGCGGCCAAGATGGGCGATGCAGAAGCTCAGGCATATCTGGGCAGCAAACTCAATGCAACTTACGACGATGCTGGTGGCACGTTTTGGGGTAATAAATCAACCGCTCTTCAAATGCTCCGTTGTAGCTACGCGCAAGAAAATGCTGAAGCCAGCTTGAATCTCGGTGTGAGTTTGGAAGTCAATGGAAATTACGAGGAGGCCCTACATATCTTGCATGATGGAGTCAGATTCGGAAGCGAGGACAGCGCGAACTATCTGGCAGCCAGTTTCTTAATCCATACAGAACTAACCGGACAGCACATTGACCAAGATCGGGCCGAGCGCTACAAGGCAATCGGAGACATGCTCCGCCTCAACCCCGACCTCCGCCTCCCGAACCTGGACAAGGTTCTCCCTCTACCACCAGCTATCCTCCCCTACTGGGATGGCGACAAGCAAACCCTGATCGATGGCGCCAAACCCGTCAAGACAGCCTCGCTGGCGGACATCAAACCCTCCCCCGCTTCGCTGCGACAGGGCCGCGCTCACATCCCCGATGGCTTTGTCCTCCCTGATGAGCCACAAGGGGGGCATCTGATCCAGCATCCGCACACCGATGCCTTCATCAGCGGCTTCTGGCTCGCCCAATTGGTCAAACCTTACACACCCCGACAAGTCGCATGGAATGCCGCGCAGGTACCCATGCGCTACGAGAAGGGTGAATCCTTCATCCCTCCTGAGGACATCACCAAGGAGTCCGGCGTTCTTCGTTTCCACTATCTCGGAACACCGGTTCCCAGAGCGCCAGCTGCACGACATGTCCCCGACTGGCGGGTACCACAAGGTGTGCTGCGAGAGATTCCCGTCCCCTCACGCGAACTGCGCTCCACCGGCTTGCTCCCGGCACCTGCTACCGGCATCTGGCATGGCAAGGTCGATCCGACGCATCCACTGGCCAAGGTCTTCAATCAATGGAATCGCCAGGCCTATGTCGACGAAGGGCAGTCCTTTCCCGATCCACGTGAGCGTGGCCTGGATATTTCCCCGAAAGATATTCAGTGGCAATGGCTGGATCAGGCGAATCAGCCTCTGCCATCAGGACGCAAGGACATCACGATCCGCAATTTCGATTCCGCAGCATCGGCAGCAAAAGGAAACTGAGCCACTCGGCCCTACTCTTGCCACAAAGAAAAACGCCGGCTCGCAAGCCGGCGTTTCTTCATCACAACAAGGCGCTCAACAAGCTCAACGCTCCACAGCCAGCGCCACACCCATGCCGCCACCGATACACAGGCTGGCCAGACCCTTCTTGGCATCACGGCGCACCATCTCGTGCAGCAGCGTCACCAGCACGCGGCAACCCGAGGCGCCGATGGGGTGACCCAGGGCGATGGCACCGCCGTTGACGTTGATCTTGCTGGTGTCCCAGCCCATCTGCTTGTTCACCGCAATGGCTTGCGCGGCAAAGGCTTCGTTGATTTCCATCAGGTCCAGGTCCTGCGCAGTCCAGCCGGCCTTCTTCAGGGTCAGCTGCGACGCCGGTACCGGCCCCATGCCCATAATGCTGGGATCGAGGCCAGCCGAGGAATACGCCTTGATCTTGGCCAGCACCGGCAGGCCCAGTTCAGCAGCCAGCTTGGCCGAGGTGACCACCACTGCAGCAGCGCCATCATTGATGCCCGAAGCGTTGCCGGCCGTCACCGTGCCCGCCTTGTCGAAGGCCGGACGCAGGCCCGCCAGCGCTTCAGCGGTCACGCCGTGCTTGACGAATTCGTCGGTGTCGAAGACTACGGTTTCCTTCTTGCCCTTGATCTCGATGGGGACGATCTCATCCTTGAACTTGCCAGCCTTCTGGGCGGCTTCGGCCTTGTTCTGCGAGGCGGCAGCGAAGGCATCCTGCTCTTCGCGGCTGATCTCGAACTTCTTGGCCACGTTCTCGGCGGTGATGCCCATGTGGTACTGGTTGTAGACGTCCCACAGGCCATCGACGATCATGGTGTCGGTCAGCTTGGCATCGCCCATGCGGAAACCGTCGCGCGAGTTGTTCAGGACGTGGGGCGAGGCGCTCATGTTTTCCTGGCCACCGGCGATGACGATCTGGGCGTCACCGCAACGAATGGCCTGGGCGGCCAGTTGCACGGCCTTCAGGCCGCTGCCGCAGACCTTGCCGACCACGAAGGCCGGCACCATGTCGGGCAGGCCGGATTTGATGACCGCCTGGCGCGCGGGGTTCTGGCCCAGGCCGGCGGTGAGCACCTGGCCGAGGATGACTTCGCTGATGGCTTCGGGCTTGATGCCGGTCTTGGCCAGCAGGGCCTTGATGACTTGCGCACCCAGATCGGCCGCCGCAATCTTCGACAAGGATCCGCCGAATTTGCCGATCGCCGTTCTCTGTGCTGCGACAATGACCACATCATCCATAACTCGCTCCTTTTATTGAAATAGCAGGAAGCCGTAGCGGCTCCCCTTGGGAAAACCGGGATGGTCATCTTATTCCATTTCAGCTTCGAACGCGATACGGTGAATTTTCGGTAAATCAAACCGGGACCACAAAGTCTCAGGCGTCTTTTCCGAGCGTGATGATGTGAATTACCGTGCGATAGAGGAGGAAGGCCGCACCATAGGCAGCGCGCTTGTACCAGGGCACATGCAGGAAGTCCGCCAGATGCACCACCCTGCCCCGGGCCGCACCGGCCTCGATCTCCTGGCGCAGATACCCGGCGAAGGCCGTATCCTGCACCACCACGTTGGCTTCCTGGTTGACGAACAGGGAGAGCCCATCATAGTTGCTCGATCCCACGGTGGCCCATTTGTCATCCACCACCGCCACCTTGGCATGCAGTTCGGTATGGGTGTATTCGACGATGCGCACGCCCGCACGCAAGAGCTTGGGATAGAAGGAATGCGCCACCGCATCCTGCATCATGAATTGCCCCACGCCCAGCAGCAGGGTCACCTTCACCCCGCGCTGGGCGGCCTCTTCCAGCGCGCGGCGCATCTTGCGGCCGGGGGCGAAATAAGGATTGGCGAGAAAGGCCGTCTCCCGCGCGCGCCCCAGCGCCTGCAGATAGGCGCGCTGGATGGTGCGACGATTGCGGAAGTTGTCGCGTACCACCAGCGCAGCCTGGGTCTGGTCATGTACCGGGCCCGGGTGGCCGTGGCGCAGGCGTTTGAAATTGCGCCAGCGCGCTTTCAGTTTCATTCGGCCAACACGCAGCCATTGGGCCTGCACCTCGCGATAGATGTCCTGCACCAGCGGCCCGAGCACGCTCACCGCGAAGTCCCAGCGCGGTGCCGGCAACGGCGTGATGTGATCACGGTCGGACACCATATCGTCGTTGATGTTGAGCCCGCCCACGAAGGCCACCTGCCGGTCCACCACGCACAGCTTGCGATGGCTGCGTGCCACGCCGCGCCGGAACCAGGGATTGAAGGAACGATGCTGCACCCCGGCCGCGCTCAGGGCGATACGTAATTTCTTAGTATTTTCACGGCCCGTACCCAGCCAGTCATTGATGACATAGACCACAACACCGCGTCTGGCGGCCCTTTGCAAGGCTTCACACACCAGCATGCCGGTATCGTCGAGGGAAAAAATATAAGTTTCCAGATAGATCTCGACACGTGCCGCATCGATGGCGCCGATCAGGGCCGGATAAAAACCTGCGCCACTGTGCAGCAGGGCGATCTGGTTGCCGTCGGTAAAGGCGAGGTGACGCAAGATCAGGCCAGCTGCAGTTCGGCGACGATAGGCGCGTGATCCGACAGGCGTGCCCACGGCCCCTCCTTCAACACCTCCGCTGTTTCCACACGGAAACCATGCACGTAGATGCGGTCCAGCCGCAGCCACGGCATCATGGCCGGAAAGGTGCGCGCCGGGCGGATCGGCGCCGACAGGCCACCGAGGCGGCGCAGGCCCTGCATCACGCCGCGCGCAGCAGGCTGCGGCTGGTCGAACACTTCGGTCACGCCAAGGTGCTGGTACAGCGTGCGGCTCAACTGGTTGGTCCAGTCGTTGAAGTCACCGGCGATCAGCAGAGGCGCATCGGGCGGCGAGGACGTGCTGACCGCCTGGATCAGCGCATCGGTCTGACGGCGCCGGCCATTGGCAAAGAGGCCCAGGTGGATCACGTAGCAATGCACCTCCACGCCCTCAATGGGCACCACGCAGTGCAGGATGCCGCGTGACTCATAGGCGTGGTCCGAAACATCCTGGTTGCGTATGGAAGCGATTTCAAAACGGGAGATCAGCGCATTGCCATGGTGGCCGTGGTCATAGACGGCGTTCATGCCATAGGCGGCGTGATGGGTGTCGCCCGCCAGATATTCGTGCTGCCCCTGCTGCGGCCAGTTCGACGCGTGACGCAAGGCATTGAGGTCGTGGCGGCCCTGCACTTCCTGCAGGAACAGGATGTCCGGGTCCAGTTGCGCCAGCGCCTGCTTCAACGCCAGGATGCGCGGGCGGCCGGCAAAGGAGGTCACGCCCTTGTGGATGTTGTATGTGGCAACGCGCAGCTTCATCGATGCAACCTTTCTCTTGTTCTTGTCCGGTGCCGTTCTCAAGCAAGGGGCTGGCTAGTGACCGAGGTAGCGGGGCAACTGCAGGATCGCCTCGGCATTGGAAGGCGAGAAGCAGCGGTCGGCCGCTTCGCGATACGGCAGCCACACATGACGGGTGTGCTCGCGCGGCGCCAGTGTCACCGGAATATCGCGCGGCACCAAAAGGCCGAAGACGTGCTCGGTATTCTTCGTCACGCCCGGCGCATAGCGGTGCCGCCAGACCGGATAGATTTCATAGATGTTGGAAAGTTGCCAGTCGCGCAGATGGGAGGCTGGCACCCGGCGTCCACCATCGTGTGCCGAGTCTACGCCGCTGCCGCCCACCACGATGCCGGTCTCTTCCTCCACTTCACGTCGGGCGGTCTCCGACAAGGGCTCATCAAGGCTGTCCTTGGAACCGGTGACCGATTGCCAGAAACCGGGCTGGTCGGCGCGTTCGATCAAGAGCACATGGTGGTCGGCGCTGTGGATCACCACCAGCACCGATTCGGGAATCTTGTAGGGCTTGGCTTGCGTCATGGCCTGTCCGTGATGCGGAAAAGCCCTCATTGTATCGGGACGGCAGCCTTTCAGAGCAGCGTGGCTTCGCTCTCGGCCACCAGCCAGCTGCGGAAGGCCCGCGCCGCTGCATGCTCGATGCGGTCGCGCGGCCACACTGCGTAATAGCCGCCGCCCAGGCTGGCACTGGCTTCACAGGCGCGCACCAGCAGTCCTTGTTGCATGCAGGCGTCGATCATGTGACGCCAGGCCAGCACGATGCCCTGCCCTTCCATGGCCAGTTGCAAGAGCACGGGATATTGATTGGAGAGAATCTGATGTTCGATGCGCGCATCGGCCACTTCGTTGTGCGCCATCCAGTTCTGCCATGACATCCATTGGCGCTGGCCGTCTTCGAGCATCAGCAGGGTCTCGTTGCGCAGGTCGGCCGGCGCCAGAGTGCGGCCCCCCAGATAGGCCGGCGAACAGACCGGGAACACTTCCTCGTCATACAGGCGGCGCGCCGCCAGCCCCGAGGGCGGGCCGTCGCGCAGGAAGTAGATGCCCATGTCGAAATCGGTTTCGGAAAGTTGCGCCAGGCTGTCGTTGACGATCAACCGCAGGTGGCAATCCGGATGCTGCGCACGAAAACGCGCCAGTCGGGGCGTGAGCCACAGCACGGCGACCCCTTGCGAACAGGCCACCGTCAGTTCCTGATGGCCCTTGCGTTTCATGATGTCTTCGGTGGCCTCGGCACAATCGACCAGCAGGCGCTGCACCAGCGCGGCATAGCGTTGGCCGCTGACGGTCAGGCGCAGTGCGCGCGGCTCGCGCAGGAACAGCTTCTTGCCCAGAAAGCGCTCCAGCTGGGCGATCTGGCGGCTGATGGCGCTTTGCGTCAGATGCAGCTCCGCTGCCGCACGGGTAAAGCTGCCATGACGCATGGCGGCTTCAAAGGCGATCAGCGAAGGCAGAGGGGGAAGTGGCGATATACGCATGGTTGGCGCTCCAGCTCGAAAGGTCTCATCCAGATCGAGATGGTAGAGCGAAAAGCATGCCCGCCGCAGCTTTCCAATGGCGTGCGGAAAGCGGCGGCGAAAAAGACGCAGCGCCGGAGATCAGCGGCTGCGGTGGATGTGGCCGGCCTGCATGACCAGCGACAGGTGTTCACCCTGGCCGGTCAGCAGCGTGATGTCCTGTAGCGGATTGCCGTCGACCACGATCAGGTCGGCCAGCGCACCGGCGCGCACGGTACCCAGTTCGCCTTCGCGCTGCAGGATCGCAGCGGCAATCGAGGTGGCCGAGCGGATGGTTTCCAGATTGCCGAGGATCTCGGCGCGGATCAGGAATTCGGTCGATTGATCCTGATGCATCTCGCCCAGCAGGTCCGAGCCGAAGCCCATCTGCACGCCGTGTTCGGCATAGATGCGCAGCGAGTCGCGACCAGCCTGGCGCACCGATTCGATCTTGGCCACCGAATCGGGCGGCAGGCCCAGGCGCGCACCGTCGCGGGCCAGGGAATCGTAGGTGACCAGCGTGGGCACCACGAAGGCGCCGTGCTCGCGCATTACCCGTGCGGCCTCGGCATCGACCAGGTTGCCATGCTCGATGGTGCGCACGCCGCAGCGCACGGCGCGGGCAATCGCGCGGCCGGTGTAGGCATGCGCCATCACGTAGGTCTGCGCAGCCTCGGCTTCGGCCACGATGGCGCGGATTTCATCTTCGCTGTATTGCGTATTGCCGATGGGGTCGGTGGGCGAAGCGACGCCGCCCGAGGCCATGATCTTGATCTGCGTCGCGCCCTTCTGCAATTCTTCGCGGGCAGCCAGGCGCACGGCATCCACACCATCAGCTACGCGCGCGATGGCGCCGGCGCGGAAGGCGCAGGAGCACGGCTCCAGCACATCGGAACGCGGACGGAAATCGCCATGACCACCGGTCTGCGACAGCGCCTTGCCCGAGGGGAAGATGCGCGGACCCGGCACCAGGCCGATGGCGATGGCCTGCGCCAGACCCCAGTCGGCACCACCCGCATCGCGCACGCTGGTAAAGCCGCGGTTGAGCATGGCCTCGACGATGGGCAGGGCGCGAATCGAGGTCAGCGAGCCGGGTTGCATGGCATTGAGGCCGAGGTTGGCCAGCGAAGCCAGCACGTGCACGTGGCAGTCGATCAGGCCGGGCATGACGGTCTTGCCGCTCACGTCGATCACACGGGCGCCGGCCACTTCCAGTGGCGTGGCGGAGACATCGATGATGCGGTCTTTTTCAATCAGGACATCATGGCGCGGGAACAGGCTGCCCAGCGCGGGATCGAGGACGTTGCCGCCCTTCAGGAGAATCTTGGTCATGTCAGGAATCAATGTTGTTGCAGGTACTGCGGCTCACGCACGAAACGCGTTCCGATGAAGCTGATGGCAGCAGCGATCATCACGTAGAAGGCCGGGGCCATGCTGCTGCCGGTGGCGGCGATCAACCAGGTGATGAAGAAGGAGGCAAAGCCGCCGAAGATGGTCACGGCCAGGTTGTAGGCCACCGACAGGCCGGTGGACAGCACCTTGGCCGGAAACAGTTCGGAGAAGGCCGCCAGGATGGGACCGGTATAAGCCGCAATGAGGGTACCGAAGACCAGTTGGAAGATCAGCAGCGTGGACAGGCCGGGCGCGCTGTTGATGTAGGCGAACATGGGATAGGCCAGGACCAGGATCAGCGCCGCCGCGCCCGAGAGCAGCGGACGGCGGCCGATGCGGTCAGCCAGACGGCCGACGATGGGCGCCAATACCATGATGCAGAGTCCGCCCACCATGCCGGCGATGAAACCGGTGGTCTGCGGCAGCTTCAAGACCTTCACCGAATAGGTCGGCATGTAGAACAGCAGGACGTAGGTACAGACCGTCCACAGGATCACCATCGAAAAGCTGGCCGAGGTCTCGCGCGGGAAGTTGCGGATCACTTCCTTCAAGGGCGAGTCGGTCTTGTCCTTTTCTTCGAGGAAGGTCGGGGTTTCTTCGAGGTGATTGCGGATGTAATAGCCCACCGGGCCGATGATGATGCCCAGCAGGAAGGGCAGTCGCCAGCCCCAGCTGGCCAACGCTTGCGCATCCAGGCTGGCAGTGACGAAGGTGCCGACGGCCGCACCCAGCAGCACGGCCACGCCGATGCTGGCCTGGATCCAGCTGGAGTAATAGGCGCGCTCGCGCTCGGGCGCATATTCGGTCAGGAAGGCGGTGGCGCTGCCCATTTCGCCGCCGGCCGAGAAGCCTTGCAGCAGGCGCGCCACGACGATGATGAGCGGAGCGAACAGGCCCACGCTGTCATAGGTCGGTGCCAGACCGATCATGGTAGTACCCACCGCCATGAGCAGGATGGTGACCGACAGCGCCGCCTTGCGGCCCACGCGGTCGGCGTAGATGCCCAGGAGGATGCCGCCTACCGGCCGCATGAAAAAGCCGACACCGAAGGTGGCCACGGCCAGCAGCAGGGAGGTCAGGTCGTTACCGGTCGGGAAGAACAGCTTGGCGATGATCACCGCGAAGAAACTGTAGACGGTGAAGTCGAACCATTCGAGACCATTGCCGATGACGGTGGCGATGATCGCTCGACGGCGCTGGTGGTGGGTGACCAGCGCAATCCCGTCGGCTGGTAATGTCGTTGCTTGCATGCTCTCCCCTCATGTCGGACGTTGGTATGCGGCCGATAATAGGGTCAGCGGGAGACGGGCGGAAATGATATCTGTGCATGCAGCCATGCTCTGTGCGCATGCATGCGTAAATGATTTAACGATTTTCCGGCTTAATTTTTTATATTGTTTATATCGTTGATGAATCCGGTGCCGGAATGAAAAAAGCGCGTGCATTTCGGCACGCGCTTTTTCGATGGGCTTATCGAAAAATCCGATAAAGCGATCAGGCCTTCACTGCCGGCTCGGTATTGCGCAGACGGATGTGCAGCTCGCGCAGCTGCTTCTCGTCCACTTCCGACGGCGCGTGGGTCAGCAGGCACTGGGCGCGCTGGGTCTTGGGGAAGGCGATCACGTCGCGGATAGACTCGGCACCGGCCATCATGGTGACCAGACGGTCCAGGCCAAAGGCGATGCCGCCGTGCGGGGGCGCGCCGTATTGCAGGGCGTCCAGCAGGAAGCCGAACTTCAGGCGGGCTTCTTCGTCATCGATCTTCAGGGCGCGGAACACCTTGCTCTGCACGTCGGCGCGGTGGATACGGACCGAGCCGCCGCCCAGTTCCCAACCGTTCAACACCATGTCATAGGCCTTGGCGATGGCCGCGCCCGGGTTGGTCGAGATGAAGTCTTCGTGACCATCCTTGGGCGAGGTGAACGGGTGGTGCAGGGCGACCCAGCGCTGGCCGTCTTCGTCGTATTCGAACATGGGGAAGTCGACCACCCACAGCGGACGCCATTCATCGTCGAACAGGCCGTTCTTCTTGCCGAATTCGCTGTGGCCGATCTTCACGCGCAGCGCGCCGATAGCATCGTTGACCACCTTGGCCTTGTCGGCACCGAAGAAGATCAGGTCGCCGTCTTGTGCGCCGGTCTTTTCCAGGATGGCGTTCAGCGCCGCATCGTGGATGTTCTTGACGATGGGCGACTGCAGGCCGTCACGGCCCTTGGCCTTTTCATTGACCTTGATGTAGGCCAGGCCCTTGGCGCCGTAGATGGCGACGAACTGGGTGTAGGCGTCGATTTCCGAACGCGGCATCTCTGCACCGCCCGGCACGCGCAGGCCGACCACACGGCCGCCTTCGCTGTTGGCGGCACCCGAGAAGACCTTGAAGTCGACGTCCTTCATGACATCGGTCAGCTCGGTGAATTCGAGCTTGACGCGCATGTCCGGCTTGTCCGAACCGTACTTGCCCATGGCGGTGGCGAAGTCCATCACCGGGAAGGGGTTGGGCAGGTCGATGTCCAGTGCGTTCTTGAAGACCAGGCGGATCATGCCTTCGAACAGGTCACGGATTTCCTGTTCGTTGAGGAAGGAGGTTTCGCAGTCGATCTGGGTGAATTCGGGCTGGCGGTCGGCACGCAGGTCTTCGTCGCGGAAGCACTTGGTGATCTGGTAGTAGCGGTCGAAGTTGGCCACCATCAGCAGCTGCTTGAACAGCTGGGGCGATTGCGGCAGGGCGAAGAATTCACCGGCGTTCACGCGCGAGGGCACCAGGTAATCGCGTGCGCCTTCCGGGGTGGATTTGGTCAGCATCGGGGTTTCGATGTCGATGAAGCCTTGTGCATCCAGGAACTTGCGCACTTCCATGGCGACCTTGTAGCGCAGGCGCAGGTTGTTCTGCATCTGCGGACGGCGCAGGTCCAGTACGCGGTGGGTCAGGCGGGTGGTCTCCGACAGGCTGTCGTCATCGAGCTGGAACGGGGGCGTCACCGACGGGTTCAGCACTTCCAGTTCGTGGCACAGCACTTCGATCTTGCCCGACTTCAGGTTGGCGTTGGTGGTGCCTTCCGGACGGTTGCGCACCAGACCCGTGATGCGCAGGCAGAATTCGTTGCGCACCGATTCGGCGTTCTTGAAGACATCGGCGCGGTCCGGATCGCAGACCACCTGGACCAGGCCTTCGCGATCGCGCAGGTCGATGAAGATCACGCCGCCGTGATCGCGGCGACGGTGCACCCAGCCGCACAGGCTGACGGTTTGGCCGAGCAGTGCCTCGGTAGTGAGGCCACAGTATTGGGTTCGCATGGACATGGTTGTGATTCCGTTGACAGTGTTCTTGTTGGATTTCAGAGAAGACGCTAAGGGCGAAGGCGGGGCTGGCCGGCATCGTGCCGGCCGCCCCCTCAATTCTTCGGTGCCGCCGCGTCGGTGATGATCTTCTTGTCGGTGACCATCTCGGGGGCGACCACGCCCATGGAGACGATGTACTTCAGGGCCGCATCCACCGACATGTCGAGCTCGATGGCATCGGCACGCGGCAGCATCAGGAAGAAACCGGAAGTCGGGTTGGGGGTGGTGGGCACGTACACGCTGATGAAATCGCCCTGCAGGTGATTCTTGACCTCGCCACCGGGCGCGCCGGTCAGGAAGGCAATGGTCCATGAACCCTGGCGCGGGTACTGGATCAGCACGGCCTTGCGGAAGGCGTTGCCGGAGGGCGAGAAGAGCGTGTCAGAGACCTGCTTGACGCTGGAGTAAATCGACTTCACCACCGGAATACGGGTCAGCAGGCCTTCCCACAACAGCACCAGCCGACGGCCGATGAAGTTGCGCGCGGCCAGGCCGGTGAGGAACACGATCAGCAGCGTCAGGATCGCGCCCAGGCCGGGAATGTTGTGGCCCAGCCAGTGCGCCGGCCGCCAGGCTTCCGGCAGCAGCAGCAGCGACTGGTCCATGGTACTGATGATCAGGTTCAGTACCCACAGCGTGATGGCCAGGGGGACCAGGATCAGCAGACCCGTGATGAAGTATTTGCGCATGGGGGAAGGAAGACCTCGTTAGCTGGCGCTGGGGGTAGCCGGTGCGGCCGCAGGCGCAGGAGCCGGTGCGCTGGCAGCAGCAGCCGGGGTTGCTGCGGCCGGTTCGGCGGCAGCCGCTGCGGGGGCGTCGGTGGAGGCGGCGATGCCGGTGCCATTGGCCCCCTTGCTGTTGGCCGTGCCACTGCCATTGCCGCGGAAATCGGTCACGTACCAGCCCGAACCCTTCAACTGGAAGCCGGCCGCAGTCAACTGCTTCCTGAAGCTGTCCTTGTTGCAGGAGGGGCAAACGGTCAACGCATCGTCAGAGATCTTCTGCAAGACATCCTTGGCAAAACCACACGCTTCGCAGCGATACGCGTAAATGGGCATGAAAACTCCGCAAAAAACTTCCAAAACCCTGAATTATAAAGGCTTTTGGCGGAGTTTTAGTGAACCTGCCCGCGCGGGCGATGCGCTGGCGCGACGGCATGCAGCGCCGCGCCAGGAAAAACTTGTCTTTTGGAAAATTTATTCACGTCGCGCCGCTTCCCGACTCGCCCTCCCGGCTCAAGCCTCCACCGGGGCGGCACGGCTGCTACGCAGGGTGTCCAGAAATTCACGGCACCACCAATGCACGTCAAACTGGCGGATGTTCTCCATCAGCGCGGCATGGCGCTCGCGCCGTTCGGACTGCGACATCTGCAGGGCCTGCTGGATCACCTGGGCGGTGCCGTGGGTGTCATAGGGGTTGATGATGAGCGCGGCCTTCATCTGTTCGGCCGCCCCGGCAAAGCGCGACAGCACCAGTACGCCGGGGTCGTCCGCATCCTGGGCGGCCACGAATTCCTTGGCCACCAGGTTCATGCCGTCCCGCAGCGGCGTCACCAAGGCCACTGCGCAGGCGCGGTACAAACCCGGCAGTCGGCGGCGCGCCACGGTGCGGTGGATGTAGCGGATGGGCATCCAGTCGAAGTCGCCGAAGTCGCCGTTGATGGAGCCGCACAGGCTTTCCAGCTCGCGCTGGATGTCGCCGTAGGCTTCCACGTCCTCGCGGCTGGGCGAGGCGATCTGCAGCAGCGTGGCGCTGTGGCGGTTCTCCGGATACAGGCGCAGCAGTTCGCGGAAGGCACGGATGCGCTGCGGCAAGCCCTTGGAATAATCGAGGCGGTCCACCCCGATCAGCAGGCGTCGGCGCGAATACTCGGCCTTGGTGCTTTCATAGGTATCGCGCGCTTCCTTGGCCTGGCCCAGCCGCTGGAACTCCGCCACGTCGATGCCGATGGGGAAGGCATTGGCATGCACCGTGTGATTGAAGGCGCGGAACTGGTTGGGGCCGACCGGCTCGGCGGTGGCTTCGGCCTGGACGTACTGGGCGAAGTGCTGCAGGTCGGCATGGTTCTGGAAGCCCACCAGATCGTAGGCGAACAACGCGCGCATGAGCCATTCATGCGAAGGGATGGCGGTCAGGATCGGCGGCGGCGGCAGCGGGATGTGCAGGAAGAAGCCGATGCGCGCCTCGCAGCCCATGGCGCGCAGCTCGGCGGCCAGCGGGATGAGGTGGTAATCGTGGATCCACACGATGTCATCGCGCTTCAGCAGCGGAAATAATTTACGCGCGAAGAGCTGGTTCACGCGGCGATAGCCGCCCAGATGCCCCGCCTCGAAATGCGCCAGGTCGAGGCGATAGTGGAACACCGGCCACAGCACGCCATTGGCGTAGCCGCGATAGTAGGCATCATGGTCTTCCTGCGACAGGTCCAGTTCGGCCAGGGTCACCGGGCCGGCCTGGTTGACGCGCAGTTCGCCCTCGCCGGGCGTGCCGTTCTCGACGACCTTGCCGCTCCAGCCGAACCAGAGCCCGCCGGTCTTCTTGAGGGTCTCGCCGAGCGCGACGGCCAGCCCGCCGGCAGCCGGCTTGCGGGGATCGGCGAGACGATTGGAAACGACGACGAGTCTGCCCATCAGATCACCGCCTCCCACGATGCCGACAGGCGCATCGCACAGTTGATGATGCCCACCATCGAATAGGTCTGCGGGAAGTTGCCCCACATCTGGCGCGTGACCGGATGCGTGTCCTCGGACAGCAGGCCCAGGTGGTTGCGGGCATCCAGCATGGCCTGGAAGATCTCGCGCGCCTGCTCCTTGCGGCCGATACGCGCCAGTGCATCGATGCGCCAGAAGGTGCAGATGTTGAAGGCGGTCTCGGGACGGCCGAAATCATCCGGGGCTTCGTAGCGGCGCATGTAGGGGCCGTCGCAGAGCGATTTTTCCAGGGCTTCGACGGTGGAGATGAAGCGCTTGTCGGTGGGCGCAATCAGGCCCACTTCCACCATCAGCAATACGCTGGCGTCGAGGTCGCGGCCGCCGAAGCTTTCCGCATAGGCCTGGCGTTGCTCATTCCAGGCTTCGGTGAGGATACGGTCGCCGATTTCCTTGGCGCGCTCGCCCCAGTAGCGGGCCCGCTCGGGCAGGTCCACGCGGGCGGCGATCTTGGCCAGGCGATCGCAGGCGGCCCAGCTCATCAGCGCCGAGGAGGTATGGATGCGCGAGCGGGTACGCAGCTCCCACATCCCGGCGTCGGGCTGGTTGTAGACCTCGTAGGCGCGTTCGCCCACGGCTTCCAGATGCTGGAAGTGCTCGGCCCCGGCGCGATGATGCAGGCGCATGTCGTGGAAGGCCTGCGCCGCACCCAGCACGATGTTGCCGTAGACGTCGTGCTGGAAATGTTCGTAGGCCTGGTTGCCCACGCGCACCGGCTGGTGATGCTGGTAGCCCGGCAGGTGATCCAGGATCTGTTCGGGCAACGCTTCTTCCAGACCGATGCCGTACAGGGGCTGCACGTGGCCGCCACCGGAACGCACCACCACGTTGGTCAGCCAGCGCAGGTAGTCTTCCATGGTGCCCAGTTCGGACAGACTGTTGAGTGCCCGCACCACGAAGAAAGCGTCACGCAGCCAGCAATAGCGATAGTCCCAGTTGCGCTGGCTGCCCGGTGCTTCGGGCACGCTGGTGGTCATGGCGGCGATGATCGCGCCCGTATCTTCATACACCGACAATTTGAGCGTGATGGCGGCGCGGATGACGGCATCCTGCCATTCCAGGGGCGTAGCCAGGGCGCGGCTCCAGTTGCGCCAGTAGGCGGTGGTTTCCTGCTCGAAATCGCGGGCGGTGTCGTTGATGCCGCCGTGCAGGGTTTCATCGGGGCCGAGGATGAAGTTGTAGGGCCGGCTGACCACGAAGGCGGTCTCGCCGACGATGTAGCTGATGGGCGCGTCGGTGTTCAGACGCAGTGTCTGTTCCTGGCCGACATAGCGGATGTGGTTGCTGCCGCGCGTCTGCAGCGGTTCCTCGCGGCCCCAGTCGAACTTGGGGCGCAGCACCACCCGCATGCGCGGTGCACCCGAAAGCGGATGGATGCGACGCACCAGTTGCAGCGGACGGAAGAAGCGGCCACGGCTCTGGAAGCGCGGCGCCAGGTCGGTGATTTCGATGCCCTGCCCCAGCGTGTCGTACAGGCGGGTGCGCAGCACGGCGGTATTGGGTTCATACCACTGCTCGCTGTGGGAAAAATTCTCCAGCTGGAAGGACCACAGCGCACCCTTGTCGGTGGGGTCGAGCAGGGCATTGAAGACCGGATCGCCATCGAAGCGCGGCAGGCAGCACCAGACGATGCGGCCCATCTTGTCCACCAGCGCCGAGAAGGCGCAATTGCCGATCACGCCCAATTCCAGCGATGAGGTCGAGGGCATGTCGTGCGCCTGGGCGGCCAGGTGCGGTTGCTCCGTGTGCTGCGTCTGGGAATGCGGCTGCGGTTGCGCTTCTTGCTGCGGGTCGGGGCTGGGCTGGCTCATGGTTCCTCGTGTTCTGTTCTATGGATCAGATTTCTTGATGGAAGGCGATGTGCTGCGGGGAGGGGCGTCCGGTGTCCTCTATGCGCTGGCGCTGCGGACCTCCACGCTCTGGCGCAGCAGCGTCAATACGGCGGCCGGGTCGTCCAGGCGCTGCCGGGCCTGGCTCGGTCCGCTGCCGACCTTGATGCCGAGTCCGCCGAAGACTTCGCCCTGGGCGATGGCAAAGCCGGCTTCATCGGTCACGTCGTCGCCGATGAAGACCGGGCGACGGCCGCGAAACGGCGCCTCATGCAGGAAAGCGGCGACGGCATCGCCCTTGTTGATGTGCGGCTTGGCTTCCACCACCATCTTGCCGTGCAGGAGGGTGAAGCCGGGTTCGTGGCGCAGCGCGTCCATCATGGTTTCCACACAGCGCTGTTCCAGATGGGCGGCGTGGCGGTAGTGCAGCGCCAGGGCGCCACGCTTGAGTTCCAGCTGCAGGCCGGGATGCGACTCCACCAGCGGCAGCAGGCGCTCGCGCAGGTGATGCACGTCCGGCACCGGCTGCTGCAGGATGCGGCCATCGGCCGTGCGGCGCTCGGCGCCATGCACACCGGCGGCGGGCAGACGCAAGGGCGACAAAAAGAAATCCAGCTGATCAAGCGGACGGCCGCTGACGATGGCCAGCGCGCCATCCGATGCTTGCTGGATACGCTGCAGCAGCGTGATCAGCTCCGGTGGCACCACGATCTCTTCAGGCTGGGGAGCCAGGTCGACCAGGGTGCCGTCGAAGTCCAGAAACAATGCGTCCGCAGACACATCGTAGGGGCGAGTGTGCTCAGTCATGCCTTTTCAGGTTGATGGAAAGCAAATAAGTTCCGGCTTGATCTCGAATTATTGTCAATTAAATATCGAATAAGTTCGAAAACCCGGGTGTTGGAATTGCTTTGACAGCACCTGGCCGAGCAGTTCTGGGAGACCGCCCCAAAAAGAAAAAACGGCCGCGCGGCAAGGCCGGGCGACCGTTTCAATCAGGCAAGAAGGATCAGGACTGTACGCTGCCCTCGGCGGGCACCGCCACCATGGGCGGCACCGGGGCCAGCACCTGAGGCATGAGCGAACCGACCACCATGCCGCCGATGGAGAACAGCAGACCGGCCAGTTGCGGCGGCCACAGGCCGTCCGGGGCGGCGTATTCCAGCGTGATCCACGACACCAGGCCCAGCACCATAGCCATCAGCGCACCCTGGCGGGTGGCGCGCTGCCAGTAGACCCCGAAGGCCAGCGGCACGAAGGCGGCCACCAGGGTGACCTTGTAGGCGTTCTCGACCATTTCATAGATGCTGGACTGGCTGTTCAGCGCCAGCGAGGTCACGCCGACGGTGAAGACCAGCACCACGGCGCGCATGGAGAAGAGGAATTCACGGTCGTTCTTCCAGGGGCGGATTTCCTTGAGCACGTTCTCGGTGAACGTCACCGAAGGCGCCAGCAGGGTCGCGCTGGCGCAGCTCTTGATGGCCGAGAGCAAGGCGCCGAAGAACATCACCTGGGCGAAGACCGGCATCTTTTCCATGATCAGGGTCGGCAGCACCAGCTGGGAATCGGTTTCCAGCAGGCGCGAGACCATGGCCGGGTCGATCAGCGTGGCCGAATAAGCCAGGAAGATGGGAATGAAGACGAAGAAGAAATAGATCACACCGCCCAGCACCGACGCATTGCGCGCCACCTTTTCATTCTTGGAGGACATTACGCGCTGGAACACGTCCTGCTGCGGGATCGAGCCCAGCATCATGGTGATCCAGGCGGCAAAGAACCACAGCACGTCCTTCAGTTCAGCGGCCGGCCAGAAGTTGAACTTGCCGGCCTCGGCGGCATGCGCAATGACAACACCCGGACCGCCGACCATGCCGGAAACTTCATATCCGATATACAGCATGCCGACCACCACGATGATCATCTGCAGGAAGTCGGTAATGGCCACGGCCCACATGCCGCCCATCAGGGTATAGATGAGCACGCTGCCCGCGCCGATGATCATGCCCCAGTGCATGGGGATGTAGCCGCCCGAGACGACGTTGAAGACCAGCCCCAGCGCCTTGATCTGCGCGGCCACCCAGCCCAGGTAGGAAATGACGATGCAGATCGTCACCAGCATTTCGGCGGCGCGGCCGAAGCGCTTCTTGTAGTAGTCGCCGATGGTCAGCAGGTTCATCCGGTAGAGCC
The DNA here is from genome assembly GCF_037076565.1 of Herbaspirillum sp. DW155. Classification (NCBI taxonomy): domain Bacteria; kingdom Pseudomonadati; phylum Pseudomonadota; class Betaproteobacteria; order Burkholderiales; family Oxalobacteraceae; genus Herbaspirillum; species Herbaspirillum sp. DW155. The sequence goes on along the minus strand of NZ_AP029028.1, from coordinate 204,617 downwards.
GCTTGGCGAAGAACACGCCGACCAGGATCAGGCACAGGGACGAGCCGAACGGGTCGGCCACGATGCCGCCCAGGCCCTCCTTGAGGAAGGTCGAGGACACGCCCAGCACTGCCTCGGAGCCGAACCAGGTCGCAAAGACGGTCGCGGTCACCACCGACATCGGCAGCGAGCGGCCGGCGACGGCGTAGTCCTTCGAACTCTTCACGTAGCGGGTGGCATACAAGCCGATGCCGACCGAGATGACCCAATAGAGAACGACGAACCAAAGCAGTGCATTCATGCCTTTTTCCTTGCGGGCGGGGAATAGAAAAACGCGCATTATAGCGGCAACTTCCCCGCGCAAAGCCGCTTGTGGCAAGACTTTTCATCTGTCGCCACGGGGCCACAGCCGGGCTGGCCGGCGCCGGGGAATTGCCGGTGCAGCAAGCAAGAATTGCTCCCGCCCGCAGGGTGCGGGCGTCAGCATTTCGTCAGGGGAAGTAGATGGGAGATGAACATTGCTGCCCCGCCGGCAGCGGCAGCGCAGCAATGGTGCTTCAGGCGCCTTCGTTGCTGTGCTCGTAGGAAGGGCAACCGTTCTCGCCCCATTTGCCGTTGCACAGCTTCCACAGGCAGCTTTCACGGGCGAACACCGACAGGGCGTTGCATTGCTTGACCTGCTCGGCCAGCGTCGGTGCGGGCTGCACTTCGACCACCTCCGGCGCGGGGACGGCGGCCTGGGCGCGCTCGGCCTTGGCGCGGGCATTGGCCAGTTGCGCCTCGGCTTCGCGGCGGCGTTGCTCGCGCAGGGCCAGGGCGGCATCCTCGCGGCGGTGGCGGGCTTCGGCGGCGGCACGCTTCTGGGCCAGTTGATGGGCTTTTTCGTCGGCTTCCTGCTGGAGCCGGGCGATCACCTCAGGACCGGGCGCCGCATCGCCGACAGCGGCGTCGGCGCCAGCCTGGCCGGCCACCGGGGCTGCCGGCTCGACCTGGGTGGACCTGGACAGCGAAGGCGATTGCTGCATCACCGGCTTGATCGCGCGATGCGGCCACTGCCCGCCCAACCAAAGGGCCAGGCCAATGATGGTAAGAGTCAGCAGGGACACCAGCAGGGCACCCCGGGTCGAGGCCCGCACTTCGGGTTCGGTGCGGGGGCCGCGCGGCGCCCGGCGGGCGGCCGGTTCAGGCGGTTCCTGGGCCGCCACGTCGGCGGCATCGTCCTCGTAAGGCAGGCTGGCGGTGGCAGCGGAAGTGGCGACTGCGGCCGTCACGGCGGCAGCGGCCACTGCCGCAGCGGTGATGTGCGAGGCGCGGACTTCGAGTTCCTCCTCGCTCAGCGCCGGCATCGCTGCGCGGGCCGGATGATGGGTGTGGCCGGTGTTGCCGGATTGAATGCCGTGGCCGGCTGCTGACGCGCCTGCGGCGGCGCGCCGGTCACGATCTTCCTCTGTCGGTGCCAGAAGCTGCATTGGAATTCCCCTGTATTGCGCTACCGGCCGCCGTCGCTGGCGGCCCTGGTGTGCTCCCTCACGTCCATGATGGCTGTTGCCTGGCCTCCAGCGTCGGGCAAATTCGGCCCCAGGCGATTTTGATGCAGCGTTTGTTTTTTTGGACGGATGGCTATTTTGCGCTCAAATTTCCGAAAGGCAAAACAAAAATGCGGCTCTGCAAAAAAATTCCGTAGCGCAGACGGGGCAGGACTTGCCGACCTATCAAGAAACGATAGGCAAAAAGAAACGGCAGCCGCCATTTCGGGGGCTGCCGCTTAGCGGACTGACAACAAACCGGCGTCAGCCGACGATCTTTTCCAGTGCAAACAGGTCGGCAGGGTTTTCGCGCGCCCGGACCAGGTGAGCTTGCGCGCCATCGACCAGCACCTCGGCCGCACGACCCCGCGTGTTGTAGTTGGAGGCCATGGTCATGCCATAGGCGCCGGCCGACATCAGCGCCAGCAAATCCCCTTCGCCGATGGCCAGTTCGCGCGCGCGGGCCAGCCAGTCGCCGGATTCACACACCGGGCCGACCACATCGTAGATGCGGGGCTGGCCGGCGTTTTCCTTCACTGTCTTGACGCCATGCCAGGCTTCATACATGGCCGGACGCATCAAATCGTTCATGGCAGCATCGACCACTGCGAAGTTTTTTCCTTCACCATGCTTGAGGTATTGCACCTCGGTCAGCAGCAGGCCGGCATTGCCGACCACCGAGCGGCCCGGCTCGAACATGACCTGGATCGGACGGCCATCGTACTTGCTGGCACGCCAGGCATCGACGCGGGCGAACACGCGCGCCAGGTAGTCGCCGATGGCCACCGGCTGTTCGTCGTCGTAACGGATGCCGATGCCACCGCCGATGTCGAGGTGGTGGATCGGGATGCCTTCGGCTTCCAGCGCATCGACCATCTCGATGATCTTGTCCAGCGCTTCCAGCAGCGGGGAGTCGTCCAGCAGCTGCGAGCCGATGTGGCAATCGATGCCCACCACTTCGATGTTGGGCAGGGCGGCAGCGGCGCGGTAGCAGTTCAGCGCATCTTCATAGGCCACGCCGAACTTGTTTTCCTTCAGGCCGGTGGAGATGTAGGGGTGGGTCTTGGCGTCCACGTTGGGGTTCACGCGCAGCGAGATGCGCGCGCGCTTGCCCAGTGCGCCGGCCACTTCGTTCAATCGCGCCACCTCGGGGATGGATTCGACGTTGAAGCAGAGGATGTCATGTTCCAGCGCCAGCTTCATCTCGTCGCGGCCCTTGCCCACGCCCGAGAAGATCACCTTGCGGGCATCGCCGCCGGCGGCCACCACGCGCAGCAGTTCGCCACCGGAAACGATGTCGAAACCCGAGCCCAGCTTGCCCAGCAGGTTCAGCACCGCCAGATTGGAATTGGACTTGACCGAGTAACACACCAGGGCGCCCCCCTTGCCGCCCTCGACACGACCGGCTGCGCGGCAGGCATCGGCGTAGGCCGAGAAGTTCTGCACCAGGGCGGCCTTGGAATAGACGTAGAGCGGGGTACCGAACTGTTCGGCCAGCGCTTGCAGGGAGACGTCTTCGGCGTGCAATGCGCCGTTGCGATAGGAAAAGTGGGACATGGGTATCCGGAAAAGTCAGCGGAAAGATCAGCAGAAATTCAGTTCTGCAGGGAAATCCGGCGCGATCCCGCCCTCATGGGGGAACCGGCCTGTGCAGCCAGATGTTTCAACCGGGCATCATCATTTGGGCGTGTCGGCCGCAGGGGCGTCAGTGGAGTCCGCATTCTCCGGGGTGTCTGCCTTGTCCTGGGCCGGCGCAGCCGGCTGGGTGCGCACGAACGGGTCGGGCGGGATCTTGGGCATGTACAGCGGGCCTTTCTGGCCGCAGCCGGCCAGCATCACGACGACGGCGCACAGCGCCAGGGAAGCTGCACAACGGGCGGGAGAATAGTGTGACTTCACGATAAAATGACGGATTACATCGAAATCTTAGAATGACTTGGAGTGTAGCATGACCGAATCGGAATTCCTGGACCTGGCCGACGCCACCCTCAACGCCATCGAGACGGCGCTGGAAGACGCCTGCGACGCCAGCGAGCTGGACGTGGAATGCAGCCGCAGCGGCAACGTGCTGGAAATCGAGTGCGTAGACAATGGCTCCAAGATCATCATCAACAGCCAGGCCCCCATGCAGGAAATGTGGCTGGCCGCACGCTCGGGCGGCTTCCACTACAAGTATGACGGCAGCCAGTGGCTCAACACCCGTGACGGCAGCGAGCTCTATGCCACGCTCTCGGAAGTGGTCAGCAGCCAGGCCGGCGTGCCGGTCACCATCAAGCCCTGAACCGGCACGGCACTGGCCTGCGCGCCCCGCCGCAGTAGTGGTGGCGCGCTGATCCTTGCGCCCTTCCGGCTCCTACCGTCCACGTCAACAAACCCGCAGCATTCATGCGTCGATCCCTCCGACATCCCGCCTTCCTGTTCCTGCAGCGTGGCCTGGCGCGTCTGCGCTGGATCCTGGTACTGACCGTCCTGGCCGTGGCCGCAGCACTGCTGCTGCCACCCCTGGTGACCCGTTTCAACCACGACCACAGCCCGCAGGCGCTGGCCGCCGAGCAGGACATGCAAGCCATCGCCGCCGGCCTGGAACGCTACCGCCAGGACAATGGCCGCTATCCAAGCGCCGCCCAGGGCCTGCTGGCGCTGGTGATCAAACCGGTGCGGGCCCCGGTACCGGGCAACTGGCAGATCGGCGGCTACGTCGATCGTCTGCCCCGCGACCCTTGGGGCAATTCCTACCAGTACGGTGCCGACGACGACGGCACCCGCTATGAGCTCTACTCCTTCGGCCAGGCCGGACCAGAGGGCGGGGCCGACGGCGATCAGGTCATCTATCAACACTGACCCGGCGCAGCAGGCGGCCCGGGCCGCTCAATGCTTCACCGCTTCATCACACCAGATCCGGAAAAGCCGTGCGCAGCCGATACTGGCGCTGCCGGTAATTGCCTTCGGGTCCGCTGAAGCCGCAGTCGACATCGCCGAACAGGCGGCTGACGCGATTGATGGCCGCGCGCTGGGCTTCGGTCTGGACGGCAATCAGGCGCCGCTTGCTGCGCGCGTGGTGCGCACAGATGTCGACCACCAGGCAGTGGCCGTAATCAGCCTGCTTGATGTCGATAAGCAGCGCTTCCGGTTTGGTCAGACCAAAGGTGGCGGCCAGTTCGATACGGGCGCTCAGGAAAGGATTGCTGTTGCCCAGCTTGTCGCCCAGCTGCGCACGCGCCTGCCAGGCCCATGACTGGGCGTGTTCCTGCGCCGTGAAGGGCTGCAACGCCTGCGCCGCAGTCGCATCTCCCTGCGCTGCGGCCTGCTGCCACCAGTAGAGCGCCTTCACATCATGCAGCACATCGTCGCGGCGATTACGCCAGAAGATCTGCGCCAGTTCGCACTGCGCTTCGGCCAGGCCGGATTCGGCCGCCTTCTCCAGATATTGCTGGGCTACCTGCAGATTGCGCTGCGAATAGATCGAGCGCGAATAGATACGCGCCAGCGCATGCCAGGCTTGTCCGGAACCGCCCTCCCCGGCCAGCACCAGCCAGTGCAGGGCCTTCTTGAAATTGGCCAGGCCCTGTTCCATGAAAACGCGATTACCCGCACGGTCGATCTTGGCGCACAGCAGTCCCAGTTCCAGACGCGCCTCGACATCGCCGGCCAACGCTGCCAGTTCGAACAGTCGCATCAATTGCGCCAGCTCCGGGGCGGTGCTGCGCGCCTGCCACTGTCCATAGCGCCGCAAGAGGGTCGCTTCCTCGGCGTTGAGTTCGACCAGCCCGGTAGCATCACCGTCCTTGTCCAGCTGCGCCAGCGCAGCCGTATTGCGCTCCATCAGGCGCTTGACCACGATGGTCGCACCGCGCGCGAACGCCTGGCCCTGGCCCTGATGCCAGGCCTTGTCCAGCAGCGCGTATTGCGCCTGTTCGATGCCCGCGCGTGCGGCCTCGCGCATGAGCCTTTCTTCCACGACCGACGCTGGCGCACCCGGCACCACCGGCTGGCCATGCCGCTGCATCTGCTGGGCCAGCAGCCATTGCGCTTCGTGATCGTCGCGGCTGGCCAGCAAGGACAGCGCGGCGATGGCGCGTGCATGAGCATTGCTGTCGAACTGCTCGGTATGCTCCAGCACCAGGCGCGCAAAGATGATGCCCGCCTGTGGCACGCCGGCGTCGAAGGCCTTTTCATACCAGATGGCCGCTTCCTGCGGCGAGGACAGTTCCTTGACCTGATCGTAGGTGATGTTGCGGCCGATGATCATCCACGCATCGTCCACTCCCTGTTGCGCAGCGCGCCGCAGCCAGTAGAACGCCGTGCCCTTGCTGCGCGGCAGTCCGCTGCCGCCATTGAGGTAGCGCCGACCAAGGGCCAGTTGCGCGCGCGATTCGCCAGCGCGGGCGGCCTTGATGACGGCCAGCTCTTCTCTCGTTGCCATGTTCTTTTCCTTTCTCAGCAAGTCCGCAGTCACAAAACTGCGGACGAAAAAATCCCCGCCGGCGCAGCAAGCTGCGTCGGTCCGGTGTGCATCAAAAACTAAGTATTTGGATGCGGTCCGCCAGTGCGTGTTGAGGCGGTGCGAGGCGCGATTTATGGAAGCGCTTCTGTTCCACATGCATCGGAATGATGCACGTCATTAGAGCAGTGCGCCGCAAAAAAGTGCACGATAGAGAGAGCTTATTACGCTTCCTTTACATCCGGCAAGAGCCGCTTCCAGTAAGGCTTTCGTCAGCCTATTGCGACCAAAAAGCGAGCTTTTTGCGGTGCAGAAAATGAGCTTTCCTGCATGGCCGGGAGCTTCGTCATGCACCAAATCCGAGTGCAATGCGAAACAAAATGGGGAGAAGCGATCAATTCGTCGCATTCCTGCGGACGGAGAAAAATACTGTTACAAAAACTAACAAAATGGAGGTGTGATTCAGGCATGAAAAAAGCGCCACATGAAGCTCATGCGGCGCTTTTTCTTGCTCACTTGCGCATCAGACTGCACCGCCAAAAAGACGGCGCAGCTCAAGTCACATTAGAACTTGTGACGGATACCCACGGCGACGGCGCCTTGGTTGCCATCGGTACCGGTGGCATCGGAGACGCCCGGATTGTTCAGGTCGCTAGCCTTGGTGTAAGCCAGGAAGGCGTACAGGTCGGTGCGCTTGGACAGCCAGTAGTCGGTACCCAGGCTGACTTGGGTCAGCTTGGCTTTGGTGGACACGCCGTCGAAGTCGGCACGGGTGTGATCCACGGCAGCCAGCAGCTTCAGCGACGGGCTCAGGGAGTAAGCAGTACCCAGTTCGTAGATGTCAGCCTTCTTGGAACGAGCCAGGGTACGGTTGACGACGCTGGTCAGGGAGCCGACACCAGCGTAGTTGGTCAGGTTGGCCTGGGTGTTGAGGTCTTGCTTGACGCGCGAGTAGTTGCCGTACACGCGGGCCGGGCCGAACTGGTACGAAGCTGCAACGTTCAGGACCTTCTGAGCGGTGCTACCGGAGACGTTGCTGTTGGTGCCCACACTGTTGGCACCTGAAGCACCCAGCAGGGAGGTGTCAGCTGCGGTCGAACCAGCCTTGGACTGGTAGTAGTTGATGCCCAGACCCAGAGGACCGTTGTCGTACTTGCCGCCGATGCCGAAGGCTTGACCAGCGGAGGTCTGGCCAGCGGTTTCGCCGAAGCCGTACATCAGGTTACCGGTGAAGCCGTTCAGGCTGTTGGTGGTGTAGCTGATCGAGTTGTTGGTGCGGGTGCCTTGCAGGCGATCCAGGCCGGAGCCGGAGTTGCTGACCCAGCCACCGAAGTCTTGCACGGCGGTGTAAGCGGAGATGGTGTCGGCGAAGTCGGTTTGACGACCGACCAGCACGCTACCGAAGCCGCCAGTCAGACCCACCACCGACTTGCGGCGGAACAGGGTGTTGCTGGTCTTGGAATCGTCCAGAGCACCGGTGTCATTGCTGAAGCCGGTTTCCAGTTGGAACACGGCCGACAGACCGCCGCCCAGATCTTCAACACCCTTGAAGCCGATACGCGAACCCTGGATGACGCCCGAGTTCAGGCCGAACTTGCTGCCGGTGCCGCCGGTGGTGGCAACCTTGCTTTGGTAGACAACGCCGGTATCGACGATACCGTAGATCGTGACGGAGCTTTGCGCATTGGCTGCGCCTGCGAACGCGCCCAGAACGGCGAGTGCCAGCAGAGATTTTTTCATGTGACGTCCTTCTCTAAAAATAGTCTTGAGGATCCGCACTTGCAGTCGGATGGGCAAACATTAATGCTTCTCGTCGCGCGTGACTGCACCTTGGTCGATAGAAGTGATTTTTTAGACGGGAGCGAAAGATTGAAATGGCAATTGTTGTATTTTTTTATCGTCCATTTCCATTGCGCACTTGCGGTCCAGTTTCGGGACCGGCCTGCATTAAGGAAAAAGCGCCGGTATCTCTACCGGCGCTTTCCGAGATTTCTAACATCTTGAAACATCTTGCTGCCAGCGTGGGCGCACTGGCTATACAGCCGTGCATGGACAATCACTCGTCCTTGGGAATATCCACCAGCTTCTTGAGCAGATCGGACTTCCATTGCTGCCGCTGCGCCGAGGCATTCTTGCGATGGGCACCGGCACCGCCTGCGCGCTGCCGGGCCGCCAGCGCGACCGGATTGCGCGGCCTGGATTGCGAGGGCTCGACGCGAAAGCTCAGCTTCTGCCGCGTCCCCAAGGTCTTGTTGGCCATCGCATTCTCCTTGCCTCAGCGGGCATCATGACAGCATCGCCTTACAGCACGTAGCGCGACATGTCCTCATCCACGGCCAGCTCACCCAGCCGCTCGTTGACATATTCGGCATCGATGCGCAGGCCATCCACAACGGCCTCGCCGGCCGTGAAGGAAATCTCTTCCAGCAGTTTTTCCATGACTGTATAGAGACGGCGCGCGCCGATGTTCTCGGTCTTCTCATTGACCGTGTGCGAGATCTCGGCCAGGCGCTTGATGCCGCTGTCGGCGAATTCGATCTTCACACCTTCGGTGGCCAGCAGTGCTTCGTATTGCTTGGTGAGGCAGGCATCCGTGCCGGTCAGGATGCGTTCGAAGTCGGCAATGGACAGCGAATCCAGTTCCACCCGGATCGGGAAACGGCCCTGCAGTTCCGGGATCAGATCCGAAGGCTTGGACAGGTGGAACGCGCCCGATGCAATGAAGAGAATGTGATCGGTCTTGATCATGCCGTACTTGGTGTTGACGGTGGTGCCTTCCACCAGCGGCAGCAGGTCGCGCTGCACACCGGCACGCGAGACGTCGGCATTGCCGTTCTGCGAGCGGGTGGCGATCTTGTCGATCTCATCGAGGAAGACGATGCCATTCTGCTCCACGTTGGCGATGGCCTTTTGCTTCAGTTCTTCCTCGTTGACCAGCTTGGCCGCCTCTTCCTCGATCAACAGCTTCATGGCTTCCTTGATCTTGATCTTGCGCGCCTTCTTGCGCTGGTTGCCCAGGCCCGAGAACATCGACTTGATCTGCTCGGTCATCTCTTCCATGCCCGGCGGCGCCATGATTTCCATCGACGGTGCAGCGTCGTTCAACTCCAGTTCGATCTCGCGATCGTCCAGCGCCCCTTCGCGCAGGCGCTTGCGGAAAGTCTGGCGGGTGGTGTTCTTGTCGTCCTTCTCGCCGCTGGCACCGCCCTCCGGCGTAAAGCCGAAATCGCGGGCCGGGGGCAGCAGCACATCCAGGATGCGGTCTTCCGCCGCATCTTCGGCACGGGTGCGGACCTTGCGCGTTTCCAGCTCGCGCGTCTGCTTGATACCGATGTCCACCAGATCGCGGATGATGGTGTCGACATCGCGGCCCACGTAGCCGACTTCGGTGAACTTGGTGGCTTCGATCTTGATGAAGGGCGCATCGGCCAGCTTGGCCAGGCGGCGCGCAATCTCGGTCTTGCCCACGCCGGTGGGGCCGATCATGAGGATGTTCTTGGGCGTGATCTCATGGCGCAGCGGCTCCTCGATCTGCTGGCGGCGCCAGCGGTTGCGCAGGGCGATGGCCACCGCGCGCTTGGCGCGGGCCTGGCCGACGACGTGCTTGTCGAGTTCGGAGACGATTTCCTTGGGAGTCATATTCATGGTGGTGATCTTTTCGCTGTGACGATTCATCAGGGGAATGGGCGCAGAACCCGCGCCGCGCGGCTTATTCCAGCGTCTCGATGATGTGGTTCAGGTTGGTGTAGATGCACAGCTCGCCGGCGATGGTCAGGGATTTCTTGACGATCTCGGCCGGGGCCAGGTCGGTGTTGTCGTACAGGGCCTTGGCGGCCGATTGCGCGTAGCTGCCACCGGAACCGATGGCGCCGATACCGTCATTGGGTTCGAGCACATCGCCGTTGCCGGTGATGACCAGGGTGGTGTCGCGGTCCGCGCACAGCAGCATGGCTTCCAGACGGCGCAGCATGCGGTCGGTGCGCCAGTCCTTGGCCAGCTCGACCGAGGCGCGCATGAGGTTGCCCTGGTGCTTTTCCAGCTTGGCTTCGAACAGGTCGAGCAGGGTAAAAGCGTCGGCCGTGCCGCCGGCGAAACCGACCAGGACCTTGCCGTGATAGAGCTTGCGCACCTTGCGCGCACTGCCCTTCATGACGATGTTGCCAAGCGTCACCTGGCCGTCACCGCCCAGCGCGACCTGATTGCCGCGACGGACGGAAAGGATGGTGGTGCCGTGAAATTGTTCCATGCTTGCCTCTGTTCAATATGTGCCTGGGAGTCGCGGAGGGACGTACCGGTCCGCATTCCTGTCGAGATGGGGCTGCCCGGCCGGATTGCAAGTCACACGACTGCGCGGGCCGCCATCCGGGCCGATATTGTACGCCCGCAAGAAGAACGGGCGCCCGGGCCAGAAGGCCGGGGCGCCCGTCTCAGGCAGCGGGAGCGATTACACCGAAATGGTCATCAGGCTGGCATTGCCGCCCGCGGCCGTGGTGTTGACGCACAGCGCACGCTCGGCCAGCAGGCGCCACAGCGGGATGGCGCCATCTTCGCTGCACAGGATCAGCGGCACCAGCGCGCCGTCCCGTGCAGCCAGGCGCACGCGCCAGGCGGCGGCCTGATGGCTGTCCACCAGAGCCGCTTGCAGTGGCTCGGCATCGGGCTGGCTGGCACGGCGGATGGACGCACGCACCGGGACGGGCAGGCCGGCCGGCAACAACGCCGCCGTGGCCTCATCGACCAGCACCGTATTGCCGGTGGCAAAGGCCGCAGCCAGTTGATTCAACAGCGTACCGACGCTGGCGGCCACGCACAGTACCAGCCCGCGCGGGGCGAAGCCCAGCGTATTGCGCTCGCCGGTCGGGCCGGGCAGCAACAGGCTGCGTTGCAACAGGCTGTCGTGGTGATAGCGCTGGCCGGTGGTGGCCAGACGTTCATGGCCGTGCGTGCGCGCCCAGTCCAGCAGGCTGTCCAGCAACGCATTGGGCAGCTCCGCCGGTTGCGCGCGGGTCAGTTCCTCGTGCAGTTGCGCATTGCGCTGCAGGCGCTTGAGGTAGAGCGGGCCACCGGCCTTGGGACCGGTGCCGGACTTGCCTTCGCCGCCGAAGGGCTGCACGCCCACCACCGCGCCCACGATATTGCGGTTGACGTAGATATTGCCCACGTGCGCACGCTGGGCCACGAAATCGATGGTCTCGTCGATGCGCGAATGCACGCCCAGGGTCAGGCCATAGCCGGTGGCATTGATGGCGTCGATCAGCTGCGGCAGGGCATCGCGGCGATAGCGCAGCACGTGCAGCACGGGGCCGAAGACTTCGCGCTGCAGTTGCGCCAGGTCGTCGATCTCGATCACGGTCGGGGCCACGAAGGTGCCGTGCCGGCAATCCTCGCCCAGCGGCAGCTGGTGCACGGCGCGCGCGGTCTTGCGCATGCGTTCGATGTGGGCCAGCAGGTTCTCCCGGGCCTCGGCATCGATGACCGGACCGATGTCGGTGGAGAGGCGATCCGGACGGCCCACGCGCAGTTCGGCCATGGCGCCCTTCAACATCTCCAGGGTACGGTCGGCGATGTCTTCCTGCAGGCACAGGATGCGCAGGGCAGAGCAACGCTGGCCGGCGCTGTCGAAGGCCGAGGACAGCACGTCCTGTACCACCTGTTCGGCCAGCGCCGAGGAATCGACGATCAACGCATTCTGGCCACCGGTCTCGGCGATCAGCGGCACCTCGCCATGTTCCCCGCTGCCATCGCCATCATCGTGCTTGCGCTGGGCCAGGGTACGGTTGATCAACTGCGCCACTTCGGTGGAGCCGGTGAAGATCACGCCCTTGACGCGCACATCCGAGGTCAGCGCGGCACCCACGGTCTCACCACGGCCCGGTAGCAATTGCAGCGCAGCGCGCGGCACGCCCGCTTCGTGCAGCAGTTGCACGGCGCGATGGGCGATCAGCGCGGTCTGCTCGGCCGGCTTGGCCAGCACCACATTGCCCGCGGCCAGGGCAGCGCTGACCTCGCCGATGAAGATCGCCAGCGGGAAATTCCACGGACTGATGCAGACCACCGGGCCCCAGGCCAGCACGTTGCCATCGTGACGGGAGGCGATGGCGTAGTAGCGCAGGAAATCGACCGCTTCGCGCACTTCGGCAATCGCATTGGGCAAGGACTTGCCGGCTTCGCGCACGGCCAGCGCCATCAGTTCTGCGATGTGCTCTTCCAGCAGGTCGGCCGCGCGTTCCAGCATGGCGGCGCGCTCGGCGGCCGGGGTCGATTGCCATTGCGGGGCATAGTCGGTGGCCGCACTGAGGGCGGTATCGACATCGGCCACCGTGGCTTCGCTCACCTGTCCCACCACTTCGCGATGATCGGCCGGATTGCGCACGGCCTGTGCGGCTTGTGCAGCGATCTCGCCGGCGATCAGCGGCGCGGCATGCCATTGGCGCTGGGCCATGGAGACGAACAGCTCGCCCAGTTGTCGCAGGCGTGATTCATTGGAGAGATCGATGCCCGCCGAATTCTTGCGCTCCTGGCCATACAGCTGATGCGGCAGGGCGATGGCCGGATGCGGCATGCCGCCCTGGGAGCGCACGGTCTCGATGGGATCGGCCACCAGGCGATCCAGCGGTACGGCTTCATCCACGATCTGGTTGACGAAGGAGGAGTTGGCGCCGTTTTCCAGCAGGCGCCGCACCAGGTAGGCCAGCAGGGTCTGGTGCGAACCGACCGGGGCATAGATACGGCAGGCCTTGCCCAGATTGTCGGCACCGACCACCTGGTCGTACAGGGTCTCGCCCATGCCGTGCAGGCACTGGAATTCGTAGTTGTCGACCTGATGCTGCCTGGCCCAGTGATAGATCGCCGCCAGCGTGTGCGCATTGTGCGTGGCGAATTGCGGATAGATCACATCGGTGGCGGCCAGCAACTTTTGCGCGCAGGTCAGGTAGGACAGATCGGTATGCACCTTGCGGGTATAGACCGGATAGCCCTCCAGACCATCGACCTGGGCACGCTTGATTTCGCTGTCCCAGTAGGCGCCCTTGACCAGGCGGATCATCAGGCGACGACCATGACGGCGCGCCAGATCCACCAGGTAGTCGATCACGAAGGGGCAGCGCTTCTGATAGCCCTGCACCACGAAGCCCAGGCCCTCGAAACCGGCCAGGTCCGGGTCGGCCACCAGCACTTCCATCATGTCCAGCGACAGTTCGAGGCGGTCGGCTTCTTCGGCGTCGATGTTCAGGCCAATGTCGTATTGCTTGGCCAGCAGCAGCAACTGCTTCAGGCGCGGCAGCAGTTCATTCATCACCCGCGCATGCTGGGCGCGCGAGTAGCGCGGATGCAGGGCCGAGAGCTTGACCGAGATGCCCGGGCCATCCTTGATGCCGCGGCCGTTGGAGGCGCGGCCGATGGCGTGGATGGCGGTCTCGTAGGACTGGTAGTAGGCATCGGCGTCGTGCATGGTCAGCGCTGCCTCGCCCAGCATGTCGTAGGAATAGCGATAGCCACGCTTTTCGTTGTCACGGCTGTTTTCCAGCGCTTCTTCGATGGTCTGGCCGGTCACGAACTGGTTGCCCAGCATGCGCATGGCCAAGTCCACGCCCTTGCGGATGAGCGGCTCGCCGCCCTTGCCGATCAAGCGCGTGATGGCTTGCGTGAGGCCGCTTTCGCTGCTGGTGGAAACCAGCTTGCCGGTGATGAGCAGACCCCAGGTGGCGGCATTGACGAACAGCGACGGTGATTCACCGAGGTGCTTGCGCCAGTCGCCCTTGCTGATCTTGTCGGCGATGAGGCGGTCGGCGGTCTGGCGGTCGGGGATGCGCAGCAGCGCTTCGGCCAGGCACATCAGGGCCACGCCCTCTTCCGAGGACAACGAGAATTCATGCATCAGCGCGTCCACGCCGGAGGACCGGGTGCGCTTTTCACGCACCTGCTGCACCAGCTTCCTGGCCAGTTGCTGGGTGGCGTCCTTCCAGGGCTGCTGGCCCTGGACCTGCTGCAGCAGCCACTGCACGGCCTCGCGCTCGTCGCGGCGATAGGCGGCGGTGATGGCCGCACGCAGCGGGCTGGGGGCCGGCAGCAACTCGGCCTGGAAAGTGCCAAAAGGCAGGCTGGAAGCGGAGGCCGCAGGCGCGGCGGAGACGGCGGTGGTCATGGTCTGGAGTCAAGATGGGATGAAATGGGCAACGGGATTCTATGTGCTCGTTGCCAATATTAATTCTGTATTTAGCGCGGTACCCCAATATTTAATTTTGAAAATTTAATTTATACGATTTTAAATTTTCCACATCCCGGTGGAATGGTCAGGACAGGCAGAGCTGTCGCGGCTTCCGGGGCGATATGGGCGCAAAGCCGCCAGCTGCCGACGCCATGACGGCGAGGTCCGCGCGAATCCGAAATTATTCGATGGATTCTTCGGCTCCTTTCGAGCTTTACCCAGGATTTCGGTGACTTTTCCGGCAAGGCAAACTTGCCGAACAAGAATGGCGGCCCGTCATTGCACACCGCCCCCCGTCATGGATACCACCAGCCGTCTGCTCTCCCGCCTGATCCGCTTTTCTGCGGCAACGCGCTTGTACCGCCTGGATATTGCCGGTCAGACCGAAGACCGTTTCCTGGTCGAGGCCTACGCCGCTGTCGACGCCTTGCATGCGGTGGGCGCTACCGAAGTGATCGTCCTGAGCCTGGAGGCGGATGCAGCGCCGAGTTCCCTGCTGGGTCGCCGCGCCACGCTGGAGATGCGCCTGGCCGACGGCGGTGTCCGGCGAAGTACCGGGCTGATCCATGAAGTCGCCAAACTGGGTGGTGATGGCGGTTTCTGTCGCTATCGCCTGCGTCTGGCGCCCTGGCTCTGGCTGCTCACACAAGCCAGCACCAGCCGCGTCTGGCAAGACAAGAGCCTGCTGGAAGTGGTCGAAGACGTCTTCCGTGAATTCCCGCAACATGCCGACTGGCATTGGTCTGCCGATGCGCTGACGTGCCTGGGCCGCTTGCCGCTGCGCAGCTATACCGTCCAATACCGTCAGACGCATTTCGATTTCATCAGCCGCCTGCTGGCCGGTGAAGGGCTCTCATGGCGCATGGAAGAACATGCAGCCAGCCCGCAGGGACATCGCATGGTGATCTTTGCCGACAGTACTGCGCGCAGTTCCTTTCCCGAAGATGCGACCAGCGCGGCCCATCGCGGCATCCGCTTTCATGGCGCCCGGGAGCAGGAGCAACGGGACGTCATCCATGCCCTGGCCGCCTGCCGCAGCCTGCAAGCGGCCAGCTACACGCTGCTGGCCTACGACTACCAGAACAAACAAGCCATCGCCTCAAGCATCCCCACCCATCATGCATTCGGCGGCCGCGCTGCACCCTGGCTGGAAAGCTACGACAGCGCAGGCCCGTTCGCCCATGACGACGGCCACGCCGCAGACCGCCACGCACGCCTGATGATGGAAGCCGCCGAAGCCCGCAACAAGCTCTGGCGCGGACGCGGCACGGTGCGCAGCTTGCAGGCGGGATCGCGCTTCGCCTTGATGCAGGGACCGTTGGCCGGGCAGGAACGTGACTATGCCGTGCTCTCGGTGCTCGGTGTGGGCGTCAACAATCTGCCTGCGCAGACCGAAGCGGCACTGGCCGAATTGTTCGGCCCCTTGCCGGTCCTGCTGGACGAGGCCATCGCTGCCTGCCTCAAGACCACCGGGACGGCAGCGACTCTGGCCAGCGATCAGGACTTGATCGCGCTGGCGCGCCGCATGGGATACGCCAATGTGTTCGAAGCAATCCGCGCCGACATCCCCTGGCGCCCCGTGCTGGCCGATGGCACGGGCCTGGAGCGCCGGCCTCATGCATTGGCGCAGGGCAGCCAGAGCGCCATCGTGGTCGGCGACCGGGGGCAGACTCAGCCCAACGGTCCCGATGAACTCTGCTGCGACCGGCTGGGCCGCGTGCGCATCCGTTTCCACTGGCAGGGACGGCACGATGATGCGGCCGCGACCTGCTGGGTACGGGTGGGCCAGCGCTGCGCCGGACCGGGCATGGGGATGCAGTTCCTGCCGCGCATCGGGCAGGAAGTCCTCGTGCAATTCATCGAAAACGACCTGGAGCGACCGATTGTGCTCGGTGCCCTCTACAACGGCCGTGGGGAGGGCGGTGTCGCTGCAACGCCCGGTGGCGAGGTGAAGGTTTCTGCCGAAATCCAGATTTTTCAACAAGCCGGCGATACCGCCATCAGCGGCCAGGGCAATCTGGCGGGCGGTCACGCGCCGACCTGGCATGGTGCCAGTGCCGATCTCGACGGGCATCGCAATTCTGCTGCGCAATGGGGCATCCGCTCCAAGGAGTTTGGTGGCTGGGGATACAACCAGCTGCTCTTCGACGACAGCAACGACCGTGGCCGCATCCAGCTCAAGACCACCCAGGCCGGCACCGAACTGAACCTGGGTCACCTGATCCACAGCGCCGACAATTATCGCGGCAGCTTCCGTGGCACGGGCGTGGAATTGCGTACCGATGCCTATGGGGTGATACGTGCGGGACGCGGCATTCTGTTCTCCAGTTATCGGGTGGAACATCGCGCCCAGCATCGTGACCCCGCTGGAGACAACATGGGCCAGCGGGCGATGGCACGACAGGCTGCACACCTCAGCAAGACCTTCGGCGAGGCAGTCCGCACACATCGCACGGTGGGCATGGCAGAGGGACCCGATGCGATGAAGCAGGCCATTGACGGACAGGCCGAGATCGCGCAGCAGGAACTGCCTGCCACCAGCACGCCGCTGATCCAGATCGCTGCAAAGGAAGGACTGGGCGTGGTGGCCGGACAGCATCTGCAGATGGCCAATCGCGGGGGCGTCAGCCTGATCGTCGGACAGGATGCCCAGCACGTCAGTGGTCAGCAATTCCGGCTGCGCACGCAGCAGGCCATCGGATTGCTGGCCGGGGCAACTGCTGCCGGCGACCAGGGCATCGGCCTGCAGATGATCGCTGCACAGCGCGACATCGATGTGCAGGCACAGTCCGGCGGACTGGCCGTGCAGGCGCGTGATCAGTTGCGGATCGTCAGCGCGAATGCGGGCGTGAACTGGGCAGCGGCCCGCAGGATCACGCTAGCCACGGCGGGTGGGGCCAGTATCGCCATTGATGGCGGGAACATTACGGTGTTGTGTCCGGGAAAGTTGACCGTGCATGCGGGGCAGACCTTGCTGGATGGGCCCATCCAGCATCTCGTGCAGTTACCGGTCCTCCCACGGACGGCGGTGGACATCAAGAAGCTCGACATCGATCTGCGGACCCAGGACGTCCCGGGCCCGCATGGCCTGGCACTGCCGAATACACCCTGGCGCATCGTGGCGGCCGAGAGTGGGCAGCAGGCGCTGGCGGTGACCGACAAGCTATTCCACGGCCACAGCGACGGCCAAGGGAAGATCATCCTCTCCGAGGCCGATCAGCAAGCCCTGCTCAGCGCCTACAACGCCCAACCCGGACAGCTCTGGCTGGTCTATCTGGACCATGTACAGAACATTGACATCGCGCGCCACGATCCATCGTGGAACGACATGCAGAAACATATGCACGCGCTCAATGCCATGGGCTACAGCGACGACTACGCCCAGGTTGCCGGCCGTGGACTCAATACCGGCACCCTGGACCTGGCACGGAAAGAGACCGGCAAGGCCCGAGGCACGCCCCTGCTCAAGCGACTCAAGGAGTAAGTCATGGCCACCATGGATCTGGATCAAACCAGCAGAAGCACCAGCATCATTGCCGGGACGGATGGGACGTTCAAGACCACCGTCACAAGCGGTCTTTGGATCGACGACGATCACGTCTATGCACCCAAGCGCGATGGCAACGACCTGCATGCCTTCGTGACGGGCAAAGCCTATTTTGCCGACCTCATCGAGAAGATGGAGAACGCCAGCAGCGAGATCTGCATTGCCGGCTGGCAGATCAACTGGGACGCACTGATGGCACCGGGCAAGCGGCTCTATGACGTGCTGCTCCAGGCCGCCCGCAAGAAGGGCATGAAAATTTACGTCATGCCCTGGGATGACACGCGGCCGGTGCGCACCTACGATGTGGCCACCATTCGGGTCCTCAAGAGCATCAACCAGGAACCGGATGTGGCACCGGGCACCGTCTTGGCGATCGCTTCTCCCAGCTTCAACCTGACCAACAAAGCGTATTTCAGCCACCACCAGAAGACCATCATCATTGATCGGCGCTACGCCTATGTCGGCGGCATCGACGTGGCCTACGGCCGCTACGATGACGAGCGCTTCTCACTCAAGTGCGATGAGCAAGGGCGGGAGGTCATGAATCGCTACAACCCCTGCATTCCGGCCCTGCTGGCGGTGCCCTTCACGGACACGGTGAACCCGATCAGCCTGGGTCAGGACAATCAGCCTTCACATCCTGGCCTCGCCGTGCCACCGTCACCTTCCGCACCACCAATGAAGCCGCTGTCCCTGGCTCCGGATGTCTTGCTGCTGACCGAACGGCAGAAACTCAAAGGCGGGAAGTGGCAGATCCCCTACGACGAACCACAACTACTGGACCTCATGACCAATGGCGCAGGCATCGATTCTCCGGCCCCATTCACTCTGGACCCGGCCCGCCAGGCCCGTATGCCCTGGCAAGACATGCATGTGCGCATGGAAGGCCCGAGCGTAGCGGATATCCTGAGCAACTTCGTGGATCGATGGAACGCCAGCGGCGGCCCTCGCCTGCCATCGCCCCCTCCAGCACAACAGTTTGCGGCGGCGGGATCAGCCATGGTGCAAGTGTTACGCAGCGCCCCTGCGGGCCTGCGCAAGAAAGAGAATCACCGCAACGGAAAAACCGCCGCAGTCTGCGAGGACCATATCAAGCAAGCGATGTGCAAGCTGATCGAGAAGGCCGATCATTTCGTCTACATTGAGAACCAGTTCTTTGTAGGCAAGATGGGGAAGCCGGTTCATGACGAACCCTCTGTGGATGGCCAAAAACCTGGACAAGACCTTTCTCCGGCAGCCAATTTCATCAACGCACAAAAGCACGGCCTAAGTAAAGTCGCAAGCTGGACATTACGCCAAAATGATGCCAACAAGAGCTCTTCACTCTACGAGCCCCCCACGAATCCCATCTGTGAAGCCCTGATCAAACGCATCACGCGCGCCATCCTCAATGCCGAACCGCAGCCCTTCCACGTCTACATTACGTTGCCGGTGCATCCTGAAGGTGATTTCTTCACCACCGCATCGGTGGCCGTACAAATCTACTGGACCATGCAGACGATATCCTTCGGCACCAACAGCTTGCTCAACGGTATCCGCCGCGCCTTGCGCGCCCGTCAACTCAGAGACCAAGGCGACAAGAACTACAAGCGCATGTTTGCCGACACCAACCAGGACATGCATAAGGAGCTGGAGCACATTCCGATGGAGGCTTGCTTCGACTACGTCACGCTACTCAATCTGCGCAACTGGGCCAAACTGGGTGAGCGTTACGTGACCGAGCAAGTTTATGTGCACACCAAGCTGATGATCGTGGATGACCGCTATGCCCTCTTCGGCAGCGCCAACATCAATGATCGCAGTCTCAATGGCGAAGGCGACTCAGAAATTGCCCTGCTGGTCGCGGATCAGAAAAACAGCACGGCCGATCTGTGTGGCGATGGTGTGCAGCGACCGGTCAGGGATTTTGCGCGCAAGCTGCGCATGGATATCTGGCGCAAGTTGTTTGCGATCGGATTGAAGCCAAGTGCTGTCGGTGGCGTTAGACCTGCGGACCACTTGCTGTCGGCAATCGATAAGCCCGCTTGTCCGGCGAGCTGGCGGGCGATTCAGAAACAGGCTGAGGAGAATGCTGCGGCTTATGAGGCGGTGTTTGATTATATTCCCCGCAGCTGGAGCAAATATAAAAAGAAGGCTAGCTCAATCATTCCCAACTGGGATCACGAAAAGAGATGGCCTAGATCTGCATCCACTACGCAAGGATATCCGTCGTCATCCTTACCATTCGAGAATGAGTTCTGGAGCCGCCATCGACATGAGCAAGGAGCGGTAAGCGAACTGAATAAGATTAAAGGCTTTATCACCGCACTTCCTATCCACTGGTCGGAAGGCGAAAAAAATAATTTTCCGTATCCAACTAGTTTGGTCGCCAATAACGACAAATCTCATTTTGGCAGTCCGAAGATTGCGCAATCAATGGTGACACAATCTCGATCCTCAGCCGACAAGGAAGCATAATGGAAAATATTTATAAAATGACGCGGCTACGTTCGATTACAGCAATCACGCTCATCACAACTTCCATTTGCGCAAGCGCGACTGAAAAGCTGGATTGGCGTACCGATTGCGTGGGACGCATGAAAATATCCATTCCCGGTGATGCCGATATCGCGATCACGCCGACGAAAGCTGTTCTTGAAGACAGCTCGAGTGCGCGATTTTTCTTTTCGGACGGAGTGCGTGCAGGATACAGCTGGTTCTCTTACGGTGGAAATATAAAGATCTCCAATCAACTCCGCCCCTCGGAAATCTCGAGCTTTCTAAAGAAAGCCGACGAATTCGGCGTGAGCGCGAGAGAGGATGTACTGACGGAGAAATATCGCCGTTCAGAAGATCCGGAGAATCCATTCGAGACGATTTACGCGAATGATGGATCAAAGTTTGCCATACGCGCCAATCTGTTCTTTCTAGTTGCACTCGTAGTCAACAACCATGCGGTGACCTTAATGTCATCCGTGGATAAAGATCAGATCAGTCGAGAAACAGAAATTCTTAAAAAGATCGTCACCAATATCGGTTATCGGGCAAATTTCACCATACCGCAGCGATCTGGCGTCTGTATGCCCTTCCTCTTTGTGGAGGACGTCGAGAACGAAGCACGATTAGCTGGAACGACATATCGCTTAAAAGATCATCCGGACATCACAATCTTTCTTGAGGATCGCTCTGCTGGTCGACCGGGGGAATACATGAGGCCAGAGGTCTTTACCGCCATCTACAAATCCAATTTCTTCTGGACGCAAGACTACCAAGACTACGATTCCATAGAAAACCTCCTGAAATTCCGTCGCCACAACAAAATCCCCTTCGCTGGTCAGCGTGCAGTGGAATCCAAGGTTCGAATGATCAGAACCGACAAGATCACCGAAGACTTCGGCTACCTGGTCGTGACCCAGGGTAATCCCGATGCCAAGGTCGATACCCCTGACCTCATGCTCTATGTCATCCGGGACGCCCAGCAAGCCATCAAGCGCGGCATCAAGCCAGTCCCTAAGAAGGAATTCTTCAAGCTCGCGAGGCAAATTGCGGATTCCGTCAAACATCGGGGTTCGATTCCTTCCGACAAATGAAGTATCTGTCATATCTTGAGCAGCTACTCGGGGACGATAAACAAACGAAAGATACCAAGGTCCAAGCCCAGCGAAGGGACAGACAATGAACTGGATTACCACGGCCGCGAAAATCTCCCTGCTTGCAGCAATATCGTTCTCCGCTGACGCAGCAGCGGTCGACCAAGAGCCTATCTATCTGGGTGTGGAAATGCGGAATCGCTGCGGGTTCGCACTCACGCTGGTCGACACGATTGACGGGGTTAGTTGCAGTGGGGATCGGCAATTGACTGATTCCTATCGGGCGATGAGCATCGGCTACTTCGTGAATCAGTTTGAGCATAACGACTTTGCTCGCCAGATTAAGAATGCTTTCTCCTGATCATCGGGAATGCGACCATGACGCTGTACTCCGATCTCATCTGCTTGCCGCGTAACGGAAAAAAAACCGACCCGGCAGAGTTCGATGTGGACGACTTCATGAAGATGATCTACAGCATCACTTTCGACAGCCAATGAAGCACTCACTTTCCATGAACACAGAACCAAATCTGTCTTCCTGGTCCCACGAAAAATCCTCTTCAATGAAGATACTGATTTCTTTCCTGATGTTGTGTCTCGCTTTAAGCTGCCACATCGATTCGGTCGCCGCTAACGCAGCTGTTCTTTTCAAATTCAAGCAGCGCAGGATCAAGGAGACCTGTCATTTTTCGATGCGTCCACCGAGCAGCTCACCCATCATCACCTGTACTGCGCTTCCACACTATCCTGGTGCCAAAGTACTTCAGATGGGCCATTATCCGGAGGACTTTTCAGGCCCCGGACTGCTGGCAAACACGGAAGGGTTTCTCTCGCGACAATCTACGCAGGACTATCTCGCTTCAGGCATCTCGGACTGGATCGCCGTCCCTTCGCGCACGGGCCACCTGGATCAGGAGGATGATGCGATACAGCTCAACGAGTACGGTGTGGATTTTCTGTGGGCGAGACAGCCCGATGAGATCAAGCGGGAGAAAATTCACGGCAAGGACTGGACCGGCTATCTCTGGACGCGGCGCACCGAGCCGACCAGAAACGAAATGGGTGACCTGGCGCCCAAGCGGCCACAACGATGTTTCATCGCCTTGCTCGGCAATCAGAAAAATAGCCTGGAGTTCGCCACCTGCCTTGCCCGGGACCGTAATCCCCGGGAGCCGAACGAACTGCATTATCGAGACTTCATGCGCGCATTGAAGAGCATTGAGTTTGGCCGCTAACACTTGCCCATGTCGCCATCAGAAAGATTCATGCAGGTGATTCAGTCTGCCTCCAAGTAAAAAAGCGCAGCCAAGGCTGCGCTTTTTTATCGATGGACCACAAATGATTTATATCATTTACGGATTATCTCATCAGCTCAACCCTCTCCCAGATAAGCCGCCTTCACCCGCGGATCATCCAGCATCTGCTGCGCCTGCCCTTCCATGGTGATCAGACCCGACTCCATCACGTAACCGCGATGCGCCGCCTGCAGCGCCAGCTTGGCGTTCTGTTCCACCAGCAGGATGGTGATGCCCTGCGCCGACACATTGCGGATCACTTCAAAGATCTTCTCCACCATGATCGGCGACAAGCCCATCGACGGTTCATCCAGCAGCAGCAGCTTGGGATGGCTCATCAGCGCACGCGCCATCGCCAGCATCTGCTGTTCACCACCCGACAAGGTGCCCGCCATCTGCGCCGCACGTTCCTTCAGGCGCGGGAAGACCTCGAACCAGCGGTCGATTTCGGCCTGGATCTGGCCCTTGTCATTGCTGGTGTAGGCGCCCATCAACAGGTTTTCCTGGATGCTCATGCGGGTGAAGACGCCACGGCCTTCCGGCACCATCGCCAGCTTGTCCTTGACCAGCTCGAAGGACTTCTTGCCCTTCAAGGGATGGCCGAGATAGTAGATGTGACCATCCACCTTGCTGCTGGGCAGCGTGCCGGTGATGGCCTTCAAGGTGGTGGTCTTGCCCGCGCCGTTGGCGCCGATCAGGGTGACCAGTTCACCGTCGTTGACTTCCAGGCTGATGCCCTTGACGGCCTGGATGCCGCCATAGGCCACGCTCAGTTGTTCGACTTTGAGGATGTTGGTTGTCATGTTCTGTGGTCTCGCTTAATGTCCTGCACCGAGGTAGGCCTCGATCACCGCCGGGTTCTTCTGCACGTCGGCCGGCACGCCCTCGGCAATCGGCTTGCCGTAGTCCAGCACCGTGATGCGGTTGCACAGGCCCATCATCAGCTTCACGTCGTGTTCGATCAGCAGGATGGTCTTGCCCTCGGCCTGGATCTTCACCAGCAGTTCGCGCAGGCCGAGCTTCTCGGTGGCGTTCATGCCGGCCGCCGGTTCGTCCAGCGCCAGCAGTTGCGGATCGGTCGCCAGGGCGCGGGCGATTTCCAGACGGCGCTGGTCGCCATACGAGAGGTGGCGCGCCGTGCGCTTGGCGAACTGGCCGATGCCCACGAAGTCCAGCAGCTGCTGCGACTTGGCGCGGATCGCCTCTTCCTCATCGCGTGCCGCCTTGTGGCGGAACACCGCACCGAAGACATTTTGTTTGGTGCGCACGTGGCAACCGACCATCACGTTTTCCAGCACGGTCATTTCACCGAAGAGGCGAATGTTCTGGAAGGTGCGCGCGATGCCGGCCTTGGCCACTTCGTGCGGAGCGCTCGGCGAATAGGGCTTGCCGTCCAGTTCGAAGGTGCCGGTATCGGGTTGATACAGGCCCGTGATGACGTTGAAGAAGGTGGTCTTGCCGGCACCGTTGGGGCCGATCAGGCCATAGATCTGGCCGCGCTCGATGGTGATGCCCACGCCGTTCAAGGCTTGCAGGCCGCCGAAACGCTTGCTGACGTCGCGGATCTTGAGCAGTGTCTGTGTCATGTTCTGTGCTCCTGATAGGGCTTAGGCTTTGACTTCGCCGGTCGTGCCGATTTTGGTATGGTCCACTTCGGGACGGTCTTCATGGCGCGGCGAGGGCCACAGGCCAGCCGGACGGGTCAGCATGATGATCACCATCGCCAGCCCGTAGAGCAGCTGGCGCAGCACTTCAGCATCGATCCACACCTTCCCGAAGATGGCCATCTGCAGCGGCTCCACCACGTGGCGCAGCACTTCCGGCAGCGCCGCCAGGATCACGCCTCCCAGCACCACGCCGGGGATGTGGCCAATGCCGCCCAGCACCACCATGGCCAGCACGGCGATGGATTCGGTCAGCGAGAAAGATTCCGGCGAAACGAAGCCCTGGAAGGCGCCGAACATGGCACCAGCCACGCCACCAAACGAAGCGCCCATGGCGAAGGCCAGCAGCTTGACGTTGCGGGTGTTGATGCCCATCGCCTTGGCCGCGATCTCATCTTCACGAATGGCCACCCACGCACGGCCCAGGCGCGAATCCTGCAGGCGGGACGAGAAGAAGATCACGAAGATGCACAGCACCAGGAACAGGTAGTAATACGCGTTGACCGAAGGCAGGCTCATGCCGAACACCTTGACCATCGAACCCGACCCCGGCTCGCCGGCCAGCGAGACGCCGAACACGCGGATCGGATCGATCAGGTTGATGCCCTGCGGACCGTTGGTGATGTTCACCGGGGCGTTGAGGTTGTTCATGAAGATGCGGATGATCTCGCCGAAGCCCAGCGTCACGATGGCCAGGTAGTCACCGCGCAGCTTCAGGGTGGGCGCGCCCAGCAGCGCACCGAAGAGCGCCGCCAGCACGCCCGAGATCGGCACGATCAGCCACAGCGAGAGGTGGATGCCGTTCTGCACGATCTGCGGACCGCACAGCCACACCAGGAAATTGCCGATGGCAGGATAGGTGTTGACGAAGGATTCGATCACCTGCGCGAACTGGGGCGAGGCCAGCAGACCGGCGCTGTAGGCGCCGATGGCATAGAAGGCGATGTAGCCCAGGTCCAAGAGGCCTGCGAAACCCACCACCACGTTCAGGCCCAGGGCCAGCATGATGTAGAGCAGCGCCATATCCATGATGCGCACCCACGAATTGCCGAAATGCTGGGCGATCATGGGGAAGATGATCATCAGCGCCAACAGCGCCAGCAGGCTGAACCGCGCCTGCTGGGGGTTGCGCTTCATGTCGAAGGTCATGAGAGCCATAGTGTTCTCTTCCGATTTCTTAAGTTTCTAAGTTTCTGTTTTTAAGTTTTTAAGGTTTTAAATCTTAAAAACTCAGGCACGGTCCGCCACACGCTCACCCATGATCCCGGAGGGGCGCAGGGTCAGCACGATGATCAGCACGATGAAGGCGAAGATGTCCTGATAGTTGCTGCCCAGGAAGTTGCCGGTCAGGTCGCCGATGTAACCGGCACCGAGACTCTCGATCAGGCCCAGCAGGATGCCGCCCAGCATGGCGCCGTAGATGTTGCCGATGCCGCCCAGCACCGCCGCCGAGAAGGCCTTCAGGCCCGGCACGAAGCCCATGGCGAATTGCGCGGTGGAATAGTTGGCGGCCCACATCACGCCGGCAATCGCCGCCAGTACGGCGCCGATGCCGAAGGTGACGATGATGACGCGGTTGGCGTCCACGCCCATCAGGCCGGCGATGCGCGGGTTCTCGGCGGTGGCGCGCATGGCGCGGCCCATCTTGGTTTTTTCCACGATGAGCACCAGGCCGATCATCGCGGCCAGCGCCAGGATGAGCAGCATGATCTGGGTCGGCGAGATCAGCGCACCGGCGATGTTGACCGGGGTCGAGGGCATGATCTGCGGGAACGGCAGGGGGCTGCGGCCCCAGATCATCATGGCGAAGGTCTGCAGCAGGATCGACACGCCGATGGCGGTGATCAGCGGCGCCAGGCGCGGCGCATTGCGCAGCGGACGATAGGCGATGCGTTCGATCAGCAAGCTCACGATCACGCACACCGGAATCGCACCGACGATGGCGATGATCAGCTTGACGATGCCCGGCAGGTCAGGCGCCACCTGCTGCACCAATTTGAGGATCGACAGGCCGACCATGGCCCCGACCATCAGGATGTCGCCGTGGGCAAAGTTGATCAGGTTCAGCACCCCGTACACCATGGTGTAGCCCAGGGCGATCAGTGCGTACATGCTGCCTAGCACCAATCCGTTGATGATCTGCTGGATGAAAATGTCCATGAAACGGTGTCTCCTTCAGGAGGATGATTGTTGTGAAACGTCAGGAAATTGCAAGGAAACGGCGGACGCGGGAGCGTCCGCAAAAAAGCGTAAATTATTTATTAAATTAAGCGCGCATGCACGCGCAAATTTCATATTCCCAGTGTTGCGCGCATCACGCGCGCTGCCGCCAGGTCCCACGCCGCCTGGCCCACGGTCTTGAACACCGGCAGCGCCCCCGCGCTGTCGAGCGTGTCCACCGTCGCCTTGCCGGCCAGCACGTCGCCGATGCCGACCACGCCCGCCCAGTCCACCTTGGCCTGGATCAGATCGCCTGCTTCGTGATGCGCGCCGGCCAGGTCATCGACCACGATGCGGCGCGCGTGCAGCAGACTCGCCGGGAACTCCACCATGTCCGGCTTGAAGGCCCCCACGCCGATGGCCAGCGTATCGGCGGCGATCTGTTCGGGGATCACGGCCACGCGCGAAGTGGTCAGGGCAATCACCACATCGGTGCGTGGCAGATTCTCTTGCAACATCTGTGCCGGGAGCGGACTGGCCACGGCTTGCGGCTGGCGTTCGCTGATGGACTGGCAGAAAGCCTGGGTGCGCGCGAGGTCACGCGCGGCGACCCAGAACTGGCGCACGCCGAAGACTTCCACCAGCGCATCGGCATGCGCGGCCGCCTGGGCACCAGTGCCGATGAGCAGCGCCGATTGCGGCGTGCGTGGCAACAGCGTGCGGATGCCCAGCATGCTCATGGCAGCAGTGCGGCGGGCAGTGACGGTGGGACCATCCATCAAGGCCAGACGGCGGCCAGTGTGGGTCTCGAAGACGATCACCTCGCCCTGGATGGCCGGCAGTTGATGGCGGGCATTGTCAGCATGGACGGTGATGAGCTTGGTCACCGCAAGATCCTCGGCGATGGCCGGCATGCCCAGCAGCACACTGTTGCCATCGATGGGAACGACCTGCCGCTCGGGGGCACGGATGGCGCCGCTGGCCAGTTCCTGCGCGGCGCGTGCGAGGGCATCGACCAGCATGCGATAAGGCAGGGCTTGCGTGGTCTGGCGGGAATCGAGAATGTGCATGGGAATCCTGTGGGAAAAGTCAGCGCAGGAAGAAACCGGTCGGGAAGGGATCGGAATCTTCCAGCACCCACTGGTTGGTACTCATGATATGGGCGTAGCCGCTCACTTCGGTGAGGGCGCCGTCGAAGTCGCCGACCTTGGTGGCGGCCGTCACGCGCACGCCGAAATTGCTGCCGACGATGCTGCCGTTGACGTAGTTCTGGTTCAACGCCAGCTGACCGCGCAGGAACAGCTGGGCGGCGCGTCCTGACGTGCCGGTGCCGGTGGGCGAGCGGTCCACTTCGCGGTCGGCGAAGATGCAGACGTTGGACTGGTCCGCGCCGGGGAAATTGGGTTCGCTGTCGATGATGGTGCCATACAGCGTATTGAGGCCCGGCTCCAGCGGATGCGCGATGGCGACCTTGGCCATGACGGCGGCCTTGGTCTCGGCACCCAGCTGGATCAGCTGGCGCACCAGTTCAGGCTTGACCGTGAGACCGGCCTGCGCCGCATTGATGTAGTAGTAGAAGGCGCCACCGAACACGATGTCACCCGTGATCCTGCCAAACCCGGGCGTCTCGACCTCGACGTCGCGGCGATAGATGAAGGCGGGTACATTGTTGAAGCTGACCTTGCCGGCGCGCACGCCATCCCACTCGACGAAGGCCTCGATGAAACCGGCCGGTGCATCGAAGCAGATGCGGGTCTGCGGCTGCGTGCGTTCGACGTAGCCCATCTCGACCAGCACCTTGCCCAGGGCGATGATGCCGTGGCCGCACATGTCGCTGTAGCCTTCGTTGTGAATGAAGATGACGCCGAAGTCGGCACCGGCCGTGACCGGTGGCAGCAGGTAGGCGCCGTACATGTCGGCATGGCCGCGCGGTTCGTTCATCAGGAAGCGGCGCAGGTCGTCGCGATGTTCACGCAGCCAGGCGCGCTGCTCCAGGATGGTGCCGGCCGGGATCTTGGGCAGGCCCGAGACCACGATGCGCAGCGGTTCTCCGCCGGTGTGGGCATCGATGGTCTGGACGGTACGGGTGTAGCTGAGCATGGTCTTCCTTCCGAATATGCTGCGGGTCCGCCAGGGCAGAGGGTAACACTGCGGCGACGGCATCGGCACCGCAAGCGGGTACGGCAAACCGCTCCCGGGCCGGTCGGAACCGGCGGGAAGCGGGATACTGCGATGTGGAGCTGGGACTGGAGCCTGGCGCGCCGCCCGCGACTGCGGGCGGCAGGACCGGGCCAGAGAAAGGACCGAGGACCGATCAGTAGCTGGTCAGGGGAACCGGCAGACCATCCTTGAAGCGATAGACGGTCACGGGCGATTGCTTCAGGTCGTGATTTTCGTCGAAGTCGTACTGGCCGGCCACACCCTTGTAACTGATCTTGGCCAGGGCCGGGCCGAAGGTCTTGGGTTCGACCGAGTTGGACTGCTTCATGGCTTGCGCGATGAGCATCATGCCATCGTAGAAGGAGACTGCATAGGTTTCGGCAGGACGGCCGAACTTCTTCTGGTAGTCGTCAGCGAAGACCTTGCCATCCTTGGCCTTGTCCAGCATGGTGCCGCCCTGGGTGCAGTAGACGCTTTCGCCGATGGCGTCGCCACCCAGGCGCCCCATTTCCGGCGAACAGATGCCGTCGCCGCCCATCAGGGGCACGTCGATGCCCAGTTGCTTCATCTGGCGCTTGATCGGGCCGCCCTGGGGAGCGTAGCCGCCCAGGAACACGGCGTCGGGCTTCTTGCCCTTGATGGAGGTCAGGATGGCGGTGAAGTCGGTGGCCTTGTCGTTGGTGAAGTCCTTGCTGATGACTTCGATGCCGTTGGCCTTGGCGACCTTGGCGAATTCTTCGGCCAGGCCCTGGCCGTAGGCGGTGCGGTCATCGATGACGGCCACGCGCTTCAACTTCAGTTCCTTGGCGGCATACAGGGCCATCTTGCCGCCCAGCTGACTGTCGCTGGCGGCCACGCGGAACAGGGTCGCGAAACCTTGCTGGGTGATCTTGGGGTTGGAGGCCACGGTGGCCACCACGATGCCGGCATCGTTGTAGACGCGCGAGGCCGGGATGGTCACGCCCGAGTTGTAGGGACCGACGATGGCCTTGATGCCCTGGTCGGCCAGCTTCTGTGCCACGGCCACGCCCTGCTTGGGGTCGGCCTGGTCATCTTCGGCGATGACTTCGAACTTGATCTTCTTGCCGCCCACGGTGATGGGTTGCGCATTCAGACGCTCGACGGCCATCATCAGACCGCCCTGGTTGTCCTTGCCGGCCGATGCCTGGGGACCGGTCAGCGGGCTGGAGAAACCGATCTTGACGACCTGGGTTTCCTGCGCCATGGCGAAAGCAGGGATCAGCGCCAGCGAGGCGGCGATGATGTTGAGTCCGGAGACGCGTTTGAACATGGGGTGTTTCCTCTCTTCTAGAAAGTCAGACTGCGGTGGGTAATTGCATTGAAAACGCCGGAAAAGCAGGATTTGCGCCATCCCCGACCTTGTGGGCCGGGGCAGCGCATTCCGTTGATGCTGGACTGACCGCGAGAGGCCGGTTCTCACCGCCACGCGCAGGCCAGCCCTGGCAAACAAAACTCGTCAACACGCTTGCCGAGATACTGCTGTGATCCGCGCAGAAGCGAGGTGAACCGCGCTTCATGCCCGCATTACGTTATGTTTTTTATGAGGGAGGATTCTATTGACTCTTCCTTGATATTAGGCGCGCTTATTCCCCTTATAATCGGAATAAAATTTTCTCTATATTTTTTAAACTGAATAAAGTTCAGAAACCATGGCCGGACTCGACAAGATCAGCAAGAAAATTCTGGCGGAGCTGCAAAACGACGGCCGCATCAGCAACGTCGACCTGGCCGCCCGCGTGAACCTGTCACCGGCCGCTTGCCTGGAGCGCGTACGCAAGCTGCAGGAGGCCGGCTACATTCTGGGCTACGCGGCACAGTTGAATCCGGAATTGCTGGACGTGTCCCTGCTGGTCTTCATCGAAGTGGTGCTGGACCGCACCACGCCGGATGTCTTTGCCGAATTCAAGAAGAGCGTGCAGAGCATCCCCGAGATCATGGAATGCCACATGGTGGCGGGCGGCTTCGACTATCTGGTGAAGTCGCGCGTCAAGGACATGAATGCCTATCGTGAATTTCTGGGCAAATCGCTGCTCCAGTTGAAGGGCGTGCGCGAGACCCACACCTACGCCGTGATGGAAGAAGTGAAGAACACCATCCGCCTGCCTATCCGCTGAGGCTGCCTGCCTCCGGCATCCCTTCCGGCGCCGCGTCCCTCCCCTTGCGCCGATACGCACCCGGCCCCATGCCGCTGAATTTCTTGAACACGCGGTTGAAAGCCGCCTCCGACTGATAACCCACAGCTTCGCCGATCTGCGCGGTGGCCAGTTTGCTGTAGCTCAATAGCTGCGCGGCGCGGGCCATGCGCAATTGCTGCAGGATCTCGCCCGGCGTGGCGTCCCCCACCTCCTGGAAGCGCCGCACGAAGGTCGCGCGCGACATGTGGCACAGTGCGGCCAGACCCGGCAGCGTCCAGTCTTGCTGCGGGGCCTCGAGCATGGCCTGCAGCGCCGGCTGCAGGCCGGGATGGGCCAGCAACGCCAGCAAACCCGGCTGCGGTCCGCCCTGGGCCAGCCAGGCGCGCAGGGCCAGGCCAAACAGCGCCGCCGCCAGCCCCGCCACCACGGCCTGGGCACCGGCGCGCAGTTCTCCGCGACCATCGGCACCGCCGCATTCGCTGCGCAGCAGCGTGGCGAGGGTGCGCAGGCCATCGCCCTCGGGCAGCAGGGCGCCCCTTACCAGCAGCACTTCCGGCAGGGCCTGCACCAGCGCATTGGAGTGCGGGGCATCGAAATGAAATTGCCCGCAGAGGAAATCCGACAGCGGCTGCTCGCCGCCTGCGCTGTCGTCGTTGACCTTCAGCCGCACCGGTGCCGCCGTCAGGCCGGACCGGGCTGCGATGGCCTCGGCGGCGGGCGTGACGAAAAGATCATGGGCAGACCCTCGCGTGAGCACTACCAGGTCGCCGGCTTCCAGGGGCAGGATGTCGCCCGTGCGCAGTTGCAGTTGCGCCCTGCCCTCCAGGATGAAGTGATAAGGCGCCACCCCTGGCGGCAAGGCGTCGTGCGGCAGATTCCACGGCTGGCCGAAGCGGCAGCGGATATCCAGCGCAGCCCGCACCGGATGCAGGGACAAGAGGCGGCTGAGGGCATCCATGATTTTCCTTCGATGAGCATTTTGAGCAATTTTATGTCATTTTCAGGCATTCATAATTCCACCCTGGAGGCCTACAGTACACCCATGCGCACCACGGACCACCGGCAATCCCGCCCACGCCGCCGCGCTCATCCTCATCAAGGAGAACCCTCATGTCCCGTTTGAACATTGCCCCCATCAGCGAAGCCAGCGGCCAGGCCGCCCAACTGTTTGCCGCCATCAAGTCCGCCGTGGGCATGGTGCCCAACGCCTACGCCGGCATCGGCACCCTGAGCCCGGTGGCGCTGGAATCGGCCCTGCACCTGGACGGCGCGCTGCGCAAGAGCAGCCTGTCGGCCAAGGAAATCGAAGCCATCAAGCTGGCCGTGAGCCAACAGGCCGGTTGCGACTACTGCCTGGCCGCCCATGCACTCATGGGGAAGAAGCTCGGCCTGTCGGCCCAGGCCATTGATGGCGTGCGCCACGCCCGGCCCTCGGGCGATGACAAGCTGGACGTACTGGCCGATTTCGCCCGCAGCCTGGTCGCCACCCGTGGCACCGTCGAGGCCAGTGCGGTCGAGCGCGTGCGGGCTGTCTACAGTGATGCTCAGATCGTCGATACGCTGCTGGCGGTCACTGCGATTACCTTCACTAATTTGTTCAACCGTGTGAACGATACTGTTCTGGATTTCCCCCCGGCCCCGTAATCGGCCAGCAGAAAATCTGAAAAATTACACAGTCGTTCATACGCGCAATACAGGCAAAAAAAAGCCCGGCCGCCTCCTTGCGGAGGCGGCCGGGCAAACCGCGCTGGCGGGAGGCGCAGTCTCCCACCGGCACCCGAGGACGCCGCTGCCTGGGGCAGCTGACGTTTCATTCATATCGGTCAAAAGGCGGTGCGTACCCCCACGATGAAGTTGCGGCCACCCAGCGGCACCGTCTCGCGCAGCACCGAAGTGGACAAGCGGATGTCCTGGTTCAGCAGGTTGCGCGCCAGCGCGAACCAGGTCAGCTTCACGCCGTTGAGGCGCTGGGTGTAGGACAGGTTGGCATCGAGCTGGGTATAGGACGGAGTTGCGTAGGTTTCGAAGGAGGCCAGGCGATCCTGCTTCTGCGCGCGCAAGACCTTCACGCCGCTGGCCCAGGGGCCGGTCTTGTAGCCCAGTTCGACGCCGTAGCGGGTGGCCGGCTGCAGGGGCAGGTTGCCGAGATTGTCGAGTGTGCCGCGCGAGGTGTCGGCAAAGAGCCGGCCGGAGACGCCTTCACCGTTCCAGTTGTAGGTCACCTCGGCTTCCACGCCGCGGATGGTGGCATCGCCCTGCGACCAGAAGCGCTGGGTGAATTCGCCATTGGGATCGGCCACACCGGAGTCGTTCACCTGGCCGTTGGTACGGCCGTAGATGTAGTTGTTGACCTTGTTGCGGAACACGTTGCCCTTCCAGCGCACCAGTCCTTCGGTCTTCTGCAGGCTCAGTTCGATGTTGTGTGAAGTTTCCTTCTTCAACTGGTTGTCGCCGATGTCGTAGGTCGAGGTCGATTCATGCGGACCGTTGGAGTACAACTCCTCCACCGTCGGCGCGCGCTGGGCGAAGGAGTAGGTCAGGCCCAGGCCGTAACCGGGCTGGAAGGTCCACAGGCCACCGCCAGACCAGGAGATCAGGCTGAAGTCGCGTCCCGGCAGGCCGCTGCCGCTGTCGGGACGGCGGCTCACGCTCTCGGCGCGCAGGCCGGCGCTGGCCAGCACCTGGCCGAACTGGCGCTCTTCCACCAGGAAGCCCGCAAAGGAAGACGAGCGCGTCGGCGGGGTCAGTTCGGAGGCGCCGGTGTTGGGCGTGAGGGCCGAGTAGTTGCTCTGCTCGGTCTGTACGCCGAAGGTGCCGTGCCAGCCGGCCAGCGGCGCGTGCATCAATTCCCAGCGGGTCTGCAGGGCACGGTTGGAGAAGACCGTGTTGGGCGTGCCATCCTGCGCCTTCTCGATGTGGGTGTAGTCGGTATAGCCCATGCGGAAGCGGAACTTCTCGATGCCGGCGAAGGGCTTGTTGACGACGGTATCGAGGTCGTAGCGGTTCTGGTGCAGATCGATGAAGGACATTTCATCGGTCGGGATGCCGTAATGATCATCCAGGGTCGCCACCGACAAGCCGACGTAACCCCAGTCGGCGACGTAGGACAGACCCCCGCCCAGGCTGGTCTCATGGGTGAAAGAATTGGGCAGGCGGCCGGAGGCGCTGCTGCTGTCGCCCTGGCGGGCGTTGCCGGGGATCTTGGTGTTGTCGGTATCGCGGTAGTTGCCATCGAGGTGCAGGCCGATCTGGCCGGCCGAGGTATCGACCGAGAAGGAAGTGTTCTTCTCGCCATCGACGGTGCCATAGCGGGCTTCGACGGTGCCGGTGGGCTTGCCGACCAGTTCGGTGGGGATGCGGTCGTTGACCACGTTGACCAGGCCGCCGATGGCACCCGAACCATACAGCAGCGCGGCCGGACCGCGCAGGATTTCGATCTGGCGGGCGGTAGCCGCTTCGGTGGCTACGGCATGGTCGTTGGAGACGGTGGAGACGTCGGAGACGCCCATGCCGTTTTGCAGGATCATCACGCGCGGGCCTTCCATGCCGCGGATGATGGGACGCGAGGCGCCGGCGCCGAAGGCCGAGGCCGATACGCCCAGCTCGCCCGAGAGCGTGTCGCCCAGCGAGTTGCCGAGCTTGTTGCGCAATTCGTCGCCGGCAATGACCTTGGCGGGGGCCAGCACTTGCACGTTTTCGTCCGAGGCGAAGGGAGTGGCGGTGACGACGATGGGTTGCAGGGCCGGTTGCGAGGCGGAGGCGGCGGGGGCGGCGGGCGCGGCAGAAGATGCAGCGGTGGCATCCGCAGTCTGGGCCGAAGCCGACACGGACCAGGCCGCCAGGGCCGTGAGGACGGCCGAGGCGATATGTTGGCGTTGAAGAGCCATGTGAATTCCTTGTTATGCACGAGGCGCCGCCCACCTTGTCGTGAGGGGGACGGGGCGGCGCGGATACACCGGCCGTCGGCACGCGATCGCGCGCGGCGACGTCAGGACGACGCGGCGCCACGCACGGATGCGCGGGAGACAACCGGTAACCAGTGGTGAGGGTCTTGCAGGAGGAAGGAATTCAGCGCGGCGGGGCGCGCGAGGAGAAATGGCAGTTCAGTGGCGCGTCCCAGGACGCGAAGGCCAGCCACAAGGCCAGCACCCGGTCCGGTGCCAGCAGCGGGAGGGCAGGAAAATCGAAGTGCATGCCCGCCGACAAGGCGGCCGCGTCATAGGCGAGGCAGGAATGATGCAGGCCGTGGGCGTGCGAATGAGAAGCGTGGTGGTCTGGCACGCCGCCGGAATGGGCTGCGGGCTCGGCATGGCCGTTGTCGCCTTCGTCGAAGAAGGCTTCGCTGATCAGCGAATGTACCGTCCCCGGTGCCCAGCCGGCGTGCACGATACCGTGCACGAAGCCCAGCATCTGCGCGAACAGCAGCGTCATCGCCAGTACGGCGATGACGGTGGAGCTTCGCAGGGCACGCAGACGATTCATGGAGCCGGACCAGGTTGAGGACGACAGCGGCACTGCGCCCGCGCGCTGCAAGGCGCAGGCGTCATCGTGCGAGTGACGGATCAGTCGCCGTAGAGCTTCTGCTTCAGTTCGCGGCGTTGCTGGGCTTCCAGCGACAGGGTTGCGGTCGGACGCGCCAGCAGGCGGGGAATGCCGATCGGCTCGCCCGTTTCTTCACACCAGCCGTATTCGCCATTGTCGATGGCCACGATGGATTGCTGCACCTTCTTGAGCAGCTTGCGCTCGCGGTCGCGGGTGCGCAGTTCCAGGGCGTGTTCTTCCTCGATGGTGGCGCGGTCGGCCGGGTCCGGCACCAGCACGGTTTCGCGCAGGTGTTCGGTGGTTTCATCCGCGTTCTTGAGCAGATCCTTTTCCAGCTGCTGGAGACGGGCCTTGAAGAAAGCAAGCTGCGCTTCGTTCATGTAGTCCTTCTCGTCCATCTTGAGGATCTGTTCCTCGGTCAGCAACGGCGCTGCAGGGGTAGTTTTGGGAGTCTTGGTTGCCACTTCGCTTACTTTCAATACTACGGGTTTTTCAACTATATCCATTATCCCGGCTGATGCACGGCTGCCGGAACAGGTCGCTTGTGAATCCACTTCCCTTGCCGCGTTGGCACCTCTTCGATTGACGTTGACGCGATCCGCTGGCCCGCCCGGTGTCTCCTGGCCGCGCTGCGGATGGCGCACGCTTTTTCGCGGTCAAGGATTGTACACCAACGATTCCGGATGCCAAGCCCTTGGCGCAGCGGGCCGCTAGCCCTTGTTGCCGGTGGCCGGACGCGGGCGGTGGTCCTGTTCATGGAGCGGTTCATGTCTCCCCCCTGTGACGGGCTGGACGGGGCGGGCTGATCGCGCTTATGAATTGTCGTCGTTCCGAACATCAGCCAGGCGCATGTTGCATGTCATTTGCATTGCAACATCCATCCGTGTTTATACCAGAATAACGGGGCGGGATGGAAGCGCCGATGCGTTCGGCCCGCCGGCCAAGACTCAGGCGTGCCGCCGGGCGCACACCGGGCACTGGCGGTCGCGGCCGATGGCGATGCTGGTCCACTCCATCTCGCGCGCATCCAGGATCAGCAGGCGCCCGGCCAGCGAGCGGCCGATGCCGGCCACCAGCTTGATGGCCTCGGCCGCCTGCATGGTGCCGATGATGCCCACCAGCGGCGAAAACACGCCCATGGTGGAACATTGCACTTCCTCGAATTCGCGCTCGGGCGGGAACAGGCAGGCGTAGCAGGGGCTGGCGTCCTGGCGCGGGTCGAACACGCTGACCTGGCCATCGAAGCGGATCGCCGCGCCCGATACCAGCGGCACGCCGGCCGCCATGCAGGCGCGATTGACGGCATGGCGGGTGGCGAAGTTGTCGCTGCAGTCCAGCACCACGTCAGCCGTCTCCACCAGTGCCTGCAGCCGCTCACCTTCCACCTGCTCGGCCAGCGCGGTGACCTGCACGCCGGGGTTGATCTGCTGCAATGCCTCGCGGCCGGACACGACCTTGGGCTGGCCCACGCGCGCGGTGGTATGCATGATCTGGCGCTGCAGGTTGGTCAGGTCAACGCTGTCGTGATCCACCAGGGTGATGTGGCCTACGCCAGCCGAGGCCAGGTACATGGCGGCCGGCGAGCCCAGGCCACCGGCGCCGATCACCAGCGCATGGCCTTGCAGCAACCGGGTCTGGCCTTCGATATCGATCTCGTCGAGCAGGATGTGGCGCGAGTAGCGCAGCAGCTGTTGGTCATCCATCGTCAGATCTGCCGTGGTTGATATGAAAAAAAGGGCCGCTGGCAAGTGCTAGCGGCCCGATGTGCCTGCCCGGAGGCGGCGAATTACTTGGTGGTGTCGATCTTCTCGGCCGGCGCCTTGTTGTCCTTGCGGTCGTCCTTCACCGGGGTGTCGTTCTTGCCTTCTTCATTGCGTACTTCCGGCTTGGCGTTGGAGACCTTGACCGGCAGGCCCTTCAACTGGTTCAGGGCCTGCATCAGCTGGAAGTCGTCCTTGCTGCCGAAGTCCAGCGGCTTGCGCTTCTTCTCGGCGGCGATCAGGCGTTCTTCGGACTGTTCATCCATCGATTGCGCCTTGACCTCGGCGGACTTGTCGGTGTCGTTGGTGAGGTGCTTGGAGAGATCGGCTTCACGCAGGCGCAGGCCGTTCAGGCCGTCGCCATCCGGATATTCGTCCACCATGATGTCAGGCACGATGCCGCGCGCCTGGATGGAACGGCCCTTGGGCGTGTAGTAGCGGGCGGTGGTCAGCTTGACCGCGGTGTTCTTCTCGGGCGGCAGCGCGATCACCGATTGCACCGAGCCCTTGCCGAAGGATTGCGTGCCCATGATGGTGGCGCGCTTGTAATCCTGCAGGGCACCGGCCACGATTTCGGAAGCCGAGGCCGAGCCGCTGTTGATCAGGACCACCATCGGTACCTTCTTGATGGCGTCCGGCAGGCGCGACAGCGGGTCCGACAACGGGTTGGAGGCGTAGTACTCGCGCTTGGCGTAGAAGGTCTGCTTGGAGCTGGGGAGCTGGCCGTTGGTGGACACGACCACCGAATCCTTGGGCAGGAAGGCTGCGGCCACGCCGATGGCGCCCGGCAGCACGCCGCCCGGGTCATTGCGCAGGTCCAGCACGATGCCCTTCAGGTTGGGTTCCTGGGCGTAGATGGCGGCCAGCTTCTTGGACATGTCGTCCACCGTCGGCTCCTGGAACTGGGTCACGCGCAGCCAGGCGTAGCCGGGTTCGACCACCTTGGCCTTGACGCTCTGCACGCGGATCTCCTGACGGGTGATGGTCAGGATGATGGGCTTGTCTTCTTCCTTGCGGGCGATGGTCAGGGTGATCTTGGTGTTGGGTTCGCCGCGCATCTTCTTGACGGCTTCATCCAGGGTCAGGCCCTTGACGGGGGTGCTGTCCAGGCGGGTGATCAGGTCACCGGCCTTGATCCCGGCGCGGAAGGCCGGCGAATCCTCGATGGGGGAGATGACCTTGACGTAGCCATCTTCCATGCCGACCTCGATGCCCAGGCCGACGAACTTGCCCATGGTGCCTTCGCGCAGTTCCTTGTAGGCCTTCTTGTCCAGATAGGCGGAGTGCGGGTCGAGCGAGGCGACCATGCCGGAAATGGCCTCGGTCAGCAGCTTCTTGTCATCGACCTGCTCCACGTAATCCGACTTGATGAGACCGAACACGTCGGCCATCTGGCGCAGCTCCTCCAGGGGCAGCGACGCCGTTGCATTCTTTTGCGCGATGGCGTCGAACTGAATCATTGCAGTGGCACCTGCCACCATGCCCAAACCGATCAGACTGATATTCTTGAGTTTGCTGCCCATGTGTCACCTAGAAGTTACCCACCCCTGTGGGTCGAATGCGCGGCCTTGATACCGCATTTCAAAGTATAAACCCGATTGCTCATTGCCGCCGCTGTTGCCTGCAGTGGCAATGGTTTCGCCGGCCTTGACCAGATCGCCGGCGCGTTTCAATACCGCCTGGTTGTTACCGTAGATCGTCATGTACTGGTTGCCGTGGTCGACGATGATCAGATTGCCGAACCCGCGCAGCCAGTCCGCAAAGACCACCCGTCCCGCCGCCACCGCGCGCACTTCCGCACCCTCGGGGGCGCGGATGAAGAGGCCCCGGCTGGTCGGCCCGTCGCCCCGGCGGCTGCCGAATTTCGAGCTCAGGTCACCCCTGACCGGCAGATGCAGCTGTCCGCGCAGGCTGGCGAAGGGCTTGCCGAAGTTGTCCGACTGCGGCTCGGGCAGGGTGTCGTTGCGGCCCAGGGAGGCGCTTTGCGGCGGTTCGTCATCATCGATGGCGTCAGCCGGATCGGGCATCCTGGGCGCCGGCTTGCCCTCCCTGGCGGCCTTGGCCGCTTCGGCGGCGTGCTTCTCGGCGCGGGCGCGCTGCTCCGCCAGACGCTTCTCGCGTTCGGCCCTGGCTTTGGCCAATTGTTCCTGGCGACGTTTCTCGCGGGCCTCGGCTTCGGCCTTTTTCTGCTGCTCGATGATCTGCGCCAGCTTGTCCACCAGGCTGGACAGGCGCTGCTGGTCCTGCTCCAGACGGCCGACTTCCTGGCGCTGGGCGTTGAGTTTGGTGGAAAGCTGCGCGAGCAGGGTCTGGCGGCGACCCTTCTCGCGCTCCAGCACCTTCTTTTGCTCCAGTTCTTCCTGGGCGATTTCTTCCAGTTCGAACTTGGCATTCTGCGTGTCGGCCTTGTTGGCACGGATCGCCTGCTGGTTGGCGCGCAAGGTTTCAATGAGCTTGGCCTGGGCTTGCGAGACATAGCCCATGTACTGCAGCTCGCGGTTGATGCGGTTGGGATTGTCCCCTGAGAGCAGCAGCTTGATGCGATCTTCGTTGCCGGCCACGTATTGCTCGCGCAGCAGCTTGGAAAGCTGCGCCTGCTGAGCGTTGACCAGGGCGGTCAGTTCATTCAACTGCTTGACCAGCTGCGCCAGGCGCGCCTCGGTATCCTGCTGTTCCTGTGCCAGGTCACGCAATGAACGATTGGCCTTGGAGATCGCCTGCTCGGAAGCGGCCAGGGCATCGGCCGCATTGTCCTTGGCGGTTTCGGTCTGGTCGATATCGCGCTTGAGCGCGCTCAGGCGCTGCTGCAGGTCGGCCTGCTCCTTCTCGGCGGCCTGCTTCTGCCGGGTGCGCTCGGTGATCGGCTGGGCCTGCAACGCTGCACACAGCAGCATCCCCGCCGCCAGCGCCGAGAACAGGCGCACAGCGGCCCGCGGCGCGCCTGTCAACAGGACCGAACGCGCCGGTGCAATGCACTTGGCGGAAAGAGACGCCGCCTGTGCGGCCGGCGTCTTGCTGGAGCAACGCAGTTTTATTTCGACTTCCCTTGATTGGCCACGGCCTTGAGCGCTGCCTCGATGGCGGACTGGTCGCCCAGGTAGTAGCTCTTGATGGGCTTGAGATCGGCATCCAGTTCATAGACCAGCGGCTGGCCATTGGGGATGTTCAGGCCGACGATATCGTTGTCGCTGATGCCGTCCAGGTACTTGATCAGGGCGCGCAGGCTGTTGCCGTGCGCCGAGATGATGATCTGCTTGCCGGCGCGGATGGCCGGGGCGATGGAGTCATTCCAGGCCGGCAGGACGCGGGCCACGGTGTCCTTCAGGCATTCGGTCAGCGGCACCTGTTCGCGCGAGAGACCGGCGTAGCGGGCATCACCGAAGGAGTCACGCTCTTCGCCCGGAGTCAGCGGATTGGGCGGGGTGTCGTAGCTGCGGCGCCAGACCAGCACCTGCTCGTCGCCGTACTGGGCGGCGGTCTCGGCCTTGTTCAGACCTTGCAGGGCGCCGTAGTGGCGTTCGTTGAGGCGCCAGTCGTTCTTGATCGGGATGTACATCTGGTCCATTTCATCCAGCGTGGTCCAGAGGGTGCGGATGGCGCGCTTCAACACCGAGGTATAGGCCAGGTCGAAGGAGAAACCGGCTTCCTTGAGCAGCTTGCCGGCCTGGCGGGCTTCGGCCACGCCCTTTTCGGTCAGGTCGACGTCGACCCAGCCGGTGAAGCGGTTGGCCAAGTTCCAGGTCGATTCGCCGTGGCGCATGAATACGATTTTGTACATAGCAGGACTTGTATTGATGATGGATAAACCGCTGCGGCTGCCCCAAAGATCGACTACGCGAGACCGGGCACACACCTTAGACTAGTCTGTTCGGTCCGGATGCAAACCGCGAATGCTTCTATTTTATAATGCCGGGATTCAGTAAACTCATTGGACTGCCGTGAAATTCATCATCGACAATATTTTCCTGATCGCCCTGGCCTTGGTCTCGGGCGGTGCGCTGCTGGTTCCCTACCTGCAGCAGCGCGGCAACAAGCTGAGCCTCTTGCAGGCCACCCAGATGCTCAACCAGGGCAAGGTGCTGGTGCTGGACGTGCGTGACACCGAGCAATTCGCGGCCGGCCACCTGCGCGACGCCCGCAACATTCCCCTGAAAGAGTTGCCGCAGCGCATCGGCGAACTGGACAAGCTGAAGGCCCGCCCGGTCATCGTGGTGTGCCAGACCGGCACCCAGGCCAACCGTGCCGAGGCGTCGTTGAAGAAAGCCGGCTTCACCGAAGTATACGGCCTGAACGGCGGCATCGCCGCCTGGCAGGGCCAGGGCCTGCCGCTGACCACCAAGGAGGCCAAATGAGCGCCCCCGTGACCATGTACTGCACCGCCGTGTGCCCGTATTGCATGATGGCCGAGCGTTTGCTGGCCAGCAAGGGAATCACGCAGATCGAGAAGATCCGCGTGGATCTCGAACCTCAGCAGCGTGAGCTGATGATGCAAAAGACCGGCCGCCGCACCGTGCCCCAGATCTATGTCGGCGACACCCATGTCGGCGGCTTCGATGACCTGAGCGCACTGGACCGCGCCGGCAAGCTGGACCCGCTGCTGCAAGCCTGAAGCCAGGGCAGCACACTCCCCCTATCGATTCACCGAACCTGAAAGAGATCCATGTCGGAACAGAACCAAGAAGCCCAACAGCAACCCGTTTTCCAGATCCAGCGCGTCTACCTGAAGGATCTGTCGCTGGAACAGCCGAATTCCCCGGCCATCTTCCTGGAGCAGGAAGCCCCTTCGATCGAAGTGTCGGTGGACGTCGGCGCCGAAGCGCTGGCTGAAGGCGTGTTCGAATCGACCGTGACCATCACCGTGACCGCCAAGGTCAAGGACAAGGTGGCCTTCCTGGTCGAGGGCAAGCAAGCCGGCATCTTCGAGATCCGCAACGTGCCGGCCGAGCAACTGGACCCGCTCTTGGGCATCGGCTGCCCCAACATCATCTACCCGTACCTGCGCGCCAACATCGCCGACGCCATCACCCGCGCCGGTTTCCCGCCGGTGCACCTGGCCGAGATCAACTTCGAGGTGTTCTACCAGCAGCGCCTGCAGGCCCTGGCCGAGCAACAAGGCGCGACCCTGGTCAACAACGGCTCCACCGCCGTCAACTGATCCTGCATCACCCTCTGTCCGCCTGCCGGGCCGGCCGC
Source organism: Herbaspirillum sp. DW155 (assembly GCF_037076565.1). Taxonomy (NCBI): domain Bacteria; kingdom Pseudomonadati; phylum Pseudomonadota; class Betaproteobacteria; order Burkholderiales; family Oxalobacteraceae; genus Herbaspirillum; species Herbaspirillum sp. DW155. The sequence continues at coordinate 162,419 of NZ_AP029028.1, read as the reverse complement.
ATCCCCTGCGGCAGCCCGGCACGACAACGAGCCGCCGCAGCCTGTGCTGCGGCGCTTTCCCTTCTGCGGAGACCTTCACGATGAAACGCCTGCCCCTGATTCTTTGCGCCACCCTGCTCGGCGCCTTCATGGCCAAGGATGCCCTGGCCCTGGACTTCAAGTCGGTCGGTGCCTCGCCCGCCATCATGTACGACGCCCCTTCCGAAAAGGGCCGCCGCGTCTACGTCGCGCCGCGCGGCATGCCGGTCGAGGTGGTGCTGACCTATGGCGAATGGAGCAAGGTCAGGGATGCCGCCGGCACGCTGTCCTGGATCTCTTCCAAGGCCTTGACGCCCAAGCGCATGCTGGTGGTATCGGTGGCCAATGCGCGCATCTTCAGTGCCGCCGATGAAGGCAGCCCGGTGGTCTTCACCGCCGACAAGTCGGTGCTGCTGGAGATGCTGGAGAGCCCCAGCAATGGCTGGGTCAAGGTGCGCCATCGCGACGGCCAGAGCGGCTTCGTGAAGGCTGGTGAAGTCTGGGGCGATTGAGCGAAGAACGGCTGACCATGAAGATCACTATTCTGGGCGCCGGCGCATGGGGTACCGCGCTGGCCATTCCGCTGGCACGCAAGCACCAGGTCGTGCTGTGGGGGCGCAATGCCCAGGCCATGCAGGCGGCCAGCCAGCAGCGTGAAAACAGCCTGTACCTGCCGGGCTTCCCGCTGCCGCCTGAACTGACGGTGAGTTCGGACTTCGATGCCGCCGTGCGGCATGTCTGCGACGATCCTGATGATGCGCTGCTGATCGCGGCCTCGTCGGTGTCGGGCCTGCGCGAACTGGCCGGACAACTGCGCGCCCGTGCCATCCCCAACCTGGTATGGCTGTGCAAGGGTCTGGAAGAAGGCACGAGGCTGCTGCCGCATCAGGTGGTGCAGGAGGTCTTGGGTTCAGAGCTGGCCGCAGGCGTGCTCTCTGGCCCCTCCTTTGCCCAGGAAGTGGCGCGCGGCCTGCCCTGCGCGCTGACCATCGCCGGCGCCGATGCGGCGCTGTGCGAGCGCGTGGTGGCCGCCGTGCATGGCAACAACATCCGCATCTATTCCAGCGATGACCTGGTGGGCGTGGAGATCGGCGGCGCCGTCAAGAACATCCTGGCCATCGCCACCGGCGTGGCCGATGGTCTGCAACTCGGCCTGAACGCCCGCGCCGCATTGATCACGCGCGGCCTGGCGGAGATCACGCGATTGGGCGTGGCGCTGGGCGGACGTGCAGAAACCTTCATGGGACTCTCAGGCGTGGGCGACCTCATCCTGACCTGCACCGGCGACCTTTCGCGCAACCGGCGCGTCGGCCTGGGACTGGCTCAGAACAAGAAGCTGACGGATATCGTCGCCGAACTCGGTCACGTGGCCGAGGGTGTGCGCTGCGCACAGGCGGTACGTGAGCTGGCGCGCGAAAAAGGCATCGAGATGCCGATCACCGATGCGGTGGCGGCGGCCTTGTTTGATGGCGTATCGGTGCAAGAAATGGTGGCCCGGCTGCTGGCGCGGGATCCGCGCGAAGAAAGCCTGTAAGACAGCCGCCCCCGCTCGCAAGCTGGGGCGGGAGATTCACCAAACCTCACCTGAAAGTGAAGCGGAGAAAACGACAGCCGGAGCAGACATGCCTCCGGCTGTTTTTTTATCGCACGAGAATTGGAAGGGATTCAGGCCGGACGCCGCCTGAATCCACCCTGCATCAACGCGCGATGATGTCGCTTTCCATCTTGGGACGCTTGAAACGCTGCGGCGAACCGCCTTCCAGGGCGTCATCCATCTGCTTGGAAATCTTGTCGTAACGCGCGCCGCAGTCGTCGTCCTGATGCGCGGCGTCCGCGCCCTTGAGGCGCTTGGCCAGGCGGGAAGTGCGCGCTTCCCCGCCCATGACGTATTGCTGGGCGGCGCGGCCGGCGTGGTTGTTATTGGTGGTCTTGTTGCGTTGTATGGCTTGCATCATATTTCCTCTTACGTCGCTGACGCTCAACGTTCTTCCTTCCTGAGTTGTTGTTCGGAAGAACACGCAGCGCCCCGGAAGATGTTGCCTGCTGCCTTGATTCCGGGAGACTGCTCCAGATACACAAGCGCTGCTTTTCTTGACAGCACTTTAGCTATGTAACGTCCGAGCGGCGATTTGGAATACGCGAAAAGTCAGTATTTTGTCAGCCAAATTGAAATTCCCTGGCTGAAACAATTCCGTGCGGCTCCGCAAAAAACGGCGCAAACCCGCATCCATCAAGGCTGACAGCGCTGTCAGAATGTGCCGGATTGTGCACTTTTACTGAACAAAAAAAACGAAAAAAAAGTGTTTCGAAACGTATCTTCCTTCACGTGACGCGACAAAAAAGCGACGAAAACTTACTCCACAGCATAGTTGTCAGGCGCCGCGACAGCTCAGGTACGCACCGGGACAGGAAGCCCCAGATCGGTCGGCACCAGTGAAAAAACCTTGGCATCGCGCGGTTCGCCATGAAAGACCAGGCGATTGCGGGCCAGGCATTCCAGCGTCGCCCCGGCCTTCTCAGCGACCCGCTGGCTGCGCAGGTTGCCGGCTTGGGCGACGATTTCCAGGCGCGTCAGTCCCGTTTTTGAAAAGGCGAAGACCGCCGCCGCCCGCGCGGCAAGGGCGGCGATGCCGCGCCCCGTGTAACCTTCGCGTACCCAGTAGCCGAGATTGGCCATCTGGTTCAGCTGGCTGACCTGGTTGACGGCCACCGAGCCAATCACCAGGCCGTTGCTGCGATCGATGATGTTGAAGTCGTAGGCCGCGTGGACATGCCATTGCTCGATGGAACGCTGCAAGAAGAGCTTGGCGTCCAGCAGGCCGTAATCGGGGGTACACCAGGCTTCCCACTGGCTGATGGCCACGCGCGACTGGTGTACGGCGTCATACAGCGCCGGGGCCTCGCGCAGGCCCAGCGGACGCACTTCGATGGCGCGGTCGCAATAGATGATTTGCCGTTCGCGGTCTAGGGAGCGGAGCATGGGAGCCGTCAGGTGAAGTTTCTTGCAGATCTTACCGAAATCGGGCGCAGCGGGAACTGTCCCCGCGGTCAGCCCAGTTGCGCGCGCAACTGCGCCAGGTGGGTGATGACCGCTACCCCCTCCGGCATCTCCGGATGCACGCCATGCTCCTGCAGGGCGATCACCTGCATGCCCGCTGCCAGTCCGGCCTGCACGCCCGGCAGGCTGTCTTCCACCACCGCGCAGCGCTGCGGGGCCACCCCCAGGCGGTCGGCCGCGAACAGGAACAGGGCCGGGTCGGGTTTCCAGCGCTGCACGTCATAGGCACTAAAGATGCGGCCGGCGAAATGCGGCAGCAGGCCGGTCACGCGCAGGCACAGCTCGATCTTGTGATGCGGGGCATTGGAGGCCAGGGCGAAGGGCAGATGCAACTGCTCCACCATCTCCAGCGCACCGTTGATGGGTTGCAGGTGCCGCTCCAGCATGCCGCCCATGAGCGCGCGCAGTTCCTGCTCGAAATGTGCCGGCAGGACCTGGCCGCTCAATTGCTCGATATGCGCGATACACCACTTCATGCTCACCCCGCGAAAGCGCGCCAGCGCTTCCTCGGGACTGAGCGTGACGCCATACCCGGCCACATACTCGGACCAGGCACGCGCGGCCACCACTTCGCTGTCGACCAGGGTGCCATCGCAGTCGAAGATGACCAGTTCCGGCGCGGCAGAGGGGTGCTTCATCGTTGCTCCTTGTAATTCAGAGGGCGGGGCCGCCCTCTTCAAGGAGCCGCCGGCGCCATCAAAGTTCGCCGTAAGAATGCAGGCCCGAGAGGAACATGTTCACCCCCAGGAAGGCAAAGGTCGTCACCAGCAGGCCCACCAGCGCCCACCACGCGGCGGTACGGCCACGCAGGCCCTTCATGAGGCGCATGTGCAGCCAGGCAGCATAGTTGAGCCAGACGATCAGGGCCCAGGTTTCCTTGGGATCCCACGACCAGTAGCCGCCCCAGGCCTCGGCCGCCCATAGCGCACCCAGAATGGTGGCGATGGTGAAGAAGGCGAAGCCGACGGCAATGGCCTTGTACATCACGTCATCGAGCACCTCCAGCGAGGGCAGGCGATCGGCCAGGATGCCGCGCTCGCGCAGCAGGTAAGCCACCGCCACCATGGCGGCCAGGGCGAAGGTGCCGTAGCCGATGAAATTGGCCGGCACGTGGATCTTCATCCACCAGCTCTGCAGGGCCGGTACCAGCGGCTGGATCTCGGCCGCATCCCGCGAGACGGTATACCACATCAGAAAACCGACCGCTGCCGTGATGACGGTCAGCACGAAAGCACCGAGCTGGCGCGTGGCGTAACGTTCTTCGTAATACAGGTAGAAAAGCGCCGTAATCAGGCAGAACAGGACAAAAACTTCATATAAATTGGAAATCGGGATGTGGCCCACATCCGGCCCGATCAGGTAGGACTCGTACCAGCGCACCATCATGCCGGTAAAGCCCAGCACCACCGCCGCCCAGCACAGGCGCGAGCCGATTGCGCTGCCGGTGCCGGCCCGGGTGGCCAGGCCGCCCCAGTAGAACAGCGTAGACAGGCAGAACAGCGCGCTCATCCACAGGATGGCCGACTGGCTGGAGAGCATGTACTTGAGGAAGAACTTCTTGTCGGCCAGTTCCAGCGCGCCGCCATACATGGCGATGGCCCCCAGCGAGAGCACGGCGATCACCAGCATCAGCAGGCGCACCGGCTTCCAGTGCCAGCCCAGCCAGGCGAAGGTCGGTGCGGCCAGCAACAGCACGGCTTTCTCGTAGTAATCCATATAGCTGCCGAAGCGCCCGAAGGCGTACAGCGAGCCCGCCACCAGGGCGACGGCGTAAATCCAGTCGACGATGCCGAGGCGCCGGAAGAAGCCTTGCTCTTGCTCGTAGGCCTGGTTTGCTTGGGTCAGTTGCATTGCGTTCTCCACTGCTGCTGTCCCGGACGATGCGACCGGGCAAGGCCCTGGCGCAACGCTCGGAAGAATGGCCGCCGTAGCCCGGCGGCATGAGGGTACTAGGCCGACGGACCTGGTGCGGATTGTGCCGCACCGGTCAGACGGCCCTTCATCTGTTCGAATTCCTTGTCGAAATCCAGCGTGCGGCGCTGCGTGCTCATGGCCAGCAGCGCCTGGCTGCCCTGGCCATCGGGGCCGGGCTTGATCCAGATCCACAGGCGCCGTTCACGAATGTACAGCATCGCGAACACGCCCAGTACCAGGAACAGGCAGCCCAGGTACACCACCTTCTTGCCGGGCGAACGCGTCACCTGCAGCACCGAGGCCTTGATCTCCTGGAAGCCTGATAGCTGCAGGAACACCGGCGCCGGGTAGAACGCGGCGTCGGCCAGGGCATTGATGGCCAGTTGCAGATAGCGGCCATGCTTCTCATCGCTGGCCACCGGACCCAGCCCATCCCGGGCGCGCGCGGCTTGCCACAGTTCCCACATGCTGCCGTTGAGGATCTTCATGAAGATGTCGGCGGCCTTTTCCTGCTCGGCAGCGGGCAGTTGTTCCAGGAAGCGCGTCACCGCGATGTAGCCCGAGACCTTGCCGTCGCCGGCGAAGATGGTCAGGCCGCGCAGGGCCGATTGTTCCAGTTGCTCGCGCAGCGCGGGTGACGTTTCGCGCCCGCCGCTGATGGCCTGGCGCGCATAGCGGCGCGCCGCTTCCTCGCGCAGGGCCGGATTGGCCAGGGCGGCACGCAGGCGCATCCATTCGGCCACGCTGTCCTGGTCATCGGCGGGAATGCGCAGGTAGCGGAAGGGCTGGTCAGGCTGCTCGCGCATGCCGGCCAGGAAGACGTCGGCGCCATCGATGGGCAGCGACTGCATGTAGTTGAAGTATTCGCGCGCCTGGCCGGTCTTGTCGCGCAGCTTGTACTGCACGCTCGGGCCGACATTCTTGAAGTCCTTGCTGTTGGCGTTCTTGGCGCCGGAGCCGAGATGCTTGTCGAGATCGGCGATGAAGCCCCGATTGACGTTCTTGCCGACGTTGACCGCACGGGCATCACCCGAGGCCGAGCCGGATCCCTGGGTCTGCATGTTCTCCACGTTGAAGGGGCGGAAGCCGCTCCATTCGATCGTGTAATCGCCCATGCCGGCCGGCAGCGGCGTACTGCCGTTGACTTCGCCGGACAGGTCGAAGCGGCTGTTGGTGCCGCCGCGCATCGGATAGCCGACCAGCTTGAGCTTGCTGCCGCCATCCTCGAAGCTGGACTGGTAGATCGCCACGCCCTTGTAGATCAGCGGTTCGTTGACCTTGATGGTGGCGGCGGTCTCCTTGCCGGTCTCATGGTCACGCACCACCACTTCGCTGGCGAAGAGCTTGGGCATGCCGGTCGAGTAGAAATCGATGATGAAGCGCTTCAACTGGATGGTGAAGGGCAGGTCCTGGATCATCACGCCATCCTTCTGCGGGATGATGGCGGTGCTGCTGCTGGAGCCTTCCGGGATGAGCGTGTTGCCGCGGAAGGTCGGGTTGTTCAGTCCCAGGCGATAGCGTTCCGGGATGTCAGCAATGATGCCATTGCCGGCAAAGGCCGATTTGCCGTAGAACCATTGCTGGAAGCGGATCGGCAAATCCGAATCGAGCAGGCCGCCCAGACAGATGATGACGATGGCCGCGTGCGCGAAGATGTAGCCCCACTTGTTGGCCGCGCCCTGCTTGGCCGCCAGCAGCGTGCCACCCTCCTTGTCGGCCAGCCTGGTCTTGTAGCCGCGTGCGCCGACCTGGCGGGCCAGCCGTGCGGCAGCCTCGGCCGGGGCTTCGGCCGTGGTCCACTCGTGCTTGTGATGGAAATTGCGCAGCGACTGCTCGCGCACGTTGTCGCGCCAGCTCTTCACGTCGCGCAGCATCTTGGGCGCGTTGCGGGCGATGCACAGCGAGGTCGACAGCACCAGGAAGCCCATGAACAGCAGGAACCACCAGGCCGAATACACCGCATACAAGCCCAGCTTGTCGAAAATCTCGAACCAGAACGGGCCGAACTGGTTCACGTAGTTGGGCATCGGGTCGTTCTGCTTCATCACCGTGCCGATCACCGAGGCGATGGCGATCAGCGTCAGGAGGCTGATCGCAAAGCGCATCGATGAGACCAGTTCCACGGCCTCGCCCAGCCAGCGCTGGCGGGTCCTGATCTGGATTCCTTGGGTACTGCTGCCCGTCGTCATATTCCTGCCTTACCGGACCGGGCCTGCCGGTTCCGCTTACCTGTTGGGGATCTCCTTGCCCATGGGCAAAGCGACGCGAACCCGGATTTTACCGCTCCGGGGGAAACTCCGTGATACGCGCCTGCGTAGTACAGATATGCCGGGGCGCCTATCCGGTCCGGCGGGAAGGGATGATGCCGCGCAGCGGCACCGCGCGCCACGACGTGCGTCAATTCCCATGAAAAAAGGCGGCACGCCGGCCGCCTCTTTTCTGCCCGCGCCATCCAGCGGCGCCTGGCTGCTTACTTCAAACCGGCAATGTAGTCGGCCACGGCCTTGATTTCCTTGTCCGAGAGGCGGTCGGCGATGGCCGTCATCTGCGTGCTGTTGGTGCGCGCACCACCACGGAAGTTGGTCAGCTGCGCGATCGTATAGTCCTGATGCTGGCCGGCCAGGCGCGGATACTGCGACGGGATGCCGGCACCATTGGGGCTATGACAGCCGGCACAGGCCGGTACGTTCTTGGCAGCGATACCGGCGCGCCAGATGTGCTTGCCCAGCTCGATGGTTTCCTTGTTCTTGGCCGCACCCGGCTTGGCTGCCTGGGCCGACAGGTAGGCGGCGACGTTGTGGATGTCTTCATCCGAGAGCGCCTTGGCCAGCGGCGACATCACCGGGTTGTTGCGCTCGGGCGTACGGAAATTGAGCAGCTGCTTGGCGATATAGGCCTCATGCTGGCCCGCCAGCTTGGGATTCTGGGTAATGGTCGAATTGCCGGCCGCGCCGTGGCAGGACACGCAGGCCACGATGTTGCGGGCGTTGTCGCCATTGGTGTAGAGGGCTTCCCCCTTGACCGGATCGGCCTTGATCGGGGCTTTCTTGTCATCGGCCGCATGGGCCGCCGAGGACACTGCCAGCACGGCAGCAAGAACGGTATACAACAGTGGGGAAAAGGCACGGTTCATTCGTCACCCTAATACTTATTGTGGAATTGAGAGATTTTGCCCGTTCGGCGGCTGGCTGCCCCCTTCCCAAATGCCTGTTGTTTGACCTGTCTCCAATGGCCGCCATATTTTTTGCTTGCTGGGCGTCAACGAGGCGTTGGGTTTCGGGCCATTGTACAATAGCTTCTCCGCGTTTTTCCCTCCTCTTTCGGATTTCCCCCCACCATGTCGCAACTTTGGCAAGCCCGTTTCTACACCACCGTCAATCACCTGCGGGACCTGCCCAAGACCAGTGTGCCAGAGATCGCCTTCGCCGGCCGTTCCAACGCCGGCAAGTCCAGCGCCATCAACGTGCTGTGCAACCAGAAGCGCCTGGCCTTCGCCTCCAAGACGCCGGGGCGCACCCAGCACATCAACTATTTCTCGCTGGGCGGCGCCCACGTGGGCCAGCACCGCAATGACGAGGCGCGCCCCGACGAGATCCGCGCCATGCTGGTGGACTTGCCCGGTTACGGCTATGCGGAAGTGTCCGGCTCGGCCAAGCACCACTGGCAGGCGCTGCTGGGCGACTACGTGCGCCAGCGCGAGCAGCTGGCGGCGCTGGTGATGATCGTCGATTCGCGCCGTCCCTTCACCGACCTCGATATCCAGATGATCGAATGGTTCGCCCCCACCGGCAAACCCATCCATTGCATCCTGAGCAAGGCCGACAAGCTCAACCGCAATGAGTCCACCAATGCCCTGCGCCAGGCCCAGACCTTCCTGCAAAGCTATGTGGATGCGGACGGCCAGCCCTTCCCGTTCACGGCCCAGCTGTTCTCGGCCTTGAAGCGCATCGGCCTGGAAGAAGCCAACGACAAGATCCTGGAACTGGCCGGCCTGAACGAACCGGCCACGCCGCCGGTGCCGGCCGAGGCTGCCGGCGCGGCCGAACCCGGGGCCGAAAGCGCACAAGCCTGATCGCCGACAAGGCAAGAACCTTCCAGACGGAGTACAACGCATGAATAAAAAAACCCCGGAGAACAGGGATATTCTCCGGGGCAGAACGCCTTTCGCTTGCGCGATCAGCCCCGCTCAGGGAGGGAAGGGGAAGCGGGAGGTGAAAAAATCACCTGCCGCCAAGATAAAGTAAGTCATGGAAATTTGGGCGGATTCGCAATCAAAGGAATCAAATCTCCGAAGATAGCGATATTTGTCTCGAAATAATTCCAAGATCGCCTCAAATAACATCTAATTTTTTGAAAGCTGACCTATGTCTCTGACCGATTTCAGTTCCAACGCCGGCTACCCTGCACTGCGTATGCGCCGCATGCGCCGCGACGGTTTCTCGCGTGCTCTGATGGCCGAAAATGTCATCACCAGTGCCGACCTGATCTACCCGGTATTCGTACAGGAAGGCCAGAGCCTGCGCACGCCCGTGCCCTCGCTGCCGGGGGTGGAGCGCCTGTCGCTGGACGCGCTGCTGCCGGTAGCGGAGCAATGCGTGACGCTGGGCGTGCCGGTGCTGGCGCTGTTCCCGGTGATCGACCCGTCCCTGAAGACGCCCGACGGCATCGAAGCCACCAATCCCGATGGCCTGATCCCGCGCGTGGTGCGTGCGCTCAAAGACCGCTTCCCGGAACTGGGGGTGTTGTGCGACGTGGCACTGGACCCCTACACCAGCCACGGCCAGGATGGCGTGCTGGATGAAACCGGCTACATTCTCAACGACGAAACCCTGGCCCTGCTGGTCCGGCAGGCGCAAACCCAGGCCGACGCCGGCGTGGACGTGGTGGCGCCGTCGGACATGATGGATGGCCGCATCGCCGCCATCCGCGCCATGCTGGAGGCCAAGGGCCACATCTACACCCGCATCATGGCTTATTCGGCCAAGTACGCCTCGGCCTTCTACGGTCCCTTCCGCGATGCGGTCGGCTCGGCCGCCAATCTGGGCAAGGGCAGCAAGGCCACCTACCAGATGGACCCGGCCAACAGCGACGAAGCCCTGCGCGAAGTGGCGCTGGACCTGCAGGAAGGAGCCGACATGGTGATGGTCAAGCCGGGCATGCCCTATCTGGACATCGTGCGCCGCGTGAAGGATGAATTCCGCGTGCCCACCTTCGCCTATCAGGTCAGCGGTGAATACGCCATGATCAAGGCCGCTGCCCAGAACGGCTGGCTGGACCACGACAAGACCATGATGGAAGCCATGATGGCCTTCAAGCGCGCCGGTGCCGATGGCGTGCTGACCTACTTCGCGCTGGACATCGCGCGCAAGCTCAAGCAAGGCTGATCCCCGCCGCTGCCCAGGCCGATGACGGACGATCCCGCGCTCGCCCTGTTCACGCAGCACCGGCCGCGCCTGTTCGGCGTGGCCTACCGCATGCTGGCCTCGCGCAGCGATGCGGAAGACGTCCTGCAGGATGCCTGGCTGCGCTGGCACGCCCAGGACAAGTCGGTGCTGGATTCAGCCGAAGCCTGGCTGGTCACGGTAGTCACGCGGCTGTGCATCGACCGCCTGCGCCAGCTGCAGCAGGAGCGCCAGCACTACGTCGGCCACTGGCTGCCCGAGCCGCTGGTGGGCCTGGCCGAGCCCGGCCCCGACATCGACCTCTACGGCCAGACGCAGCTCACCCCCTCCCCGGAAGCCCTGCTGGAACAGCGAAGTGACGTTTCCTTCGCCTACCTCCTGCTGCTGGAGCGCCTGAAGCCCGAGGAACGCGCCGCCTTCCTGCTGCGTGAAGTTTTCGACAACGACTATCCCGACATCGCGGCGATCCTGCAAAAGTCCGAGGCGAACTGCCGCCAGCTGGTGCATCGTGCCCGCCAGCGGCTGGCGCGCCAGGATACCGATGCAAGCCAGAAATCAAACCGCGCAGCCTCCAGCCCCGTGACGCGCGAAACCCACGCGCTGCTGCTGGACAAATTCCGGCAAGCCGTCCAAAGCGGGCAGCGCGAGGCCATGCTGGGCCTGCTGGCCGAGGATGCGCGCCTGATCGGCGACGGCGGCGGCAAGGTGGCCTCCTTCCCTCATCCACTGGCCGGCGGCGAACGCATCTCCTGGCTGTACTACGCCAACGTGCGCCGCTTCGTCCGGCGCATCGTCTATCGTGCAGCCTGGATCAACGGCAGCCCGGGCCTGCTGCGCTATGTCGATGGCGCGCTGGAATCGGCCCAGGTGCTGGAAACGGATGGCAGCCGCATCCACGCCATCTACGTGGTGCGCAACCCGGACAAGCTGGCATCCATCGCACAGCAAAACAAGGACCGCTGAGATTTTTCAGATTTCTTCACTTCTTTTTCATCAAAACTGTCACAACGGGAGAGCCCACCCCGTCTGGTAGGGGAACACCGGCGATTGGCGCCGTTGTCACCTTATCCCGATGGAGAATTCCCATGTCCGACTTCAAGCAACGCCTGCCCTACGCCCGGCTGGCCGCCCCCGCCTACAACGCCCTCATCAAGGCCAGCGAAGCGGTACACCAGAGCGGCGTCGATCCCAGGCTGGTGGAACTGGTCTTTTTGCGCATCTCGCAACTGAACGGGTGCGCCTTCTGCGTCGACATGCATGCGCATGACCTGCTGCAGAAGGGTGAAGACCAGCAGCGTCTGAACACCCTGGCGGCCTGGCGCGAGATCCCCTTCTTCAGCGAGGCCGAACGTGCCGCGCTGAACTGGGCCGAGCGCCTGACCCACCTGCACCAGCAGGATGCCGACCAGGAGGACGCCGCCTTCGCCCGCTTGCAGCAGCACTTCAGCGATGCCGAGATCGCCCACCTGAGCTTCGCCGTGGCCATCATCAATGCCTGGAACCGCCTGGGCGTGGGCATGCGTCCACAGGTGACGCGCCGCACCTGATCCCCCGCGCAGCGCCGAAAAAAAACGCACCCCGGTTACCCGGGATGCGTCGAACATGGTCCGATCCACATCGGACCTCCTGCTCAAAGACGGATCAAGTCTTATCCGATGGTGGCGCGCGTCTGTTCGCCATCGACCAGGCGCATCAGGCCCAGCGGATTGGCGTTCTGCAGCGCGGCCGGCAGCATCGCGTCCGGGTAGTTCTGGTAGCACACCGGGCGCAGGAAGCGCTCGATGGCCAGCGTGCCCACCGAGGTGCCACGCGCGTCGGAAGTAGCCGGATACGGGCCGCCGTGGACCATCGCATCGCACACCTCGACACCGGTCGGGAAGCCGTTCAGCAGCAGGCGGCCGGCCTTCTGTTCGAGGATCGCGATCAGGTCCTGGTTGCCTTGCAGGTCAGCGATCTCGGCTTGCAAGGTGGCAGTCAGCTGGCCGTTCATCTTGGCGGCGAAGTCCAGCAGTTGTTCACGGCTTTCCAGCTCGACGATGACGGTGGAGGGGCCGAAGACTTCTTCTTCCAGCGGCGCTTCCTTGGAGAACAGCAGGGCGGCATCGGCCTTGAACAGGTGCGGTACGGCCTGGGTGTAGCTGGTGCCGCCGGTGGCGATGACCTTCACGCCCGGCAGCTGGGTCAGGCGCGCCACGCCACCGTTGTAGTGGGTCAGGCCGCCGCTGTTGAGCATGGTGGCCGGACTGGTGCCGCCGAAGGCGGCCGACAGCTTCTCGATGAAGGCGGTCAGTTCCGGCGAACGCACGCCCAGCAGCAGACCGGGGCTGGTGCACAGCTGGCCCACGCCGACCGTGACGGAGCCGGCCAGGTCCTTGGCGATGGCGTCACCGCGCACCTTCAGCGCTTCGGACATCAGGATGATGGGGTTGATGCTGGACATCTCGGCAAACACCGGGATCGGCTGCGGACGGGCTGCCGCCATGTCGCACAGGGCGCGGCCACCGCGCAGCGAGCCGGTGAAGCCGACGGCCTGGATGCCGGCGCTCTTGACCAGCTGGGCGCCCACGCGGTCACCGTAGACCATGTTGAAGGTGCCGGCCGGCATGCCGGTCTTCTTGACGGCGCGTTCGATGGCATCAGCCACCAGTTCGGAGGTGACCAGGTGGCCGCTGTGGGCCTTGAACACCACCGGGCAGCCGGCCGCCAGGGCAGCAGCGGTATCGCCACCGGCCACCGAGAAGGCCAGCGGGAAGTTGCTGGCGCCGAAGACAGCCACCGGACCCACGCCGATCTTGTACTGGCGGATGTCCGGACGCGGCAGCGGCTGGCGCTGCGGCAGGGCGGTATCGATGCGGGCACCGTAGAAGTCGCCACGGCGCACGACCTTGGCGAACAGGCGCATCTGGCCGCTGGTGCGGGCGCGCTCGCCGGCCAGGCGCGGGGTGGCCGGCAGGGCGGTTTCGCGGGCCACGGCGGCGAGGAAGTCGTCGCCCAGGGCGTCGATCTCGTCAGCGATGGCTTCCAGGAACAGCGCGCGCTGCTCGGCCGGGATGGCGCGGTAGAGGGGATAGGCCTTCTCGGCGGCTTCCACGGCGGCCGCGACTTCCTTCTCGGTGGCGGTCAGGAAGGGTGTCTCGAAGAGAGCGCCGGTGGTTGCGTCCACGCTGTGCAGGGCGACGTCGCCCTGGCCGCTGCGCTGGCCGCCGATGTAGTTGTGTCCAAGGATCTTGTAGCTCACGTTGTGCTCCTGCTGGTGTCGTTGATGCCGCCCGTGGCCGGGTCAGGCAAGAAAACCGCGCCCGCGCATGGCGGAAGCAGCTGAGGGGGACATGCGGACAGGCCGGTTCCGGCCTGCCCGCGCTGTTCATTGTCGGCCATCACATGGATTGCTGCAGCATGTGCAGGTAATCCTGTTCCGAGGCTTCGCGCGGATTGGTCTTGTGGCTGTGGTCGGCCAGGGCGCCCTGGATGATCCGGGGGAACCAGTCCGGGCTCACGCCCAGTTCGGCCAGCCCTGCGGGCAAGCCCAGGCGGCGGCTCATGTCGCGGATCGCCGGGCCGATCTCGGCGCCGCTGGCCAGGCCCATGGCGTGGGCCATGCGCGCCATCTTGTTGTCCTTGACCATGCTGGGCGCGCTTTCGTTGAAGGCGATGATGGCCGGCAGGAAGATGGCGTTGAGGGTGCCGTGGTGCAGCCGGGGATTGAGGCCGCCCAGCGCATGCGACAGGCTGTGCACGCAACCGAGTCCCTTCTGGAAGGCCATGGCGCCCTGCATGGAGGCGCTCATCATGTTCAGCCGCGCCTCGCGGTCGCCGGGTTCGCGGGTGGCGCGCTCGATGTGCGCCCAGGCGCGCCACAGGCCGTCCAGGGCGATGCCATCCGCGGGCGGGTTGAAAGCGGGGGCCATGAAGGTTTCCAGGCAATGTGCGATGGCATCCATGCCGGTGGCAGCCGTCATCAGCGGCGGCAGGCCTAGGGTCAGTTCGGGGTCGCAGATGGCCATCCTGGGCACCAGATGCGGCGAGATGATGCCGACCTTGCGGCCATCATCGAGGATCAGGATGGCGCCGCGGCCGACTTCGCTGCCGGTGCCGGCCGTAGTCGGGATGGCGATCACCGGGGCGGTCCTGGCGGTAATGTTGGTCAGACCGCCTTCGATCAGCGCGAAGGACTTCAGCGGCCCCTCATGCGTGCCGCACACGGCCACGCCCTTGGCCAGGTCGATGGAGGAACCGCCACCAACGGCCACGATGCCATCGCAGCCATGCGCACGAAACAGCGCCACGGCTGCGCGTACCGCTGCCTCGTTGGGGTTGGGCGGGGTCTGGTCATAGACCACGGCGCTGGCGCCCTGCGTCAACTGGGCCAACACCTTGTCCAGCAGGCCGGCGTTGCGGATGCCCATGTCGGTCACCACCAGCGGCCGGCTGATGCCCAGGCGGTCGCATTCCTGCTGCAGCAGGGCCAGCGCGCCATAGTCGAACTGGACCTGGGTGATGTAGTTGATGAGTGCCATTAGCTTGTCTAGCGTGCCGTTACATAGCCTTGATTTATAGACGTCTCCACTGCGTCCGCTCCCGGCGGGCATCTTCCGGAAGTCGCCAGAGCGGCATTTTCGCAGCCGCGTCCAGTTTTTGAAAGCCAGACTCTAAGCCATCGCGGGCCCCTTGGCTAATGAGAGCTGTTGATATGGGTATAACCAACGCTCATACTAAGCGCTTCTTCAAGGACGATTGCCATGCACAACACCCTGCCTTCGCTGGCTTCCATCACTTCGCGCCTGCACCTGCGCCAGTTGCGCCTGCTCATCGCCCTGTCCGACCACGGTTCCCTGCTCAAGGCGGCCGAACAGGTCGCCCTCACCCAGCCGGGCGCCAGCAAGGCCTTGCAGGAAATCGAGAGCACCCTGGGCGCACAATTGTTCACCCGCACCAATCGCGGACTGGAGCCGACCGAACTGGGCCATTGCGTGATCCGCTATGCACGGCTGATCCAGACCGACCTGACCCACCTGCGTGAAGAAATGTTATCCATCATGCAAGGCCACGGTGGACGGCTGTCGGTGGGCACCATCATGGGCGCGGTGCCACTCTTGACCGATGCGCTCACGCAATTGCTGGAGACGCACCCGGCCCTGTCGGTGGAAATCGTCGAAGACACCAGCGCGCGCCTGCTGCGCCTGCTCGACCAGGGCCGGCTGGATCTGGCGATCTGCCGCACCAGCATCAGCCAGCGCCCGGACCTCTATGACGCCTTCAACATCCATGAGGAAGAGCTGGCCGTGGTGGCCAGCGTGCAGCATCCGCTGGCCGGGGCGCAGAGCCTGCAACTGGCCGACCTGGCCGATTCGCGCTGGGTGGTCTATTCGGCCAACATGCCCATGCGGGTTACGCTGGAGCGCGAATTCCACGATGCCGACCTGCGCTTCCCGCTGCACCTGATGGAAACCACCTCGGCCTTCACCACCTTGTCACTGCTGCAGAAGAATCCGCACTTCGTGGCGCTGCTGTCGGTGGACGTGGCGCAGTTCTGTACGCGCTTTGGCATGACACGCATCCTGCCCCTGACACTGCATACCCGCAGCGAGCCCTACCAGCTGGTGACGCGACGCGGCACCTTGCTCTCGCCAGTGGCCCGGCTGTTCGTGGACGGTTTCGCACGCACGGTGACGCCAGCCGTCTGAAGGCAAACAAAAAGCGCTCCCGCAGGAGCGCTTTCTGATCGGTTCCGACGCAAGGATTACTTGTTCGGTTGCGGCGTGATGCGCAGGTAAGGACGCGGTGCCTTGTAGCCCTTGGGATATTTCTGCTTGATGGTTTCCTCATCCTTGATCGACAGCGGGATGATGACGTCATCGCCATCCTTCCAGTTGCCCGGCGTGGCCACGGTATAACCGTCGGTCAGTTGCAGGGCATCGATGACGCGCAGCACTTCGTCGAAGTTGCGGCCGGTGCTCATCGGGTAGGTGATGATGAGGCGCACCTTCTTCTTCGGATCGATGATGAAGAGCGAACGCACCGTCGCGGTTTCGGACTGGTTGGGGTGGATCATGTCGTAGAGGCCCGCGACCTTCTTGTCCACATCAGCCACGATGGGGAAGCCGACCACGGTCTGCTGGGTTTCCTCGATGTCCTTGATCCACTGGTTGTGGGCCTCGGCACCATCCACCGACAGGGCGATGGCCTTGACGTTGCGCTTGTCGAATTCGGGCTTGAGCTTGGCCGTCAGCCCCAGCTCGGTGGTGCAGACCGGCGTGAAGTCGGCCGGGTGCGAGAACAGCACGACCCAGGAGTCACCCGCCCAGTCGTGGAATTTGATCTTGCCGATCGAGGATTCTTGCTCGAAATCCGGTGCGGTATCGCCCAGGCGCAACGTCATGGTGGTCTCCTTGGTGGACAGAATGAAAACAGAAGGCTGACTATAACGCGGGGCCAGCCTCGGGCCAACGACTATAAAGTGCTTTTCAAATTACCTTGGGACATGAGGAAACTACAGGTTTTGCAGGGTAGAAATGAACTTGTCGGCATCCTGATAACCGATCACGCGGCGCGACGTCAGTTCCCGTCCATCGGCATCGAAGAACATGATCCCCGGCGGACCGAAGAGATTGAAGCGCTTCAACATGGCGCGGTCATCGGCATTGTTGGCGGTGACATCGATCTGCAGCAGCAGCATCTGGCCGAAACGTTCCTTCACGCGCGGGTCGGTGAAGGTGAACCGTTCCATCTCCTTGCAGGACACGCACCAGTCGGCATAGAAATCCAGCATGACCGGGCGACGCTCACCGGCGGCGTTCTGCTGCAGCGCTGCATCCAGCTCGGCACTGGAGCGGATGCGCACGAAGTCGGTAGCACCGGTCGCAGCGGACTGCCCGCGCAGATGCGACAGCGGCGCCAGCGGATCGCGTCCGCCCGTGACGACACTGACCAGCTGCAACAAGCCCAACGTGACCACGGCCAGCCCGAGCGCGCGGGACATCCATCCGGCCGGACGCGTCCACAGCAGGAAGGCGCCATAGCCGATGCCCAGGGCTGCCCAGCCCGCCACCTGCAGCCAGGCCGGGATCACCGGCGACACCATCCACAGCGCCGTGCCCAGCATCAGGACGCCAAAGAAGCGCTTGACCGCATCCATCCAGGCCCCGGCGCGCGGCAGCAGCGCGCCCGCCGAAGCGCCGATCAGCAGCAGCGGCACGCTCATGCCGGCCGCCATCGCAAAGAGCGCACTACCGCCCAGCACCACATTGCCGGTCTGGCTGATATAGAGCAGCGCACCCGCCAGCGGGGCAGCGACGCAGGGGCCGACGATCAGTGCGGAGATCGCGCCCATCAGGAATACGCCCAGCCATTTGCCACTGCCGCCGCCGGAGGCTGTGGATAATTTGGACTGGAGCGCAGCGGGCACTTGCAGCGTGTAGAGATCGAACATCGACAAGGCCAGTGCGGCCATCAACAGCGCGAAGGCGCCCAGCACCCAGGGATTCTGCAGATAGGCCGACAAGCCTTCGCCCAACATTCCAGCGACCACGCCCAGTGCCGTATACACCAGCGCCATGCCGAGCGAATAATCAACCGAGAGGAGGAAGCTACGGACCCGTCCGCCACCCGCAGCCGGCGCCTGGCCAACGATGATGGACGACAGGATGGGCAGCATCGGCAGCACGCAAGGCGTGAACGCCAGGCCGATGCCCAACACGAAGAACAGCGACAGGATGCGCCACAGCTGCCCGCCCTTGAGCACGGCGGCGATGCCGTCGATGTCACTGCCGCCTGCACTCTGACTCGCGCCAGCGGCACCAGCCGGGCTCACGCTCTGGCCGATGGCCTGGGCCGACATGGGCAGCTTCAAGGTCATCGGTGGATAGCACAAGCCCTTGTCGGCGCAGCCTTGCGAAACCGCCGAAACGACAAAATCCTTCACTGCGCCGCTCACCGGAATACGCGCGGTCACCGACTGGTGGTAGATTTCGACTTCCTTCTGGAAGTTTTCGTCATACTTGCGTTTACCCGCCGGAAACCGGGGCTCGCCAAGCGTAGCGCCCTCGGCGCTGAAGTGGAAACGGTCCCGGTACATGTAGTAGCCATCAGCGATGCGATAGCTCAGCTCCAGGGTCTGGCCATCGACCATGCGGCCGCTGAGCTGGAAGGCTTGTTCGGGTGGCAGGTAATCGTCCGCCGCCTGGGCGGCCTTGGCCAGCAGCAGGCCGAGCAGCGCCAGCAACGCCAGTACGACCAGCAGGGGAAATCTTGTCAGGCGCTCGCGCCGGTTGATGCGGTTCAACGGTGTTCCTCGTTCAAAGGGCCGGCTTGCGCTTACACGCGCAGGGGCCGGGCGGTCTCATCCTGCATCCACGCCAGATAAGCGGGCAGGCCGGAGGTGATGGGCAGGGCGATGATCTCGGGCAGGTCGTAGGGATGGCGTTGGACAATCGCCTGCTCCAGCTCCTGATAGCGCGCCTGGGTGGTCTTGATCAGCAAGGGGATCTCGGTATCCCGCTGGACCTTGCCCTGCCAGCGATAGACGGAGCTTGCCGGCGCCAGAATATTGACGCAAGCCGCCAGCCCTTGCTCGACCAGAGCATCGGCAATGCGTTCGGCCACGGCCAGGTCAGGCACATTGGCCAGCACCAGCAAGGGCTGGTTCAACAGAGAAGCGGACATGGATGGATCTCCTTGCAGAAGCGGTATTCAACCACATCCGGAGGCCAGGCGTGACGGCGCATATCAGCCGCATGAAAGAAAATGCAGGCGCACAAAAGAAAAAAGCCAGGCAGAGCCTGGCTTTTTGTCGATGATGCAGCGCCCGGTGAATTATTCAGCGGTCGGAGCGTCAGCAGCGTCGGTGACTTCCGGACGATCGACCAGCTCGACGAAGGCCATCGGTGCATTGTCGCCTTGACGGAAGCCCATCTTCAGGATGCGCAGGTAGCCGCCGTTACGGGCAGCGTAGCGCGGGCCCAGTTCGGAGAACAGCTTGCCGACGATTTCGCGGTCGCGCAGGCGGTTGAAGGCCAGACGCTTGTTGGCCAGGGTGTCGGTCTTGCCCAGGGTCAGGATCGGCTCGACGACGCGGCGCAGTTCCTTGGCCTTCGGCAGGGTGGTCTTGATGGCTTCATGACGCAGCAGCGAAACAGTCATGTTGCGCAGCATGGCCAGACGGTGGGACGAAGTACGATTCAGTTTGCGGAGACCGTGACGGTGACGCATGGTAATTTCCTTTCAGGTTACAGTTTTGATCCAGTTCTTCTATCGGCAGGGCAGCTGGGCTGTCCGGACCGCGGACCGGTAAATATCGGATAAAAGTTTTTTGCTACAGATATGACGACTACTTCAGGTAATGCTTCGTATCAGCCTGGCAGGGCGGCTCGCACCGCAGCCCGCCAGGCGATATGAATTACTTTTCCAGACCGGCCGGCGGCCAGTTTTCCAGCTTCATGCCCAGGGTCAGGCCACGCGAAGCCAGGACTTCCTTGATTTCGTTGAGCGACTTGCGACCCAGGTTCGGGGTCTTCAGCAGTTCGTTTTCGCTGCGCTGGATCAGGTCGCCGATGTAGTAGATGTTCTCGGCCTTCAGGCAGTTTGCCGAACGGACGGTCAGTTCCAGATCGTCGACCGGGCGCAGCAGGATAGGATCGACCTGCGGTGCGCGCGACGGTGCTTCTGCAGTCGCTTCGGTGCCTTCCAGGGCAGCGAACACGTTCAGTTGATCAACCAGCACGCGAGCCGACTGGCGGATCGCTTCTTCCGGGGTGATGACGCCGTTGGTCTCGATGTTCATGACCAGCTTGTCCAGGTCGGTACGCTGTTCCACACGAGCGGATTCGACGGCGTAGGACACGCGACGCACCGGCGAGAACGAGGCATCCAGGATGATGCGGCCGATGGTCTTGTTGGTGTCTTCGGACAGGCGACGCACGTTGCCCGGCACGTAGCCACGGCCCTTTTCGACCTTGATCTGCATGTCCAGCTTGCCGCCACCGGTCAGGTTGGCGATGACGTGATCCGGGTTGATCAGTTCGACGTCGTGCGGCAGATCGATATCGGAAGCCAGGACGGCGCCTTCGCCTTCCTTCTTCAGGGTCAGGGTCACTTCGTCACGGTTGTGCAGCTTGAAGACCACGCCCTTCAGGTTCAGCAGGATGTCCACGACGTCTTCCTGCACGCCGTCCAGGGACGAGTATTCGTGCACCACACCAGCGATGGTCACTTCGGTGGGAGCGTAACCGCTCATGGTCGACAGCAGCACGCGACGCAGCGCGTTGCCCAGGGTGTGACCGTAACCACGCTCGAACGGCTCCATCACGACCTTTGCGTGACCGGGGGCCAGGGTTTCCACTTCGATGATGCGGGGCTTCAACAAACTGTTTTGCATGAATTGTCCTTTTCAATACCCTCGGCTCGTTACACCGATAAGGCTGATGGCAGTTCGGAAAAATGCCCACCATGAGGTGGGCACGAGGTAAAGCAGGTACGACGAATTAACGCGAGTACAGTTCGACGATCAGCGATTCGTTGACGTCGGCAGCGATTTCGCTACGGTCCGGAGCGGACTTGAAGGTGCCTTCCAGCTTCTTCGAATCCACCGAAACCCACTGCGGGAAACCGTTCGACTCGGCCAGCGACAGGGCTTCGGCGATACGCACTTGCTTCTTGGCCTTTTCGCGGACGGCGATGACGTCGCCAGCCTTGACGGAGTAGGAAGCGATGTTGACGACTTGACCGTTCACGGTCAGGGCCTTGTGGGACACCAGCTGACGCGCTTCAGCGCGGGTCGAGCCGAAGCCCATACGGTAGACGACGTTGTCCAGACGCGATTCCAGCAGCTTCAGCAGGGTTTCGCCGGTGTTGCCCTTGCGGCGGTCGGCTTCAGCGAAGTAGCGGCGGAACTGGCGCTCGAGGACGCCGTACATGCGCTTGACCTTCTGCTTTTCGCGCAGCTGGTTGCCGTAGTCGGAGGTGCGGGCGCCCGAGGTGCGGCCGTGCTGACCCGGCTTGGAATCCAGCTTGCACTTGGAATCCAGCGAGCGGCGTGCGCTCTTGAGGAACAGGTCGGTGCCTTCGCGGCGGGAGAGTTTTGCTTTCGGTCCGATATAACGTGCCACGGTATTTCCTTTATCAATGACGTCCCATGTTGCCGGACGCTAGTCTGACCTGCATGCGGCCAGACAGTGGTCTTAAGAACAAAACCCGCCAAGGTGATTGGCGGGTGATTTGCCTGCACTTTTGCCTGACGAACAGGCGAAAGCGCAAGATTATACTACAACTTAGATGCGACGGCGCTTCGGCGGACGGCAGCCGTTGTGCGGGACCGGGGTCACGTCCTGGATCTGAGTGATCTTGATGCCCAGGTTGTTCAGAGCGCGCACTGCGGATTCACGGCCCGGGCCGGGGCCCTTGATACGCACTTCCAGGTTCTTGATGCCGCATTCGATGGCAACCTTGCCGGCGCTTTCAGCGGCGACCTGGGCTGCGAACGGAGTCGACTTGCGCGAACCCTTGAAGCCAGCACCACCCGAAGTTGCCCACGACAGAGCGTTGCCCTGACGGTCGGTGATCGTGATGATGGTGTTGTTGAACGAAGCGTGAACGTGCGCGATGCCTTCAGCAACGTTCTTCTTGACTTTCTTACGAACACGCGATGCTGCTGCGTTGTTGGGGGACTTTGCCATAATTTCTTCCTTGAATCCGACCAGTGCTTGCGCCTGCCGGGATTATTTCTTCAGCGATTGAGCGGCCTTGCGCGGACCCTTGCGAGTACGGGCGTTGGTGCGGGTGCGTTGACCACGGACCGGCAGACCACGACGGTGACGCAGGCCGCGGTAGCAACCCAGGTCCATCAAACGCTTGATGTTCATGGACAACTCACGGCGCAGATCGCCTTCCACGACGAACTTGGCGATTTCGTCACGCAGCTTTTCCAGCTCGTTATCGTCCAGGTCCTTGACCTTCTTGTTGGTCGGAACGCCGGTAGCAGCGCAAATGTCTTGTGCGCGCGGACGGCCAATACCATAGATGGCGGTCAGGCCGATCACGGTGTGCTGATGGTTGGGGATGTTGACCCCTGCAATACGTGCCATTCGTTATTCCTCGATCAATAACGTTAAGTTAACCCTGGCGCTGCTTATGGCGGGGTTCGGTGCAGATCACACGAACGATGCCATTGCGCTTGATGATTTTGCAGTTGCGGCAGATCCGCTTGACTGATGCGAGCACTTTCATTGTGGCCCTCTTTCTTTCAATGTTTCACTGTTACTTGGTTCGGAACACGATACGTGCCCGGCTCAAATCGTAAGGCGTCAGTTCCACCGTTACCTTATCGCCAGGCAGGATGCGGATGTAATTCATGCGCATCTTGCCGGAAATATGGCCGAGTACAACGTGACCGTTTTCCAACTTAACCCTGAATGTCGCGTTGGGCAGATTTTCAAGAATCTCGCCCTGCATCTGAATAACGTCGTCTTTTGCCATTCCGTGTCTTCTTCCTCTGGAGCATGCGCCCGCTTATCGCGGTGTCATGCCACCCTTGAAATTAGCTTTGCGGAGCAACGATTCATACTGCTGCGACATCACATAGTTCTGCACTTGGGCCATGAAATCCATCGTCACGACCACAATGATCAGCAGCGATGTGCCACCGAAGTAGAACGGCACCTTCCAGCGTGCGATCAGGAACTCTGGCAGCAGGCACACCAAGGTGATGTACACGGCGCCGGCCAGGGTCAGGCGCATCAGGATCTTGTCGATATAACGCGCAGTCTGGTCACCCGGACGGATACCCGGAACAAAAGCACCACTCTTCTTCAGGTTGTCTGCCGTTTCCTTGCTGTTGAACACCAGTGCGGTGTAGAAGAAGCAGAAGAAGACGATAGCTACCGCATACAGCAAGGCATGGATCGGTTCGCCTGGTGCCATCGATGCCGCCAGATCCTTCAGGAAACGAATGAAGGGATTGGACGTATCACCCGAGGTAAACCAGCTGGTGATCGTGGCCGGGAACAGGATGATCGACGATGCAAAGATCGGCGGGATCACGCCAGCCATGTTCAGCTTCAGCGGCAAGTGGCTGCTCTGGCCACCATAGATCTTGTTGCCGACCTGACGCTTCGCATAGTTCACCAGGATCTTGCGCTGACCACGTTCGATGAAGACCACTAGGAACGTCACCAGACCCACGATCGCACAGATCAGGATTGCCGACAGGGCGTTCATCGAACCGGTACGGACCAGCTCAAACAAGCCACCCAGAGCATTCGGCAGACCTGCCGCAATACCGGCGAAGATGATGATCGAGATGCCATTGCCCAGACCACGTTCAGTGATCTGTTCACCCAGCCACATCAGGAACATCGTACCGGTAATCAGCGTCACCACCGTGGTCAGACGGAAGGCCAGACCCGGATCCAGCACCAGGCCGGCTTGCGACTCCAGCGCCACCGCAATGCCCAGCGCCTGGAAGGTCGCCAGCACCAGGGTGCCGTAACGGGTGTACTGCGTGATCTTGCGACGACCGGCTTCACCCTCTTTCTTCAATGCTTCCAGCTGCGGCGAAACCACCGACAGCAGCTGCATGATGATCGATGCCGAGATATACGGCATGATCCCCAGTGCGAAGATCGTGAAGCGCGACAGGGCACCACCGGAGAACATGTTGAACATGCCCAGAATGCCGCCCTGATTCTGCTTGAACAGCTGCGCCAACTGCGTCGGATCAATACCCGGAACCGGGATATGTGCACCGATGCGATAAACGATCAACGCCCCCAGCAGGAACCACAAACGACCCCAGGGGAATCCTTTTGCAGCGCCTTTTGCTAATTGAGGAGTAGTTGCCAATTAATGCTCCGGGACCGGATCACTCAGCGATGGAACCACCGGCAGCTTCGATAGCGGCCTTGGCACCAGCGGTTGCGATCAGACCCTTGACGGTTACCTTCTTGGTCAGTTCGCCAGCCTTGATGATACGCACGACACGAGCCAGTTCCGACACGAGGCCGGCTTGCTTCAATGCCAGCACGTCGATCTCGGCGACGGGCAGCTTTTCCAGGTCGGACAGGCGCACTTCAGCCTTGTAGGGCGTAGCCAGCGACTTGAAACCGCGCTTGGGCAGACGACGTTGCAGGGGCATCTGGCCGCCTTCAAAGCCGACCTTGTGGAAACCGCCCGAACGCGACTTCTGACCCTTGTGGCCACGGCCGGCCGTCTTGCCCAGGCCAGAACCGATACCACGACCGACGCGACGCTTAGCGTGCTTTGCGCCTTCTGCGGGTTGGATAGTGTTTAATTGCATGATTCGCTCCGTTCGCAAGCCGCGGCTTACGACACAACTTTCACAAGATAGGACACTTTGTTGATCATGCCGCGCACCGACGGGGTGTCTTCCAGTTCGGACACCGAGTTGACGCGACGCAGACCCAGACCGCGCACGGTAGCGCGGTGATCCTGACGAGTACCGATCAGACCCTTGACCAGCTTGACTTTGATTGTGTTAGCCATCTCGATCACCTTAGCCCAGGATTTCTTCGACCGACTTGCCGCGCTTGGCAGCAATTTCAGCCGGAGTGTTCATCTTCGACAGACCGTCCAGGGTGGCACGGACCATGTTGTAGGGGTTGGTCGAACCGGTCGACTTGGCCACCACGTTGGTCACGCCCATCACCTCGAAGATCGCGCGCATCGGACCGCCGGCGATGACGCCAGTACCGTCCTTGGCCGGCGAGATCATCACCGAGGAGGCGCCGTGCTTGCCGATGACGGTGTGTTGCACGGTACCGTTCTTCAGGGTCACCTTGATCAGCTTGCGACGGGCTTCTTCCATCGCCTTCTGCACGGCCACGGGCACTTCCTTGGACTTGCCCTTGCCCATGCCGATACGGCCATCGCCGTCACCGACCACTGCCAGCGCTGCGAAACCCATGATGCGGCCGCCCTTCACCACCTTGGTGACGCGGTTGACCGCGATCATTTTTTCGCGCATGCCGTCATCAGGCTTGTCGCTTTGCGTTTTCGATTGCATTTTTGCCATGATCGATAATCCTTAGAACTTCAGGCCGGCTTCACGCGCAGCCTCAGCCAGCGCCTTGACGCGACCGTGATAACGGAAACCGGAGCGGTCGAATGCGACTTCAGTCACACCGGCCTTCAGAGCCTTCTCCGCCACGCGCTTGCCGATCAGGGCAGCAGCGGCAGCATTGCCACCCTTGCCGGACTGACCTGCCAGCTGGGCGCGGACTTCTGCTTCCAGGGTGGAAGCTGAGGCCAGCACGTTGGCGTCGGGGCCGATGACGCTGGCGTAGATGTGCGTGTTGGTACGGTGCACAGCCAGACGATTCACCTTCAGTTCTGCGATCTTGGCGCGAGTCTGAGTCGCACGGCGCAGGCGAGATTGTTTCTTGTCCATCGTCAACCCCTATTACTTCTTCTTGGTTTCTTTGAGCGTCACCACTTCGTCAGCGTAGCGCACACCCTTGCCCTTGTAGGGTTCGGGTTCGCGGTACGCGCGAATTTCAGCGGCGACCTGGCCAACCACCTGGCGATCGATACCCTTGATCAGGATTTCGGTCTGGGTCGGGGTCTCAACCTTGATGCCGGCAGGCATCTGGTGAACGATGGGGTGCGAGAAGCCCAGCGACAGGTTCAGCTTGTCGCCTTGTGCTTGAGCACGGAAACCCACGCCAACCAGGTTCAGCTTCTTTTCGAAGCCCTTGGTGACGCCGTTGACCATGTTGTTGACCAGAGCACGCAGGGTGCCCGACATCGCGTTGGCTTCGCGGCTGTCATCAGCCACTTCGAAGCTCAGCGAGCCATTGTTGTTGACCACCTTGACCTTCTTGGTCAGCGGTTGGGTCAAGGAGCCCAGCGGGCCCTTGACGGTGATTTGCTCTGCAGTGATGGTCGCTTCCGCGCCATTCGGCAGTGCAACAGGCATTTTACCTACACGAGACATCTTGCACTCCTTAGGCCACGTAGCAAATCACTTCGCCACCGACACCGGTTGCGCGTGCTTTGCGGTCAGTCATCACGCCGCGCGGGGTGGACACGATTGCCACACCCAGGCCGTTCATGACGTTGGGGATATCGTCCTTGCCCTTGTAGATGCGCAGACCCGGACGGGACACGCGCTCCAGGCGCTCGATGACCGGACGGCCAGCGTAATACTTCAAACCGATTTTCAATTCAGCCTTGCCATCAGCGGCAACCACGGCGAAATCTTCGATATAACCCTCGTCCTTGAGGACGTTGGCAATGGCGACCTTCACTTTGGAAGACGGCATGACGACGGTAGTCTTGTTCACGCCTTGCGCATTGCGGATACGGGTCAGCATATCGGCGATAGGATCGCTCATACTCATTGCTTCTTCTCCTATTACCAGCTAGCTTTGGTCAAACCCGGGATTTCGCCGCGCATGGCGATTTCACGGACCTTGATACGGCCCAATCCGAACTTGCGGAAAGTACCACGGGGACGGCCAGTCAGCGCACAACGGTTGCGCTGGCGGGTCGGAGCGGAGTTACGCGGCAGGGCCTGCAGCTTCAGGCGGGCTTCGTAACGCTCTTCTTCCGACTTCGATTGGTCGTCGATAATAGCCTTCAACTCGGCGCGCTTGGCAGCATACTTCTTCACCATTTCTGCGCGCTTCTGTTCACGGTTAATCAGTGCCAGTTTTGCCATGGCATCCTCAGTTTCTGAACGGGAATTTAAATGCGGCGAGAAGCGCCTTCGCTTCGTCGTCGGTCTTTGCAGTCGTGGTGATGCTGATGTTCATGCCACGCAGTGCATCGATCTTGTCGTACTCGATTTCGGGGAAGATGATCTGCTCTTTCACACCGATGTTGTAGTTGCCACGACCATCGAACGCACGACCGGACACGCCACGGAAGTCACGCACGCGCGGCAGGGCCACGGTGATCAGACGATCCAGGAATTCGTACATGCGGGCGCCACGCAGGGTCACCATGCAACCGATCGGGTAGCCTTCGCGGATCTTGAAACCTGCGATAGCCTTGCGAGCCTTGGTCACCACCGGCTTCTGACCAGCGATCTTGGTCAGATCGCCAACGGCGTGCTCGATGATCTTCTTGTCCGCAACTGCTTCGGACAGACCCATGTTCAGGGTGATCTTCAGGATGCGCGGAACTTCCATCACCGACTTGTACGAATACTTCGTAGTCAGATCGGCGACGACCTTATCTTTATAAAACTGTTGAAGACGTGCCATGATGTTTAAACCTTAACGACTTCGCCGTTGGACTTGTAAGCGCGGACCTTCTTGCCGTCCACTTCCTTGTAAGCCACACGATCTGCCTTGCCGGTCGCAGCGTTGAACAACGCGACGTTCGACACATGAATTGGCATCAGCTTATCGACGATGCCGCCAGTTGCACCCGTCATCGGGTTCGGACGGGTCGCCTTCTTTGCGACGTTCACGCCTTCCACGACGACATAATCGGCGCTGACGCGAGCAGTCACGACACCGCGCTTGCCCTTGTCTTTGCCGGTCAACACGATGACTTCATCGTTTTTACGAATCTTTGCCATGACCACTCCTTACAGAACTTCAGGCGCCAGGGAGACGATCTTCATGAAGCGCTCTGTACGCAGCTCACGAGTCACCGGCCCAAAGATACGGGTGCCGATGGGCTCCAGCTTGGCGTTCAGCAGGACGGCAGCATTACCATCGAACTTGACCAGCGAACCATCCTGACGACGCACGCCCTTGGCGGTACGAACGACGACAGCGTTATAAATTTCACCCTTCTTGACGCGACCACGCGGTGCTGCGCTCTTGACAGTAACCTTGATCACATCGCCAATGCCCGCATAGCGGCGCTTGGAACCACCCAAGACCTTGATGCACAGAACTTCGCGCGCACCAGTGTTGTCGGCCACTTCGAGCCGGCTTTCAGTTTGAATCATGATATTTTCTTTCCCAACTTAATCCGCTTCGCAGGATGCGCTGGCGGTCAGTCTTGGTCCTGTTAGCAAGCGAACTCGCTAGTTAGGGGACGAATAGAGCTACTCTTGAGCCTTTCTCTGCAAACTTTGTTTTGCAAAGAAAGAGCTCGATATTATGGCACCATAATATCGAGCACGCAAGTACTACATTTACTGCTTAGACGATTTGTGCTTCCTGCACCACACGGGTCACAGTCCACGCCTTCGTCTTGGAGATCGGACGGCTTTCGGTGATTTCCACCACATCGCCGGCCTTCGCCGAGTTTTGCTCATCATGCGCGTGGTACTTCTTGGTGCGCTTGATGATCTTGCCGTACAGCGGGTGCTTCATTTGACGCTCGATTTCGACAGTGACGGTCTTATCCATCTTGTCCGACACAACTTTGCCAATCAGCGTGCGCTTGAGCGCTTGTTTCACTTGATCGTTCATTGTTGGCCATCCTTCGAGTTGATCACAGTTTTCACACGTGCGATGTCGCGACGTACCTTCTTCAGCTGTGCGGTATTGTTCAGTTGCTGGGTCGCAATTTGCATGCGCAGGCTGAACTGAGCTTTCAACAGCTCGCCCAGTTCCTTTTCCAGTCCTGCCTTGTCCTTACCGCGGAGTTCAGATGCTTTCATGTTCCGCTCCTAATTATTGACCGACTTGGCGAACAACGAAAGTCGTCGACAGCGGCAATTTGGCAGCAGCCAAACGGAACGCCTCGCGCGCCAGGGCTTCGTCCACACCGTCCATCTCGTACAGTACCTTACCCGGCTGGATTTCAGCCACGTAGTACTCCGGATTACCCTTGCCGTTACCCATACGCACTTCTGCAGGCTTCTGGGAAATTGGCTTGTCCGGGAAGACGCGGATCCAGATACGACCACCGCGCTTGATGTGACGGGTCATCGCACGACGAGCAGCTTCGATCTGACGGGCAGTGATACGGCCGCGGCCGGTTGCCTTCAGACCAAAATCGCCGAACGAGACGGCAGTTCCGCGGGTGTGCGAAATGCCGGTGTTACGACCTTTTTGTTCTTTACGATATTTTCTACGTGCTGGTTGCAGCATGATTATTCTCCTGCTTTCTCAGCCGACACACCGGCATCGGCAGCTTGAGGACGACCACCGCCACGCTTTGCACCAGCGCCAGGAGCGCCAGTCTTGGAGCGGGGACGTGCACCCGGCTTGCCGTCGTCACGACGGGGGCCACGACGCTTCTTGTCGTCTTCCGGTTCGCCGACCAGCACCGGCGCTTCGCCGTTTGCCAGGCGATCGCCCTTGTAGACCCACACCTTCACACCGATGATGCCGTAGGTGGTTTCAGCTTCGCCGAAGCCATAGTCGATATCGGCGCGCAGGGTGTGCAGGGGCACACGGCCTTCGCGGTACCATTCGGTACGTGCAATTTCGATGCCGTTCAGACGGCCCGAGGACATGATCTTGATACCTTGGGCGCCCAGACGCATGGCGTTCTGCATCGCACGCTTCATGGCGCGACGGAACATGATGCGCTTTTCCAGCTGCTGGCAGATCGAGTCGGCGATCAGCTGAGCATCGGCTTCCGGCTTGCGGATTTCTTCGATGTTGACGTGCACGGGCACGCCCATCAGCTTGGCCAGTGCGGTCTTCAGCACTTCGATGTCTTCGCCCTTCTTGCCGATCACAACGCCCGGACGGGAGCTGTAAATGGTGATGCGGGCGTTCTTGGCCGGACGCTCGATGACCACGCGGCCAACCGAAGCGTTCTTCAGCTTCTTCTTCAGGTAAGCACGGACCTTCAGGTCCTCGTTGAGCATGTCGGCAAAGTTGTTGTTGCCTGCATACCAACGCGAGCCCCAGTTACGCGTAACCGCCAGACGGAAACCGGTTGGATGAATCTTCTGTCCCATCGTGACTCCTTAGTTTCCGACGGTCACGTAAATGTGACACGACTGCTTGGAAATACGATCACCACGGCCCTTTGCACGCGCTGTGAAGCGCTTGAGGACCGCACCCTTTTCCACATAAATGGTCTTGACTTTCAGCTCGTCAATGTCGGCACCATCGTTATGTTCGGCGTTCGCGATTGCGGACTCCAGAACCTTCTTGATGATGACCGCGCCCTTCTTGGGGCTGAAGGCCAAGATATTCAGTGCCTGATCAACTTTTTTACCGCGGATCAGGTCTGCAACCAGACGGCCTTTCTGGGCCGACAGGTGCACACCGCGCAGAGTAGCTTTAGTTTCCATCATAGGACCTTATTTCTTAGCCTTCTTATCGGCAGCGTGACCCTTGAAAGTACGGGTCAGCGCGAATTCGCCGAGCTTGTGACCAACCATGTTTTCCGACACATAGACCGGCACGTGTGCCTTGCCATTGTGCACGGCAATCGTCAGACCGATGAAGTCCGGCATGATGGTCGAACGACGCGACCAGGTCTTGATCGGCTTCTTGTCCTTGGTAGCCTGGGCAGCCTCAACCTTTTTCACCAGGTGGGCGTCGCAGAAAGGACCTTTTTTCAATGAACGTGTCATGTTTTATCCTTTATTTCTTGCCGCGACGCGAGACAATCATCGAAGTCGTACGCTTGTTGCTACGAGTCTTCTTGCCCTTGGTCTGCTGGCCCCACGGGGAAACCGGGTGACGACCAGCGGCGGTCTTGCCTTCACCACCACCGTGCGGGTGATCCACCGGGTTCATGACAACGCCACGAACGGTCGGACGCACACCGCGCCAACGGGTTGCACCGGCCTTACCGATCTTGCGCAGGTTGTGCTCGCCGTTACCGACTTCACCGATGGTGGCGCGGCATTCGATGTGAACGCGACGCACTTCACCGGAGCGCAGACGAACCTGGGCGTAGGTGCCTTCACGTGCCATCAGCACGACAGCGGCGCCAGCGGTACGGGCGATTTGCGCGCCCTTGCCCGGCAGCATTTCCACGCAGTGGATGGTGGTACCGACGGGGATGTTGCGGATCGGCAGGGTGTTGCCCGACTTGATCGGAGCTTCAGAACCGCTGATCAGCTGATCGCCAACCGACACGCCCTTGGGAGCGATGATGTACTTGCGCTCGCCGTCCGCATAGCACAGCAGTGCGATGTGCGCGGTACGGTTCGGGTCGTATTCGATACGCTCAACCTTGGCAGGGATACCATCCTTGTTGCGACGGAAGTCGACAACACGGTAGTGCTGCTTGTGACCACCGCCGATGTGGCGGGTGGTGATGTGGCCGTTGTTGTTACGGCCGGCGGTCTTGGACTTCTTTTCGACCAGCGATGCCAGCGGACGGCCCTTGTACAGGTCGGGATTGACGACCTTGACCATGCCGCGCCGACCGGGCGAGGTCGGCTTCACTTTTACGAGTGCCATTATTTAGCCTCCTCGGTGAAGTTGATTTCTTGACCCGGCTTCAGGCTGACGAAAGCACGGCGGGTGTGGTTGCGGCGACCCATACCGTTGCGCGAGCGCTTCTGCTTGCCCTGACGGTTGGCGACTTGCACCGATTCCACTTCCACCTTGAACAGCAGTTCGACGGCGGCCTTGACTTCCAGCTTGGTGGCGTCCTTGGCGACCAGGAAGACGACTTGCTCGTTCTTCTCGGCGACAAAGGTTGCCTTTTCGGAGATCACCGGTGCCAGCAGCACCTTCATCAGGCGCTCTTCGCTATGTTTCACGATTGCGTTCATGCCAGCAACTCCTCAATCTTTGCCAGAGCCGGCTTGGTGATCAAGACATTCTTGAAGTACACCAGCGACACGGGATCAGCTTGACGCGGCTCGACCACCAGCACGCCCGGCAGGTTGCGCGAGGCCAGCAGCAGCTTTTCGTCCAGGCTGTCGGTAATAACCAGCACCGATTCCATGCCCATACCCTTCAACTTCTGGGCCAGCAGCTTGGTCTTCGGGGCTTCGACGGCGAACTCTTCGACGACCGACAGGCGGCCTTCACGAGCCAACTGGGACAGGATCGAGCAGACACCTGCGCGATACATCTTCTTGTTGACCTTGTGGGTGAAGTTTTCGTCAGGCGAGTTCGGGAAGATACGGCCACCACCGCGCCACAGAGGCGACGAGGACATACCGGCACGTGCACGGCCAGTACCCTTTTGACGCCACGGCTTCTTGGTGGTGTGGCTGACTTCTTCACGATCCTTTTGCTTGCGGTTGCCGCTACGCGCGTTGGCTTGGTAGGCAACCACGACCTGGTGGATCAGGGCTTCGTTGTAGTCGCGGCCGAAAATGGTATCCGGTGCGGCGACGTTCGAAGCAGCTTGACCTTGGTCATTCAGGAGCTTCAGTTCCATTGATTAAGCCCCCTTCTTCGCTTTGACTTTGACTGCCGGCGAAACGATCACTTGACCGTTCTTGGCGCCAGGAACGGCACCCTTGACCAGCAGCAACTGACGCTCTGCGTCCACACGGGCGATTTCCAGGTTCTGGACGGTGGTCTTGACATCACCCAGATGACCGGTCATGCGCTTGCCGGGGAACACGCGGCCCGGATCCTGCGCCATACCGATGGAGCCAGGAACGTTGTGCGAGCGGGAGTTACCGTGGGTCGCGCGACCCGACGAGAAGTTGTAACGCTTGATGGTACCGGCGTAGCCCTTACCGATCGACACGCCTTGCACGTCGACTTTCTGGCCAGCTTCAAACATGCCGATGCCAACGACGTCGCCCGCCTTCAGTTCGGCAGCCTTGGAAGCGTCAACACGGAATTCTTTGAGGACAGTACCTGCCTCGACGCCAGCTTTGGCGAAGTGGCCGGCGGCGGCTTTCACCACGCGCGAAGCGCGGCGTTGACCGAAGGTCACCTGAACAGCGGAATAACCATCCACTTCAGGCGTTTTGATTTGAGTCACGCGGTTGTTGGACACGTCCAGCACGGTCACAGGGATCGAATCCCCATCTTCCGTGAAGATGCGCATCATACCAACCTTGCGACCAACAAGGCCCAGGCTCATTGTTTTCTCCATTCCCGCCTGCGATTGGGCGGGGCTGATGTTCGTACTACCATAAATTATGGGCCTTGCAGACGCAAAACCCACATCGAAGCCGAGCATTATAGCCCGTAAAACAAAAGCGCACAACCGAGGTTGTGCGCTTTTCCAACACTATGCCAGCTGATTACTGCAGCTTGATTTCAACATCAACGCCAGCGGGCAGGTCCAGCTTCATCAATGCGTCAACCGTCTTGTCGGTCGGATCGACGATATCCATCAGGCGCTGATGGGTACGGATTTCGAACTGATCGCGGGAAGTCTTGTTGACGTGCGGCGAACGCAGGACGTCGAAGCGCTGGATGCGGGTCGGCAGGGGAACCGGGCCCTTGACGACAGCACCGGTACGCTTGGCGGTGTCAACGATTTCCAGTGCGGACTGGTCGATCAGACGATAGTCGAAAGCTTTCAGACGGATACGGATTTTTTGGCTAGGAACCGACATGATTTTCCTTTAAAGAACGAACCGGGGATGGGGATCATCCCCGGCGATGTTAAAAATGCGACTGGTGTTACTTGGGTACTGCCACTGCTGATCCGACGATTAGTCGAAGATCTTGGCAACCACGCCGGCGCCGACGGTACGGCCGCCTTCACGGATAGCGAAGCGCAGACCTTCTTCCATGGCGATCGGGTTGATCAGTTGCACGGTGATCGACACGTTGTCGCCCGGCATGACCATTTCCTTGTCCTTCGGCAGTTCGATCGCACCGGTCACGTCGGTGGTACGGAAGTAGAACTGCGGACGGTAGTTGTTGAAGAACGGGGTGTGACGGCCGCCTTCGTCCTTCGACAGAACATAGATCTCGCCGGTGAAGTGCTTGTGCGGCTTGATCGAACCCGGCTTGGCCAGAACCTGGCCACGCTGAACGTCTTCACGCTTGGTGCCGCGCAGCAGCACGCCAACGTTGTCGCCAGCCTGCCCCTGGTCCAGCAGCTTGCGGAACATTTCCACGCCGGTGCAGGTGGTCTTCTGGGTGTCAGCGATACCGACGATTTCGATTTCTTCGCCGACCTTGATGATGCCGCGCTCAACGCGACCGGTCACCACGGTGCCACGGCCGGAGATCGAGAACACGTCTTCCACCGGCATCAGGAAGGTACCGTCAACGGCACGTTCCGGGGTCGGGATGTAGGTGTCCAGAGCTTCTGCCAGAGCCATGATGGCTTGTTCGCCCAGGGGACCGGTGTCGCCTTCCAGCGCCAGCTTGGCCGAACCCTTCACGATGGGCAGGTCGTCGCCAGGGAACTCGTACTTCGACAGCAGTTCGCGGACTTCCATTTCCACCAGTTCCAGCAGTTCAGCGTCGTCCACCATGTCGGCCTTGTTCAGGAAGACGATGATGTAAGGCACGCCAACCTGACGCGACAGCAGGATGTGTTCACGGGTCTGGGGCATCGGGCCGTCAGCGGCCGAGCACACCAGGATCGCGCCGTCCATCTGCGCTGCGCCGGTGATCATGTTCTTCACATAGTCGGCGTGGCCAGGGCAGTCAACGTGTGCGTAGTGACGGTTTGCGGTTTCGTATTCGACGTGCGCGGTGTTGATGGTGATGCCGCGGGCCTTTTCTTCAGGCGCTGCGTCGATCTGGTCGTAGGCCTTCGCTTCGCCGCCGAACTTCTTCGACAGAACGGTTGCGATTGCAGCGGTCAGGGTGGTCTTGCCGTGGTCAACGTGACCGATGGTGCCGACGTTCACGTGCGGCTTGGTCCGTTCAAACTTGCCTTTTGCCATTTTAAATTTCCTTCAAAAGAACGATATGTTCGATGTTCAATATTCAATGATTGGCTGGTAATCCAGCCGGCGCTCCGCCCCACACGGAGCAGAACGCCATTCCCGCAACTTACTTGGCCTTGGAGGTGACGATTGCGTCGATCACGTTCTTGGGCGCTTCGGAGTAGTGCTTGAATTCCATCGTGTAGGTTGCACGGCCTTGGGTAGCCGAACGCAGCGAGGTCGAGTAACCGAACATTTCCGACAGCGGAACTTCGGCCTTGATGATCTTGCCGCCGCCACCAGCGATTTCGTCCATGCCCTGCACCATGCCACGACGGGACGACAGGTCGCCCATCACGGTACCGGCGTAGTCTTCCGGGGTTTCCACTTCCACGGCCATCATCGGCTCCAGGATGACCGGCGAAGCCTTGCGGCAGCCGTCCTTGAAGGCCATCGAACCCGCCATGCGGAAAGCGTTTTCGTTCGAGTCCACGTCGTGGTACGAACCGAAGAACAGGGTGACCTTGACGTCAACCACCGGGTAACCAGCCAGCACGCCGGTGTTCAGGGTCTCACGGATACCCTTTTCGACGGCGGGGATGAATTCACGCGGAACCACACCACCCTTGATCGCATCGACGAACTCGAAGCCAGCGCCCGGTTCTTGCGGTTCGATCTTCAGGACAACGTGACCGTACTGACCACGACCGCCCGACTGCTTGACGAACTTGCCTTCGATTTCTTCGCAGGTCTTGCGGATGGTTTCGCGGTAGGCCACTTGCGGCTTGCCGACGGTGGCTTCCACGCCGAACTCGCGACGCATACGGTCGACGATGATGTCCAGGTGCAGCTCGCCCATACCGGAGATGATGGTCTGGCCGGATTCTTCGTCGGTCTTCACGCGGAAGGACGGATCTTCCTGTGCCAGGCGGTTCAGGGCCAGGCCCATCTTTTCCTGGTCAGCCTTGGTCTTGGGCTCGACGGCCTGCGAGATCACGGGCTCGGGGAAGACCATGCGCTCCAGGGTCACGATGGCCGACGGATCGCACAGGGTGTCACCGGTGGTGGCTTCCTTCAGACCGACGGCAGCAGCGATGTCGCCAGCGCGCACTTCCTTGATTTCTTCACGCTGGTTGGCGTGCATCTGCAGAATACGGCCCAGGCGTTCCTTCTTGTTCTTGACCGGGTTGTACACGGTGTCGCCCGAATTGACGACGCCGGAGTACACGCGGAAGAAGATCAGCTGGCCGACGAACGGATCGGTCATGATCTTGAAGGCCAGCGCCGAGAACTTCTCGTCGTCAGCAGCCTTGCGCACGGTTTCGGTTTCGTCTTCGGCGATGCCCTTGACCGGGGGAATGTCGGTCGGTGCCGGCAGGTACTCGATCACGGCGTCCAGCATGGCTTGCACGCCCTTGTTCTTGAAGGCGGTGCCGCACATCATCGGAACGATTTCGCCAGCGAGGGTGCGCGCGCGCAGGGCCTTCTTGACGTCTTCTTCCGACAGGTCGCCATCTTCCAGGTACTTGTTCATCAGGTCTTCCGACGACTCGGCGGCGGTTTCAACCATCTTTTCACGCCATTCCTGGGCGGTTGCCTTCAGGTGCTCGGGGATGTCGCGGTAGTCAAACTTCATGCCCTGGGAAGCGTCGTCCCAGTAGATGGCGCGCATCTTGACCAGATCGATCACGCCTTCGAAGTTGTCTTCGGCGCCGATAGGCACCTGGATGGGCACCGGGTTGGCCTTCAGGCGGCTACGCATCTGCTCGTAGACCTTGAAGAAGTTGGCGCCGGTACGGTCCATCTTGTTGACGAAGGCCAGACGGGGCACGCCGTACTTGTTGGCCTGACGCCACACGGTTTCAGACTGCGGCTGCACGCCACCCACTGCACAGTAGACCATGCAGGCGCCGT
This sequence comes from Herbaspirillum sp. DW155, assembly GCF_037076565.1. Taxonomy (NCBI): domain Bacteria; kingdom Pseudomonadati; phylum Pseudomonadota; class Betaproteobacteria; order Burkholderiales; family Oxalobacteraceae; genus Herbaspirillum; species Herbaspirillum sp. DW155. Next base: position 125,476 of record NZ_AP029028.1, on the reverse strand, counting down.
CCAGAACGCGCATCGAGCGTTCCACTTCGATGGTGAAGTCAACGTGGCCCGGGGTATCGATGATGTTGATGTGGTGCTCGGGGAAGTTGTTGGCCATCCCCTTCCAGAAGCAGGTGGTCGCAGCCGAGGTGATGGTGATGCCACGCTCTTGCTCTTGCTCCATCCAGTCCATGGTGGCCGCGCCGTCGTGCACTTCACCGATTTTGTGGTTCACGCCGGTGTAGTACAGGATACGCTCGGTAGTGGTTGTTTTACCTGCGTCGATGTGCGCCGAAATACCGATATTACGGTAGCGCTCGATGGGGGTCTTACGGGCCATAATTAATCCTAAGTCTTTAATGCACGAAACCGAGCGTCATTTTTTTCAAATAAACGCTCGGCTCGAACCAATTTTAAGATGCAGACCCGGACTTCCCATCATCGCAAAAGCCCAGGTCCAGTCTTGATTAGAAGCGGAAGTGCGAGAACGCCTTGTTCGCTTCTGCCATACGGTGCACTTCATCACGACGCTTCATTGCGCCGCCACGGCCTTCGGCGGCTTCCATCAGCTCACCAGCCAGACGCTGGGGCATGGACTTCTCGCTGCGCTTGTTGGCAGCTTCACGCAGCCAGCGCATCGACAGGGCCATACGGCGCACCGGACGCACTTCAACGGGCACCTGGTAGTTGGCGCCACCGACGCGGCGGGACTTGACTTCCACCAGCGGCTTGCAGTTGTTCAGGGCTGCGGAGAACACTTCCAGCGGGTCCTTGCCCGACTTGGACTGGATGTGGTCGAAGGCGCCGTAGATGATGTTTTCTGCGACGGACTTCTTGCCCGACAGCATCAGCACGTTCACAAACTTGGCGACTTCAACGTTGCCGAACTTCGGATCCGGCAGAATTTCCCGCTTGGGGACTTCACGACGACGTGGCATTTCGATTCCTTTCAATCTTCAGTTGAGTGGGCGAACCCTGCTTCAACTTCGCCTGCACTCGCGGAGAGCCATCATGGCTTCCACTTACTCGGCCCGTCCTGGACCGACTCTGAGTCTGTTCACACGACGCGCGAGCGTCATGATAAACACCAATTATTACTTCTTCGCTGCCTTGGCGCGCTTGGCACCGTACTTCGAGCGAGCTTGCTTACGATCCTTGACGCCCTGGGTATCCAGTGCACCGCGAACCATGTGGTAACGCACACCCGGCAAGTCCTTCACACGGCCGCCGCGGATCAGCACGACGCTGTGTTCTTGCAGGTTGTGGCCTTCACCGCCGATGTACGAAATGACTTCGAAACCGTTGGTCAGACGCACCTTGGCCACCTTACGCAGCGCCGAGTTCGGCTTCTTCGGGGTGGTGGTGTACACGCGGGTGCAGACACCGCGCTTTTGCGGGCTGTTTTCCAGCGCCGGCGACTTGCTCTTCACGATCGCGCGGACACGTGGTTTGCTAATCAGTTGATTGATGGTTGGCATCGTTTTAATCCAACAAAGTACAACATTGAAAACAGGTTCCGGAATCGGTTGCCCGGAACCACACAGGAAACTCTTGTGCGCAAGACAATGCGCAAATCGGATTTAAGACCGGAAGGGAGAATAGCGTCGCAGAAGCGATGTTTCAGACCAAAGAACGCATAAGCCCGGGAGAGCCTAAATTCGAGAACTCGCGAGTGTACGCCTGAATGTCCAGCGGGTCAACCCGAACGCCGCTGCGGCGCCGATTTGACGCGGTTTATGGCCATTTCGCCACGGTTTACGGGTGGCGAAATGGCAATGTTTGCCCTCGTGCAAGTGCTGCATCGCTCCGGAGGGGGGCCTGACTGGCAAGTTCAGCCGCGCGGCAACGCCTCCACCATGCTGCGCCATTGTGGCGTCTCGGGCTGGCCGCGGTCGCGGCGGGAGAAGAAGTTGACGATCTGGCGCCCCTGGGCATCGTAGAACTCCACCGAGGTGATCATCCCGTGATCGGTCGGTCGCCGCACCGCCCAGCCATGATCGATGGCGCTGGTGCGCAGGTGCAGGTTGAAGTCGGGGTCGAGCACGTTGAACCAGCCGCCGCCGACCGCCGTCTTGCCGATCAGGCCGCTATAGATCTGCGTCATGCCGCCATTGCTGACGAACACCATGACGGGCTGCTGGCGCGCCCCGGCCTCTTCCAGCAGCGTTTGCGCGGCCTGTGGCGAAAGCCGCCAGGCCAGGTCGCTGCCGATGAGCTGCAGCGCCTGTTCGCGCGTGAGCTTCAGTTCGCGCAACAGGCGCGGGAACTGGTGGACATCGGTGAGCTCCTGCCAGGACTGGCGCAGCTCGCGGATGGCTTCGGGGCTGGGCGCGGTGCTCGTGCTCGCGGTGGCCTCGGCAGCGGGCGCCTCGATGGTCAGCGCAGCCTGCTGGTCAGCCAGGCGGAAATCCGCCACCAGACGGTCAAACTGCGCCACGTGCTGGTCGTTGTCGAGATAGACCTTGTGCACGGCATCACCCTGGCGGTCGAAGAACTGCAGGCTGCGGCTGGTCTTGCCATCCCGTCCCGGCTGCACCACGGCGAAGGCGCTACCCCAGCGGCTCATGGCAAACCGCAGGTCGATGGCGCCGCCGGCGAAGCCGGTACCGGGGATTACCCTGCCCTGCTCGTCCCGCCTGACCGGCGCGACTTCGCCGCTACGCTCCAGCACCGCATCTTCATTGCGGGTGATGGCCTTGATGCGGCCCAGTTCGGGCAGCCGCTCGAACAGCGCCTGCAGGTCGGCCGGGTCGCCCTTGAGGCGAACGGCATTGCGGCCGACCTGGGTGGCCAGCAAGGCCGATTCCTTGACACCAAGTTCACGTGCGGCATCTCGCGTATGAAGCGTTGGCTGCGTTCGCCGGAGTTCTGCCCAGCGTTCGGAAAGGGGAGCCTGGCTTGCGCAGCCGGCCGCAGCCAGGGCGGTCGCCAGCAAGACGGCGAGGGAAGTACGGTGCAATACGGGGCGAGCGATGATGTGCTTGCTCATGGGAATTCCTTGACCAGGTAAGGCAAGGGGGATCAGCAGGCAATCTTCAGGCTGACGTGAGGCTGCACACCGCGATCTGCATGGAGACACTGGTAACCACCCTTGGGATGTGGATCGGTTACTGGCGCAGGCTGGCTACCTTGGAAAAACGACCTGCGGGCGCAGGCCGTCGGGCATATGAACATGGATTCCATCGAGAAGCCTCAGATGAGAACCATTATTGTTAGTGGATGATAAAAGCTTCACGCATGCTTGGCAATGCCGCACACCATCAACCCCATGCGATTTGGGATATGAAGTTGCCGGCAAGCCCCAAACAGCCGCTATGAACGAAAAAACGGCGCCGGAATTGCTTCCGGCGCCGTTCTTTCTTGCAGCCATTTTCTTGTCGGGGCAGCCGATGCTTCTGGCCGCCCCTGATGCAAGAGGTGAAGTGCTTACGCTTCGCCTTCGCCGCCACCGATGGATTCGGTCGAGGAGATTTCCTCGTCGGCGAAGTCGGAACGGGAGGCACGTTCGGCTTCGAGCAGTGCTGCGCGCTCTTCGGCTTCCCATGCATCCTTTTCCTTGCGGGCGCGGTGGAAGGCCAGGCCAGTACCGGCCGGGATCAGGCGGCCGACGATGACGTTTTCCTTCAGGCCGCGCAGGCCGTCCTTCTTGCCCATGATGGCCGCTTCGGTCAGCACGCGGGTGGTTTCCTGGAACGATGCGGCCGAGATGAAGGAGTCGGTCGACAGCGATGCCTTGGTAATACCCAGCAGCACGTTTTCGTAGGTCGCCGGAATCTTGCCTTCGGCCACCACGCGGTCGTTCTCGTCCAGCAGTTCGGAGCGCTCGACCTGCTCACCGGTGATGTAGTTGGTGTCGCCCGGCTCCACCACTTGCACGCGGCGCAGCATCTGGCGCACGATCACTTCGATGTGCTTGTCGTTGATCTTCACGCCCTGCAGACGGTACACGTCCTGCACTTCGTCGACGATGTAGCGGGCCAGCGCTTCGATACCCAACAGGCGCAGGATATCTTGCGGATCGGCCGGGCCGTCCACGATCATTTCGCCCTTGTTCACCACCTGGCCGTCGTGCACCAGCACCTGCTTGTCCTTGGTGATCAGGAACTCGTGCTTGGTGCCTTCCATGTCGGTGATTTCCAGACGCTGCTTGCCCTTGGTTTCCTTGCCGAAGGCAACGGTACCAGTGACTTCGGCGAGCATGCCGGCATCCTTCGGCGAACGGGCTTCGAACAGCTCGGCCACGCGCGGCAGACCACCGGTAATGTCACGGGTCTTCTGCGATTCGGTCGGGATACGGGCCAGCACTTCACCCACATGCACCTGCTGGCCGTCCTTCACGGTGATCAGCGCGCCGACCTGGAAGCCGATGGTCACCGAGTGTTCGGTGCCGGCGATCTTCACTTCTTCGCCTTGTTCGTTGAGCAATTTCACCTGCGGACGCATGACCTTCGAGGAAGGACCACGACGCTTCGCATCGATGACCACCAGGGTCGACAGACCGGTGACTTCATCGATCTGCTTGGCCACGGTGGAGCCTTCTTCCACGTTTTCGAACTTCACGGTACCGGAGTACTCGGTGATGATCGGACGGGTCAGCGGATCCCAGGTGGCCAGTGCGGTACCGGCCTTGATGGTCAGGCCATCCTTGACGATCAGGGTGGCGCCGTACGGCACTTTGTGACGCTCACGCTCACGGCCCAGGTCGTCGGTGATCAGCACTTCGCCGGAACGGGAAATGACGATCTGTTCGCCCTTGCCATTGGTCACATAACGCATCGTGGCGGTGAAGCGCACGGTGCCGTTGGACTTGGCTTCCACCGAGGAGGCCACCGCTGCACGCGATGCCGCACCGCCGATGTGGAAGGTACGCATGGTCAGCTGGGTACCCGGCTCACCGATGGACTGCGCAGCCACCACACCGACGGCTTCGCCGGAGTTCACCAACAGGCCACGGCCCAGGTCGCGGCCATAGCACTTGGCGCACAGGCCGTAGCGGGTGTCGCAGGTCAGCGGAGTACGAACCTTCACTTCGTCGATACCCATGCGTTCGATCTCTTCCACCTTGTCTTCGTCCAGCAGGGTGCCGGCTTCGAACAGGGTGGATTGATCTTCCGGATTGACGATATCGGTCGCAGCCACACGGCCGAGGATACGGTCGCGCAGGGCTTCGATGACTTCACCGCCTTCGACCAGCGCCTTCATGGCCGAACCGTTGGAGGTGCCGCAATCGTCTTCGATCACGACCAGATCCTGGGTGACGTCCACCAGACGACGGGTCAGGTAACCGGAGTTCGCGGTCTTCAGCGCGGTATCGGCCAGACCCTTACGGGCGCCGTGCGTCGAGATGAAGTACTGCAACACGTTCAGGCCTTCGCGGAAGTTCGCGGTAATCGGCGTTTCGATGATGGAGCCGTCAGGCTTGGCCATCAGGCCGCGCATACCGGCCAGCTGGCGGATCTGGGCAGCCGAACCACGGGCGCCGGAGTCGGCCATCATGTAAATCGCGTTGAACGATTCCTGAGTGGTCTTCTTGCCTTCGCGGGTGATGACCTCTTCCACCTTCAGCTGGTCCATCATGGCCTTGCCGACTTCGTCGCCGGCCTTGCCCCAGATGTCCACGACCTTGTTGTAGCGCTCGCCTGCGGTCACCAGACCGGAGGAGTACTGCTGTTCGATCTGCTTGACTTCGGACTCGGCAGCGGCGATCAGGGTGGCCTTTTGCGGCGGCACCAGCATGTCGTCCACGCAGATGGAGATACCGGCGCGGGTCGCCAGGCGGAAGCCCGACTGCATCAGCTGGTCGGCAAACACGACGGTGGCACGCAGACCACACTTGCGGAAGGACGTGTTGATGAGCTTCGAGATTTCCTTCTTCTTCAGCGCGCGGTTCAGCACCGAGAACGGCAGGCCCTTGGGCAGGATCTCGGAGAGGATCGCGCGGCCGACGGTGGTCTCGTAACGCTTGACGGTACGCACGAATTCGCCGGTGACCGGGTCCTTCGGATGCTCGACGATACGCACCGTGATACGGGTGGCCAGCTCGACTTCCTTGTTGTCGTAGGCGCGGATGACTTCGGACACATCCTGGAACATCATGCCTTCGTTCTTGCCGTTGATGGCTTCACGGGTGGCATAGTACAGACCCAGCACGATATCCTGGGACGGCACGATCGACGGTTCGCCGTTGGACGGGAACAGGATGTTGTTGGAGGCCAGCATCAGGGTGCGGGCTTCCATCTGCGCTTCGATCGACAGCGGCACGTGGACGGCCATCTGGTCGCCGTCGAAGTCGGCGTTGAACGCCGCGCAGACCAGCGGGTGCAGCTGGATCGCCTTGCCTTCGATCAGGACCGGCTCGAACGCCTGGATGCCCAGACGGTGCAGGGTCGGCGCGCGGTTCAGCATGACCGGGTGTTCGCGGATGACTTCTTCCAGGATGTCCCAGACCACCGGCTCTTGCGCTTCCACCAGCTTCTTGGCGGCCTTGATGGTGGTCGACAGACCCATCAGTTCCAGCTTGTTGAAGATGAAGGGCTTGAACAGTTCCAGGGCCATCAGCTTGGGCAGACCGCACTGGTGCAGCTTCAGCTGCGGACCCACCACGATGACCGAACGGCCCGAATAGTCCACGCGCTTGCCCAGCAGGTTCTGACGGAAACGACCGCCCTTGCCCTTGATCATTTCGGCCAGCGACTTCAGCGGACGCTTGTTGGCGCCGGTCATGGCCTTGCCGCGACGACCGTTGTCCAGCAGCGAGTCCACCGCTTCCTGCAGCATGCGCTTTTCGTTGCGCGTGATGATTTCAGGCGCGCGCAGTTCCATCAGGCGCTTCAGGCGGTTGTTGCGGTTGATGACGCGGCGATACAGGTCGTTCAGGTCGGAGGTCGCGAAGCGGCCGCCATCCAGCGGCACCAGCGGACGCAGTTCCGGCGGCAGCACGGGCAGCACTTCCATGATCATCCACTCGGGCTTGATGCCCGAGCGCTGGAACGCCTCCAGCACCTTCAGGCGCTTGGCGTACTTCTTAATTTTGGCTTCGGACTTGGAGTCCTTCAGTTCCTGGCGCAGGGTTTCCGCTTCGCGGTCGATATCGATCGAGCGCAGCAGTTCGCGGATACCTTCGGCGCCCATGAAGGCGATGAAGTCGTCGCCGTACTCTTCGTACTTGGCGGCGTAGTCATCTTCGGACATGATCTGGCACTTCTTCAGCGGGGTCATGCCGGGATCGGTCACGACGTAGGCTTCGAAGTACAGCACGCGCTCGATGTCGCGCAGGGTCATGTCCAGCACCATGCCCAGACGGGACGGCAGCGACTTCAGGAACCAGATGTGGGCAGTCGGGGAAGCCAGCTCGATGTGGCCCATGCGCTCGCGGCGCACCTTGGCCAGGGTCACTTCCACGCCGCACTTCTCGCAGATCACGCCGCGGTGCTTCAGGCGCTTGTACTTGCCGCACAGGCACTCGTAGTCCTTGATGGGGCCGAAGATCTTGGCGCAGAACAGGCCGTCGCGCTCGGGCTTGAAGGTACGGTAGTTGATGGTTTCCGGCTTCTTGACTTCGCCGAAGGACCACGAGCGGATCTTGTCAGGCGAAGCCAGACCGATCTTGATCGCGTCGAATTGTTCGTTTTGCTGGACTTGCTTGAATAGATCGAGCAGTGCTTTCATGTATCACTCCAGGTTGGCGTGAAAAAACTAAATTTACGTGTGGCCGGTTCACCCTGCTTAACCCTGTTCGCATCGGCGGGAGAGCCAGCGAAGCCTCTGCTTCGTGGTGCCGCTCGATACCGGGACAGACCTCCCCAGCTTACTGCCGTACTTCGCTTGAATCTCTTGAATCTCTTGATTCGTTCACATCGCCCGTGGAGCGATGCGTCAATACTGAATTCTTGAATTATCGGTTCGCCGGAAAAACCGGCGGGGTGCGCAGCCTGCGCCGCGCACCCCTTTACATCATTCGCGTTCCAGGTCGATGTCGATACCCAGCGAGCGGATTTCCTTGACCAACACGTTGAAGGATTCCGGCATGCCGGCATCGATCACGTGATCGCCCTTGACCAGGTTCTCGTACACCTTGGTACGGCCGTTCACGTCGTCGGACTTGACCGTCAGCATTTCCTGCAGGACGTAGGAGGCACCGTAAGCTTCCAGTGCCCACACTTCCATTTCGCCGAAACGCTGGCCGCCGAACTGCGCCTTGCCGCCCAGCGGCTGCTGGGTCACCAGCGAGTACGGGCCGGTGGAACGGGCGTGCATCTTGTCGTCGACCAGGTGGTGCAGCTTCAGGTAGTGCATGTAGCCAACCGTCACGGTGCGCTCGAAGGCTTCACCGGTGCGGCCGTCATACATGGTGACCTGGTTCTTGGAAGGCGTCATGCCCAGCTGCTTGGCGATCGGGTCCGGATAGGCCAGATCGAGCATGCGGCGGGTTTCTTCTTCATGCGCACCGTCGAACACCGGGGTAGCGAAGGGCACGCCCTTCTTCAGGTTGGTCACCAGCTCGATGATTTCTTCATCGGTGAACGAGTCCAGCTCTTCCTTCTTGCCGGATTCGTTGTAGATGGTGGTCAGGAACTTGCGCAGTTCCGCAACCTTGGCTTGCGCCTGCACCATCTCGCCCAGACGCAGGCCCAGACCCTTGGCCGCCCAGCCCAGGTGAACTTCCAGCACCTGACCGACGTTCATACGGGACGGCACGCCCAGCGGGTTCAGCACGATGTCGGCGGGGGTACCGTCGGCCATGTGCGGCATGTCTTCGATCGGCAGGATACGCGAGACCACACCCTTGTTACCGTGACGGCCGGCCATCTTGTCGCCAGGCTGCAGGCGGCGCTTCACGGCCAGGTAGACCTTGACCATCTTCTGCACGCCCGGCGGCAGTTCGTCGCCCTGGGTCAGCTTCTTGCGCTTCTCTTCGAAGGCCAGGTCGAACTGGTGACGCTTCTCGGCGATGGATTCCTTGATGGCTTCCAGCGCGTTGGCGATATCGTCATCAGCCGGGCGGATGTCGAACCAGTGGAACTTGTCCAGATCGTCCAGATATTCCTTGGTCAGCTTGGTGCCCTTGACCAGCTTCTTGGGGCCGCCATTGGCGACCTTGCCGATCAACAGACGCTCCAGACGCTGGAAGGCATCGCCTTCCACGATACGCAGCTGGTCGTTCAGGTCCAGGCGATAGCGCTTGAGTTCATCATCGATGATCTGCTGGGCGCGCTTGTCGCGCTGAATGCCTTCGCGGGTGAACACCTGCACGTCGATGACGGTACCGACCATGCCCGAGGGCACGCGCAGCGAGGTGTCCTTCACGTCGGAAGCCTTCTCGCCGAAGATCGCGCGCAGCAGCTTCTCTTCCGGCGTCAGCTGGGTCTCGCCCTTCGGGGTGACCTTGCCGACCAGGGTGTCGCCGGCTTCGACTTCAGCGCCGATGTAGACGATACCCGACTCATCCAGACGGGCCAGTTGGTTCTCGGCCAGGTTGGAGATGTCGCGGGTGATTTCTTCTGCACCCAGCTTGGTGTCACGTGCCACCACCGACAGTTCCTCGATGTGGATCGAGGTGTAGCGGTCATCGGCCACGACCTTTTCGGAGATCAGGATCGAGTCTTCGAAGTTGTAGCCGTTCCAGGGCATGAACGCCACCAGCATGTTCTGGCCCAGTGCCAGCTCGCCCATGTCGGTCGAGGCGCCGTCGGCGATCACGTCATGCTTGGCCACGCGGTCACCGATCTTGACGATCGGGCGCTGGTTGATGTTGGTGTTCTGGTTGGAACGGGTGTACTTGATCAGGTTGTAGATGTCCACACCGACTTCGCCCGCTTGCGCTTCGTCGTCGTTGACGCGGATCACCACACGGCCTGCATCGACGTAATCGACCACGCCGCCACGCAGGGCTTGCACGGTGGTGCCGGAGTCAACCGCCACGGTACGTTCGATGCCGGTGCCGACCAGCGGCTTTTCCGGACGCAGGCAAGGCACGGCCTGGCGCTGCATGTTGGCGCCCATCAGTGCACGGTTCGCGTCATCGTGCTCCAGGAACGGAATCAGCGAGGCTGCCACCGACACCACCTGGCCAGGGGCCACGTCCATGTACTGCACGCGTTCCGGCGAGACCAAGATGGTTTCGCCAGCTTCACGGGCCGACACCAGTTCGTCGGACAGCTTGCCTTCAGCGTCGATGGTCGCGTTCGCCTGGGCGATCACGTAACGACCTTCTTCGATGGCCGACAGGTAGTCGATCTGGTTGGTGACCTTGCTGCCCTCGACCTTGCGGTACGGGGTTTCCAGGAAACCGTATTCGTTCAGGCGGGCATACAGCGCCAGCGAGTTGATCAGGCCGATGTTCGGGCCTTCAGGGGTTTCGATCGGGCAGACGCGGCCGTAGTGGGTCGGGTGCACGTCGCGCACTTCGAAGCCGGCGCGTTCGCGGGTCAGACCGCCAGGGCCCAGGGCGGAAACGCGGCGCTTGTGCGTGATTTCCGACAGCGGGTTGGTCTGGTCCATGAACTGCGACAGCTGCGACGAACCAAAGAACTCACGGATGGCAGCCGAGATCGGCTTGGAGTTGATCAGGTCGTGCGGCATCAGGTTGTCCGCCTCGGCCTGGCCCAGACGTTCCTTGACGGCGCGCTCCACGCGCACGAGACCGGCGCGGAACTGGTTCTCGGCCAGTTCGCCCACGCAGCGCACGCGACGGTTACCCAGGTGGTCGATGTCATCGACTTCGCCACGGCCGTTACGCAGTTCGACCAGGATCTTGATGACGGCCAGGATGTCGTCATTGGACAGCGTCATCGGACCGGTCAGCTCATCGCGGCCCACGCGGCGGTTGAACTTCATGCGGCCCACGGCCGACAGGTCGTAGCGGTCTTCGCTGTAGAACAGGCCGTTGAACAGGGCTTCCACGGACTCTTCGGTCGGCGGTTCGCCAGGACGCATCATGCGATAGATCGCCACGCGTGCGGCGGTCTGGTCGACGGTGTCGTCGGTACGCAGGGTCTGCGAGATGTAGCCGCCCTGGTCCAGGTCGTTGGTGTACAGGGTCTGGATGGCCGAGATGTTGGCTTCGCGCAGCTTGGCCAACAGTTCTTCGGTCAGCTCGTCGTTGGCGCTGGCCACGACTTCGCCGGTGTCCGGATCGACGATGTTCTTGGCCAGCACGCGGCCCAGCAGGTAGTCCTCAGGCACGGAGATGTGCTTGATGCCGGCCGCTTCGATGTCACGCACGTGCTTGGCGTTGATGCGCTTGTCCTTGGCGACCATCACCTTGCCCGACTTGTCGGTGATGTCGAAACGTGCGACTTCACCGCGCAGGCGCTCGGAGACGAACTCCATGTCCGCGCCTTCGGCGTGCAGGTTGAAGTTGTCGAAGACGAAGAAGTTGGCCAGGATCTGCTCGGAGGTCATCCCGATGGCCTTCAACAGGATCGTCACCGGCATCTTGCGGCGGCGGTCGACGCGGAAGAACAGGATGTCCTTCGGGTCGAATTCGAAGTCCAGCCAGGAGCCACGGTAAGGAATGATGCGGGCCGAGAAGAGCAGCTTGCCGGACGAATGCGTCTTGCCGCGGTCGTGTTCGAAGAACACGCCCGGGGAGCGGTGCAGCTGGGACACGATCACGCGCTCGGTGCCGTTGATGACGAAGGAACCGGTGGTGGTCATCAGGGGCAGTTCGCCCATGTAGACTTCCTGTTCCTTCATTTCCTTGACGACCGGCTTGGTGGGCGATTCCTTGTCCAGGATCACCAGGCGCACCTTGGCGCGCAGCGGGGACGCGAAGGTCAGGCCACGTTGTTGGCACTCTTTGACGTCAAACGGCGGAGCGCCCAGCACATACGACAGGAATTCGAGACGCGCAAAGCCATTGTGCGAAACGATGGGGAAAATCGAGGTGAAAGCCGATTGCAGGCCTTCATTCTTGCGTTCCGATGCAGCACGTTCGGGTTGCAGGAAATTCTGATACGACTCGATCTGAGTCGCGAGCAGGAACGGAACGTTGTGGACGTTTGCGCGTTTCGCGAAGGATTTGCGAATGCGCTTCTTCTCAGTAAATGAGTAGTGCATGGACACTCCGTGAGTGACAGGAAGGATAGAGAATTCAAGATTCGATCAGACCGCGCGACTTGCCGGCAAAGCAGTCCGGGCCATCGGCACTCAAATCTTCAAATGTCTACCCTAGTTTTTTGCTGAGATCGCGCTTAATATTCCCGACAACGAATACTGCAACGCATCAACATCACCAGCAAAAATAAGAAACGACAAAGGAGCCAAAGCCGAATCCCTTTTTCAAGGGATTCTGCACTTTGACTCCGGAGTAATGACTCGCCTTGGCAGGCAAGAGAATTACTTCAGTTCGGCCTTGGCGCCAGCTTCTTCCAGCTTCTTCTTGGCAGCTTCAGCGTCAGCCTTGGCGATGCCTTCCTTGACCGGCTTCGGTGCACCGTCAACCAGATCCTTGGCTTCCTTCAGACCCAGGCCGGTGATTTCACGGACGGCCTTGATGACGCCGACCTTGTTGGCGCCGACTTCAGCCAGCACAACGGTGAACTCGGTCTGTTCTTCAGCAGCGGCAGCACCACCACCAGCAGCGCCACCGGCGGCCGGAGCAGCCATAGCGGCAGCGGAAACACCAAACTTCTCTTCGAATGCCTTGACCAGGTCATTCAGTTCCATCACGGACAGCGCGCCAACGGCTTCCAGGATGTCTTCTTTGCTAATTGCCATTTGAAACTCCTAAATTTATTTCGGTAATAACATCAGATTGGTAGTGACGCGAAAGCGTCGAAACTGCAGAGCGGGGCCGCCTCAAGCGGCCGTGCCTCATGCGGCTTCGGCTTCCTTCTTGGCTGCCAGGGCAGCCAGAGCGCGCGCAAAGCCCGACACCGGAGCCTGCATCATGCCCAGGACCTGGGCCAGCAGAACTTCGCGAGACGGGATGTTTGCCAGCGAAGCCACAGCAGCCTTGTCCAGCTGCTTGCCTTCGTAGTTGCCTGCCTTCACAACCAGCTTGTCGTTGGTCTTGGCAAAGTCGGACACGACTTTGGCAGCGGCCACGGCATCTTCCGAGATCGAGTAGATCAGCGGACCGGTCAGTTGCGGGGCGAGGTCGGCAAACTTCGTGCCTTCGATGGCGCGACGAGCCAGCGTGTTTTTCAACACGCGCAGGTACACGCCTTGGGCACGCGCTTGTGCGCGCAGTTGCGTCAAGGAACCAACCTGGATGCCACGGTATTCGGCCACGACGATCGTTTGCGCAGATGCAACCTTTGCGGAAACTTCGGCGACGACGGCCTTCTTGTCATTCAGATTGAGACTCAAGATCAACCTCCAAAAATAGTACTCGGCCACTACACAGGCCACTGCCTGCTTGCCTTGCACCGGTTCGAACACGGCGTCCGACGTTTAGGAGTTCACTGCAGCATAGGGCAAAACTGAATATGCTGCCTGAGACTACGAAACTTGCTCGGGTTCACCATCTGCGTTGGGTCCACTGGACTTGCGACCAGCGTTTTTAACTTCGTCCGGCTTGTTGCTGCCGGCTTCCGCCCAACGGTCTTTGAAGGCCTGCCGCAGTCAATTGCTGATTGCTTTCAATTGCGACAGCCCAAAGAGATGCCCCGCTTCCTTACGGAAACGGGGACTGTATTGCTTGCTTAGGCAACCAGGGAAGCCTGGTCCACGCGAACGCCGGCGCCCATGGTGGACGACAGAGCGATCTTGCGCAGATAGACACCCTTGCTGCTGGCCGGCTTGGCCTTGTTCAGGGCATCGATCAGAGCCAGCAGGTTGGCCTTCAGATCGGCGTCGGAGAACGACTTGCGGCCGATGGTGGCGTGGATGATACCGGACTTGTCGGTACGATATTGCACCTGACCAGCCTTGGCGTTCTTGACGGCAGTTGCCACGTCCGGAGTCACGGTACCGACCTTCGGGTTAGGCATCAGGCCACGGGGACCCAGGATCTGACCCAGGGTACCGACGATACGCATGGTGTCGGGCGAAGCGATGACGATATCGAACGGCATGTCGCCGGCCTTCACGCGCTCTGCCAGGTCTTCCATGCCAACCACGTCAGCGCCAGCTGCCTTGGCAGCTTCAGCCTTGTCGCCGGAAGCGAACACGGCCACGCGAACGGTCTTGCCGGTACCGGCAGGCAGCACCACCGAACCACGGACCACTTGGTCCGACTTCTTCGCGTCCACGCCCAGCTGGACGGACACGTCGATCGATTCGTTGAACTTGGCGGTTGCGAATTCCTTGATCAGGGAGACGGCGTTGTCGAACGGATAGGCCTTGGTACGGTCGACCTTTTCCTTCATTGCCTTGACGCGCTTGGATACCTTAGCCATTACAGACCCTCCACCGTGATGCCCATCGAACGTGCGGAACCAGCGATGGTACGCACGGCAGCTTCCAGATCAGCAGCGGTCAGGTCCGGCTTCTTCTGGGTTGCGATTTCTTCCGCTTGCTTGCGGGTGATCTTGCCAACCTTGTCGGTATGCGGCTTGGAGGAACCCTTCTGGATACCAGCAGCCTTCTTGATCAGGATGGTCGCCGGCGGGGTCTTCATCACGAAGGTGAAGGACTTGTCCGCGAAGGCGGTGATCACGACGGGAATCGGCAGACCCGGTTCAACACCTTGAGTCTGGGCGTTGAAGGCCTTGCAGAATTCCATGATGTTCAGACCGCGCTGACCCAGCGCAGGACCGATCGGGGGAGACGGGTTCGCTTTACCAGCTGGCACTTGCAGCTTGATAAAACCAATAATCTTCTTTGCCATGACGGCTCCTTATTGATTGAGTTGTAGCGCCGTTTCATCGGCCTTGCGGCGTCTTACTCGGGCTCCTCGGAATGCTGAATTGGCGGACGGTGATTTGTCCGGTACGCTCCAGCGGGCGTTGAAAACTTGACAGGGAAAGGCGGGATTCCGGAAGGCGGGATCAGACTTTTTCCAGTTGGCCGAATTCGAGTTCGACCGGGGTGGCGCGACCGAAGATGGTGACCGAGACGCGCACGCGCGATTTCTCGTAGTTCACTTCCTCGACGTTGCCGTTGAAGTCGGTGAACGGGCCTTCCTTGATACGGACCATTTCGCCCACTTCGTAGAGCACCTTAGGACGGGGCTTCTCGACGCCTTCTTGCATCTGGCGGAGCAGCGAGTCCACTTCGCGCTGCGGCAGCGGGGTCGGACGATTCGACTTGCCGCCGATGAAACCGGTCACTTTGGCGGTGTTCTTCACCAAGTGCCACGTTTCGTCCGTCATTTCCATTTCGACTAGGACGTAGCCCGGGAAGAAACGACGCTCGGTCACGGACTTGTGACCATTCTTCATATCAACGACTTCTTCAGTCGGCACCAGGATCTGGCCGAACTGGTCTTGCATGCCGGCGCGGTTGATGCGCTCGGTCAGCGCGCGCTGCACGCTCTTTTCCATGCCGGAATACGCATGCACCACGTACCAGCGCTTGTTTCCTGCGCCTGAAACGCTTTGCGCACCAATCGGTGCGCTGTCTTGCGTGCTATCGCTCATGTTATTTCCAGCCCAAAATTACGTCGTACAACAGGAACTCGAGCAACTTGTCCGTGCCCCACAGGAAGATGGCCATGATCAGCACGAAGGCGAACACCACCCCGGTGATCTGCATGGCTTCCTTGCGGGTGGGCCAGACGACTTTCTTGGTTTCGCGCACGGATTCCTTGGCGAAACCGACGAAGCCGCGGCCTTGTGCAGAGGTCCAGGCAAACGCTACCGCCACCAGCAGACCGGCGACCAGGGCGACGGCGCGCACCGGAGTCGACTGATCAGACAACACAAAAAAACCGACCACGCCAGCAACCACAGCCACGATCGCCAGGGCGATCTTGATCTTGTCGTTGGAGGTGTTGACGGTTTGAACTGGCTGGCTAGACATATTTACTTTCAGTACCCTGCACCAGATTCGGTGGCAGGGGCGGAGGGCATCGAACCCCCAACCTTCGGTTTTGGAGACCGACGCTCTGCCAATTGAGCTACGCCCCTACAAAAACTCGCGATTGAGACACGAATGCCGCGATACATTACGCACCGCGGCAAAGTGTTTTACAGCTTGATCTTAGTCGAAGATCTTGGCAACCACGCCGGCGCCGACGGTACGGCCGCCTTCACGGATAGCGAAGCGCAGACCTTCTTCCATGGCGATCGGGTTGATCAGTTGCACGGTGATCGACACGTTGTCGCCCGGCATGACCATTTCCTTGTCCTTCGGCAGTTCGATCGCACCGGTCACGTCGGTGGTACGGAAGTAGAACTGCGGACGGTAGTTGTTGAAGAACGGGGTGTGACGGCCGCCTTCGTCCTTCGACAGAACATAGATCTCGCCGGTGAAGTGCTTGTGCGGCTTGATCGAACCCGGCTTGGCCAGAACCTGGCCACGCTGAACGTCTTCACGCTTGGTGCCGCGCAGCAGCACGCCAACGTTGTCGCCAGCCTGACCCTGGTCCAGCAGCTTGCGGAACATTTCCACGCCGGTGCAGGTGGTCTTCTGGGTGTCAGCGATACCGACGATTTCGATTTCTTCGCCGACCTTGATGATGCCGCGCTCAACGCGACCGGTCACCACGGTGCCGCGGCCGGAGATCGAGAACACGTCTTCCACCGGCATCAGGAAGGTACCGTCAACGGCACGTTCCGGGGTCGGGATGTAGGTGTCCAGAGCTTCTGCCAGAGCCATAATGGCTTGTTCGCCCAGGGGACCGGTGTCGCCTTCCAGCGCCAGCTTGGCCGAACCCTTCACGATGGGCAGGTCGTCGCCAGGGAACTCGTACTTCGACAGCAGTTCGCGGACTTCCATTTCCACCAGTTCCAGCAGTTCAGCGTCGTCCACCATGTCGGCCTTGTTCAGGAAGACGATGATGTAAGGCACGCCAACCTGACGCGACAGCAGGATGTGTTCACGGGTCTGGGGCATCGGGCCGTCAGCGGCCGAGCACACCAGGATCGCGCCGTCCATCTGCGCTGCGCCGGTGATCATGTTCTTCACATAGTCGGCGTGGCCAGGGCAGTCAACGTGTGCGTAGTGACGGTTTGCGGTTTCGTATTCGACGTGCGCGGTGTTGATGGTGATGCCGCGCGCCTTTTCTTCAGGCGCTGCGTCGATCTGGTCGTAGGCCTTCGCTTCGCCGCCGAACTTCTTCGACAGAACGGTTGCGATTGCAGCGGTCAGGGTGGTCTTGCCGTGGTCAACGTGACCGATGGTGCCGACGTTCACGTGCGGCTTGGTCCGTTCAAACTTGCCTTTTGCCATCTTAGACTCCTAGATTTGATGAGAATGTCCAGGCAACACGCCCGACTGATTACTGACTTGTCAGCGATACGACGAGAAACTGGTGCCCTTGACGTGGATTGAACACGTGGCCTCTCCCTTACCAAGGGAGTGCTCTACCACTGAGCTACAAGGGCATTTTTCCGACTGCACAACAACCAAACATGCAACCGGACCAAAACTTGGAGCGGGTGAAGGGAATCGAACCCTCGTCTTAAGCTTGGAAGGCTTCAGCTCTACCATTGAGCTACACCCGCGAGGAAACAACTTTCACTTCACAACCGCCGCGTCTTTCGATCGCGTATGTACTGCAGGACTGCTTTGACTCCCGGCCTAATGGTGGAGAGGGCTGGATTCGAACCAGCGTACTCGTAAGAGGGCAGATTTACAGTCTGCTGCCATTAACCACTCGGCCACCTCTCCGTGCAGGGAACTCAAAACTATATAGGAACATCTCTAGACTGTCAACTAAATTTTCGCTTCAGGGCTAAATATTTTATCGACTGCCGGATATTGCTCAGAGGAACGACCCGCGACGTTTTTTCGAATCTTCAGGCTTTTTGTGTCTGCGACTCAACCGGCTTTTCATTCCAGGGCGCAATTCTAGGCAACATCAGCATTCCAGGCAAGGCCAGAACGAAACAAATCAGAAAAAAATTTAACCAGCCGGTGTCGGCGACGATATATCCCACCGAAGAATTCACGAACGTACGTGGCACGGCCATCAAACTCGTGAACAGCGCAAACTGGGTGGCGGTGTAGCGTGGATCGGTCTCGCGCATGATGTAGGCCACGAAGGCGGTAGTGCCCAGCCCCACGCCAAAGGCTTCCACCCCGATCACCACGGCCAGCACCGGCAGGCTGGCGCCGACGTGGGCCAGCCAGGCAAAACCCAGGATGGGAATGGCCTGCAGCACCCCGAACACCCACAAGCCGCGATTGATGCCCAGCCGCACCATCCAGATGCCGCCGATGATGCCGCCGGCCACGCTGGCCCACAGGCTGGTGGTCTTGGAGACCACGCCGATCTCGGTCATCGAGAAGCCCAGATCGATGTAGAACTTGGTGGCTAGCGCAGTGGCCATGCTGTCACCCAGCTTGTAGAGGAAGATGAAGCCCAGCACCCACAGCGCATTGCCCCAGCCGCCACGGGCGATGAATTCACGGAACGGCAGCACCACTGCCTCGTAGAGATTCTTGGGCGGGGCGCCATAGACCTTGGGCTCCTTGACCACCAGCGAACACAGCAGCCCCGGCAGCATGAAGGCAGCCGTGATCCAGAACACGGTCGGCCACGGCATCTGGTCGGCCAGCACCAGCGACAACGCGCCCGGCACCATGCCGGAGAGCTTGTAGGCATTGACGTGGATGGCGCTGCCCAGGCCGAGTTCGGCTTCGGGCAGGATCTCGCGGCGGTAGGCGTCGATGGCGATGTCCTGGCTGGCCGAGAGGAAAGCGACGACCGAGGCCATGAAGGCGATGGTGCTGACATCGGTCAGCGGATCGAGCATCCCCATGCCGCCAATGGCCAGAAACAGCAGCAGCTGCGTGAACACCATCCACCCGCGCCGCCGCCCCATGCGGCCGAAGTGGAAGCGGTCCATCAGCGGCGACCACACGAACTTCCAGGTGTAGGGGAACATCACCAGCGCGAACAGCCCGAGTGTCTTCACGTTCAGGCCCGACTTGGCCAGCCAGGCCTGCAACAGGCTCAGCAGGATGAACAGCGGCAGGCCGGAAGTAAAGCCGAGGAAGACGCAGATCAGCATGCGCCGGTTCAGGTATTGATGCCAGGAAGCGGCGGGTGAGGTCATAGAGTTGGGGCGGATCAGCTCGAAAAACGCGGGATATGAAACAAAAAACGAAACAAAAAACGCCGGTGGCCAGCGCTGGGCGCTGCCGGACCGGCGTCTGCGGGCATGGTGAAGCTTTTGGCTATTTTGTGGCGGATTTCTTGCGCAGCCTGAACACCGCCAGGCTGCCACGCCAGTTGGGCAGGTAGCGCACCGGTTTGCCATCCTTCAGGGCGACGCATTCCAGCACTTCCAGCCCCAGCTCGTTGGCCAGCGCCTCGAAGTCCCTGATCGTGGCGCAGCGCAGGTTCGGCGTATCATACCACTGGTACGGCAGGCTCCTCGACACCGGCATGCGCCCCCGCAGCAGCGCCACGCGGTGCGGCCAGTAGGCGAAGTTGGGGAAGGAAACCGTCACCTCGCGCCCGACCCGGGCGATCTCGCGCAGGGTCCCCTCCACATCCTTGACCATCTGCAGCGCCGACAGGCACAGCACGGTATCAAAGGCATTGTCCTCGAACATGGCCAGGCCGCCATTCAAGTCCTGCTGGATCACCGACACGTTGCGCGCCACGCACTTGGGAATCTGGGCATCGTCGATCTCCACGCCGTAGCCGGAGCAGCCCTTGTCGCTCTGCAGATAATCCAGCATCACGCCATCGCCACAGCCCAGGTCCAGCACCTGCGACTTTTCGCGCACCCAATGGGCGATGAAAGCCAGGTCGGGGCGCAGTGCGCTCAATTGTTCGAAAGTCATGCGCGGCCCTCCTGCTGCAGTTCAGTCCAGATGCTTCCGTAGTACTCGCGCACCACCTTCATGTAGCGTGCATCGTCCAGCAGGAAAGCGTCATGCCCGTGCGGGGCGTCGATTTCGGCATAGCTCACGCGGCGCTTGTTGGCCACCAGCGCCTGCACCATCTCGCGGCTGCGCTCGGGCGAGAAGCGCCAGTCGGTGGTGAAGGACACCAGCAGGAATTTGGCGCGCGTACGCGCAAATGCCCGCGCCAGATCGCCGCCAAATTCGCGCGCCGGGTCGAAGTAGTCCAGCGCCTTGGTGATGAGCAGATAGGTATTGGCGTCGAAGTAGGTGGAGAACTTGTCGCCCTGGTAGCGCAGGTAGGATTCGATCTCGAAATCCACGCCATAGCCGAACTGGTACTCGCCCGAGCGCAGGTCACGACCGAATTTCTCGGCCATGTCGTCATCCGACAGATAGGTGATATGCCCCACCATGCGCGCCACCCGCAAGCCATTCTTGGGCACCACGCCATGCGCGTAGAAATCGCCGCCGTGGTACTGCGGATCGGTCAGGATGGCCTGGCGCGCCACGTCGTTGAAGGCGATATTCTGGGCCGACAGCTTGGGCGTGGACGCGATCACCAGACAGTGGCGCAGGCGCTCCGGATACATCATGCTCCAGGCCAGCGCCTGCATGCCGCCCAGGGATCCTCCCATGATGGCGGCGAAGCAGTTGATGCCGAGGCGGTCCGCCAGGCGGGCCTGGGCGTTGACCCAATCTTCCACCGTCACCACCGGGAAATCGGCGCCGTAGGGCTTGCCGGTGGCCGGATTGGTATGCATCGGCCCGGTCGAGCCGAAACAGGAACCGAGGTTGTTGACGCCAATGACGAAGAAACGGTCTGTATCCAGCGACTTGCCCGGACCGACCATGTTGTCCCACCAGCCCACGTTGTCCGGGTCATCGGCATACACGCCGGCCACGTGATGTGAAGCATTGAGCGCGTGGCAGACCAGCACGGCATTGGATTTGTCGGCATTGAGGGTGCCGTAGGTTTCATAGGTCAGCGAATAGTCCGACAGCGAGGCGCCGCTTTGCAGCGGCAGCGGCCCGGCGAAATGCATGACCTGGGGCGATACGATTCCGATCGACATGATTGTTCTGCGTAAGTGACTCGGCGCCAGGCGGCTCGGGGGGAGCGGCGCTGGCGGTCGCTTCGCCGGGCGGCATGGCCAGTCTCGTGCGCGGGCAACAAAAAAGCCCGGAAGCAGTGCTTGCGGGCTTACTCATCGATGGGGCCAAGTCTTGGGAAGAACAGCTGATCCAAGCTCGCTTTAGCCGCATTTAGATGGGATCAGGATCCCGGCGCCCGCAAGCTGAAGTTGGTCAAACCGTTCAAATCGGCGCAGTGGCGTAAGAATACCCAAGTCGGGCAGGCCCGTCAAACGGCCCAGCCCGGCTTGCATCCAGCCTCTCAACGGCGGCGCGCGGCGACTTTGACATCGGCCACGACCGGTTCCGCCTGCAGCGCCTGCAACTGCGCCATGGCCGCGCTGATGGCGGCCGGCTCGGTGGCGCGCAGCACCTTCTTGACCTGCGGTTCCAGAAGGCGCAGGTCGCTGTTCAAGATCTCGTTCTTCACCGAGAGAATCTGCGAAGGATGCATGGAAAATTCCAGCAGCCCCATGCCCAGCAGCAGGCGCGTCCATTTCAGGTCGCCTGCCATTTCGCCGCAGACCGAGACCGGGATGCCGGCCTTGCGCCCCTGGGAAATGACGGTGGAGAGCAGGAACAACACGGCCGGATGCAGCGGATCGTAGAGATGCGCCACTTCATGGTCCACGCGGTCGATGGCCAGGGTGTACTGGATCAGGTCATTGGTGCCGATGGAAAGGAAGTCCAGCCGCTTGATGAACAGCGGCAGCGCCAGCGCAGCGGCCGGGATCTCGATCATGGCGCCGACCGGGATGTCTTCATCGAACTTCTGCTTGCGCTCGCGCAGCTGCTGCTTGGCCTGCTCGATCATGGTCAGGGTCTGATCGATCTCGAAGGCATGCGCCATCATCGGCACCAGCAGCTTGATCGGGCCATAGGCCGAGGCACGCAGGATGGCGCGCAACTGTGTCAGGAACATCTGCGGCTCGGACAGGCAATAGCGGATCGCGCGCAGGCCCAGGGCCGGGTTCAGGGCGGTTTCCTCATCCTCGTCCAGCGGCTTGTCGGCGCCCACGTCCAGGGTACGGATGGTGACCACCCGGCCCTTCATGGCAATGACGGCCTGCTTGTAGGATTCGAACTGCTCATCCTCGCTGGGGAATTTCTCCAGATGATGGCCGGCGCGTCCCATGAACAGAAATTCCGAACGGAACAGGCCGATGCCCATGGCCCCCGCCTCGAAGGCATTGGCCGCATCGTTGGGCAATTCGATGTTGGCCAGCAGCGTGATCGGCTCGCCATCCTGGGTGATGGCCGGCGTTTTCTTCAGACGTGAAAGTTTCTTCCGCTCGCGCAGCAGTCTTTCTTGCCGCGCGCGGTACTGCGCCAGCACGAGCGGTGAGGGATCGACGATGACCACGCCGGCATCGCCATCGATGATGAGCACGTCATCGTGCTTCACCAGGACTGAAGCATTGTGCATCCCCACGGCCGCCGGGATGGCCAGGCTGCGGGCCACGATGGCGGTATGCGAGTTGGGACCGCCCAGATCGGTGACGAAGCCGGCAAAGGCGCTCTCGCGGAATTGCAGCATGTCGGCCGGCGAAATGTCGTGCGCCACCACGATGATGTTGGCGGCCGCTTCGCCGGTAGGGGGCAGCGGGCTGGCGCTGCCGGTGAGAATCTTGAGGATGCGCTCGCCGACCTGCTGGATGTCGGCCTTGCGCTCGCGCAGGTAGGGGTCCTCGATTTCGTCGAACTGCGCGGACAACTCTTCGATCTGCGTCACCAGCGCCCATTCGGCGTTGTAGTAACGATGGCGGATGATGTCTTGCGGCACCTCGGCCAGCATCGGGTCCGACAGGATCAGCGAATGCACATCGATGAACGCGCCCAGTTCGGGCGGCGCATCCTTGGGCAGTTCGGAGCGGATGATATGAAGTTCCTGGTGCACCGCCTTGACCGCGCTGCGCAGGCGCTCGATCTCGGCCTCGACCTGATCGGGTGCGATCAGGTAATGCTTGACGTCCAGTGCGGCCGGCGCCATCAAATGCGCGCGTCCGATGGCGATGCCTTGCGACACCGCGATTCCATGTAAGCTGAATGAAGCCATCGCGTATCTCCTGCTAGTCTTTTTATAGTCCGCCGTGTTGCCTGCGCGCGGTAGCCAGGAGCAAGTTACCGAACAAAGTATAGTTTGGCAATCACCGCCATTGGCATCAGGGGAAGACTATAAGACCAGCAGCGTATATGAACATTGTTTCAGCCCGCACGCGACGCGTGCAGGCGTTGACATATCGCAAGAAGCATTCCAGCCAGGCTGCGGTGTTGCGCCGCAATACCACAGCCCTGGTAACCATCACTGGCCTTCGCCGAACTTGTCCGCAATCAGGGCTTCCAGCGCGGTGAAGCATTCCTGTTCATCGGCGCCGTTGGTTTCCAGGGTCACGATGCTGCCCTTGCCGGCGGCCAGCATCATCACGCCCATGATGGACTTGGCGTTGACGCGGCGCTTGTTGAAGGTCATCCAGACTTCGCTCTTGAACTTGCCGGCCAGCTGGGTGAGCTTGGCGGAGGCACGGGCATGCAGGCCCAGCTTGTTGACGATTTCGAGTTCTTTTTGAATCATGTTCTGCTTTCGTTTTTATCTTGTTGGCGCGGTACCGGCCATGACTACGTGAAGCGCCTCAGGCCGAGGCTGCCACGCGGATGCGATTGTCGATCCGCACCGCACCATTCTGGCCCCCTGCCAGGGCCATTTCAACCACCACATCCAGCGTGTCGTTACGGTAGGTCAGCGCCCGCAACAGCATGGGCAGGCTGATGCCGGCGATCACCTGGACGTTGCCCAGCCCGCACAGGAAGCCCGTACAGTTGGAGGGCGTACCGCCCATGACGTCGGTGATGACCAGCACGCCGCTGCCATCATCGAGGCGTTCGACCGCCTCGATGGCCAGTTTTTGCACTTCGGCCGGGTTCTGGTCGGCGATCACGTCGATCGCCTCCATCTTTTCGGGCCGGCCGCGGAAGACGTGCGTGGCGGCGGCTACGAAGGCTTGCCCCAGCGGGGCGTGCGTCAAGAGAAGAATACCAACCATGGAATATTTGCCATCTGATGCGACGCGCTTTTCCCCGAGCAGCCCGTCATGCTCCGTCGATCCCATCAGCCGACCGACCCCGTTGTTTCTGCTGCCCCTGCAGCGGCCTCCAGCGCATCCACGAACATCGCTGCCACATCAAACCCGGTCTGCTGCGTGATTTCCTGGAAGCAGGTCGGGCTGGTGACGTTGATCTCGGTGAGATAGTCGCCGATGGCGTCCAATCCTACCAGCAGCAAACCACGCTGATACAGGATCGGGCCCAGCGCCTCGCCGATCTCGATATCGCGGGCCGACGCCGGCTGGGCACGGCCCAAACCTCCCGCCGCCAGATTGCCGCGCACCTCGTTACCCTGCGGAATGCGTGCCAACACATTGGGCACCACCTTGCCGCCGATCAGGAGAATGCGCTTGTCGCCCGCGCTGATCTGCGGAATGAAACGCTGCGCCATGATCGTGCGTTGACCGTTGTCGGTCAGGGTTTCGATGATGGAACCCAGATTCATGCCATCGGCCTTGACGCGGAAGATGCCCATGCCGCCCATGCCATCGAGCGGTTTCAGGATCACGTCCTGATGCTCGGCGTGGAAGTCGCGCAGGCGCTTGGCGTCGCGCGTGACCAGGGTAGGCGCGGTGTATTGCGGGAACTGGGCAATGGCCAGCTTCTCGTTGTGGCTGCGGATGGCCGCCGGCTTGTTGAACACGCGCGCACCCTGCTTCTCGGCCAGCTCCAGGAGGTAAGTCGTGTAGATGTACTCCATGTCGAAGGGCGGATCCTTGCGCACGATCACCGCATCGAATTCGGAGAGGAAAGAGGAGCCCCGCTTCTCCGCCCGGTACCAGTCATCGGCCTCGCCGGTGAGCGTGATCTTGAAGGCGTTGGCCGTCACCAGGCCGCTCTCCAGCACCAGGTCGCCCTGTTCGAAGGCATACAGGGTATGACCGCGGCGGGCGGCCTCGCGCATCATGGCGAAGGTGGAATCCTTGTAGGTCTTGAACGACTCCAGAGGATCGGCGAGGAAAGCGATTTTCATGAGACTAGGGTCCTGTTGAGCCTGGTGCAGGCTCTGTGTTTAATAAACTTCCGGGTTGGGATCGGTCTTTTCCATCTCCACCGAGGCCGCCAGCAACGCCAGCCGCGCCACCACGCCATACATGTAGAAACGGTTGGGCGCGGCCGTACCCGGCTTGGCGTGCATGTCCGGCAGCGCGTGCTGCTGGGCGAAGGCCAGCGGCACGAAATGCGCGCCGGGCGCATTGAGGTTTTCATTCACGCCGCGCTCGGCATGAACGCGATAGAAGCCGCCCACCACGTAGCGGTCGATCATGTAGACCACCGGCTCGGCCACGGCCTGATTGATGCGTTCGAAGGAGTGCACGCCTTCCTGCACGATCACTTCCGACACCTCCAGCCCTTCCTTGCCGGCCAGCATGCCGGTGCGCTGCTTGCGGTTGAGATCCTTGATCTCGCTGGCATCCTTGACCGTCATGATGCCCATGCCATAGGTGCCGGCATTGGCCTTGATGAAGACGAAGGGCTGCTCCTTGATGCCGTATTCCTTGTACTTCTTGCGGATCTTCGACAGCAGCGAGGAGACGCTATCGGCCAGTGCGTCGGTGCCGGTGTTGTCCTGGAAATCGATGTCGCTGACCTTGGCGAAGAGCGGGTTGAGCATCCAGGGATCGACCTCGACCATTTTGGAAAACTTCTTCACCACTTCATCGTAGGCGGCAAAGTGATTGCTCTTGCGGCGCAGCGCCCAGCCCGCATGCAGCGGCGGCAGGACGCTTTGTTCATGTAGCCCTTCCAGCACCGAAGGAATGCCGCTGGAGAGGTCATTGTTGAGCAGCACGGTACAGGGATCGAAATTCTTCAAGCCCAGTCGGCGCCCATTGGCCGAGCGCTCCAGCGGTTCCAGCGTGATGTGGGTGCCATCCGGCAGTTCGATCTGCTGCGGCTTGGTGGCGCCCGGCGCCAGCGTGCCCAGGCGGACGTTCAGGCCGGTCTGGCGGAAGATCTGCATGAGCCGGCCGATGTTCTGCAGGTAAAAGGTATTGCCGGGCTGGGTTTCCGGGATCAGCAGCAGGTTGCGCGCATCCGGACAGTATTTCTCGATGGCCGCCATCGCCGCCTGCACCGCCAGCGGCAGCATTTCCGGCGAAAGGTTGTTGAAGCCACCCGGGAACAGGTTGGTATCGACCGGCGCCAGCTTGAAGCCGGCATTGCGCAGGTCCACCGAGCAATAGAAGGGCGGCGTGTGCTCCTGCCACTCCATGCGGAACCAGCGTTCGATGGCCGGCGTGGCGCCCAGGATTTTCTTCTCCAGCTCCAGCAGGGGACCATTCAGAGCGGTGACGAGATGCGGGACCATAAAAGACCTTAACTAAATGTAAATGCCGGCAGCGAGTGTCGATTTTAGCGGATTCCTGAAACCGTGTTGCGACGCAGTAGACGCCGTTGTTGCCATTTCAGCAAAGCCCTGAACCGGCCACGGTCGCTGCAAAGGCGTGGCTGGGAGTGTACAGGTGGCGATGATGGCGGCATTTTAAAGAGTCCGACTCAAATACTCGGGAATTATCCTCGCTCGACGCGGGAATGCATCAGGAAACCGTTTTTCCTGAAGGAAATGGCCAAAATGCGACAACTTGGCGGTATGACAAGTATGCGCTTCTGTTCAGCTCTCGACGCATCCAAATGAAAAAAGGCGCCCGAAGGCGCCTTATAAAGAGGCCGTTTCCAGCCCCGAAGGAATACTGCAGACTCAGTACGACAGATGATGCTTAGTGGTAAGCCGATTCGCCGTGGCTGGAGATATCCAGGCCTTCGCGTTCTTCTTCCTCGGTCACACGCAGGCCGATGACGACATCGACGATCTTGTAGGCGATGAAGGAGACCACGCCCGACAGGATCACGGTGGTCAGCACGCCCTGGAACTGGATCCAGACCTGGCCGCCGATGGAGTAGTCAGGCGCAACAGCGTTGGTCACGTAGTCGTAGATACCGGTGCCGCCCAGGCTGGGGGCTGCGAACACGCCGGTCAGGATGGCACCCAGGATACCGCCCACGCCGTGCACGCCGAAGACATCCAGCGCGTCGTCCGAACCCAGGATCTTCTTCAGGCCGCTCACGCCCCACAGGCACAGCAGACCAGCGATCAGGCCCATGACCACGGCACCGATGACGCCCACGAAACCAGCAGCCGGGGTGATCGCCACGAGGCCGGCAACGGCACCGGAAGCCGCGCCCAGCATGGAGGGCTTGCCCTTGCCGATCCATTCGCCGAAGCTCCAGGACAGCACTGCGGCAGCGGTGGCCAGGATGGTGTTGACGAAGGCCAGAGCGGCGCTGCCGTTGGCTTCCAGGGCCGAGCCGGCGTTGAAGCCGAACCAGCCGAACCACAGCAGCGAGGCACCGACCATGGTCAGGGTCAGGCTATGCGGCTTGAAGGCTTCCTTGCCGAAACCGATACGCTTGCCGATCACGTAGGAGCCGACCAGGCCGGCGATAGCGGCGTTGATGTGCACCACGGTACCGCCAGCGAAGTCCAGCGCGCCCTTCTGGAACAGCCAGCCCGAGATGGCGGTCGCCTTTTCAGCGGCAGCCGTGTCGGTGAAGGCATCCGGACCCGGCCAGAACCAGACCATGTGGGCCATCGGCAGGTAGGAGAAGGTGAACCACAGGACCGAGAACAGGATCACGGCCGAGAACTTCACACGTTCGGCGAAGGAACCGATGATCAGCGCCACGGTGATGGCGGCGAACGCACCCTGGAAGGCGACGAAGGCCAGTTCCGGAATCACCACGCCCTTGCTGAAGGTGCCGGTGTTGGAGTCACCATTGAGGCCGTGCAGGAACAGGCGATCGAAGCCACCGAAGAAGGCATTGCCCTCGGTGAACGCGATGCTGTAGCCGTAGACGAACCACAGGATGTAGATCAGAGAGAAGATCACGAAGCACTGCATCAGCACCGACAGCATGTTCTTGCTGCGCACCAGGCCGCCGTAGAACAGGCCCAGGCCCGGCAGGGTCATCAGGATGACGAAGGCGGTCGAGATCAGCATCCAGGCGGTGTCGCCCTTGTTGGGAACCGGTGCCGGTGCGGCAGCGGCAGCCGCCGGAGCAGCCGGTGCTGCTGCAGCGGGAGCGGCCGCGTCGGCCTTGGGCGCTGCCGGGGCGGCAGCGGCCGGAGCAGCGGCGGCGGCCGCTGCAGCTTCAGGCTTGGGCGCGTCCTGCGCCTGGGCCGGAGCGGTAAAACCTACCGCCAACAACAGCGCGCCAATGGCGAGCGCGCCGGAAAACATTTTCTTCATGCTCATTAGAATTCCCCTTTTTTACAGAGCGTCTTTGCCGGTTTCGCCGGTACGGATACGGATCACGTCCAGCAGATCCTGGACGAAGATCTTGCCGTCACCGATCTTGCCGGTGCGTGCGGCGGTTTCGATGGCTTCCAGGGCGCGCTCGACGATGGCGTCGTCCACCGCGGCCTCGATCTTGGTCTTGGGCAGGAAATCGACCACATACTCGGCGCCCCGGTACAGCTCGGTATGGCCTTTCTGACGACCGAAGCCCTTGACTTCGGTCACGGTGATGCCTTGCACACCGATCGCGGAGAGGGCTTCTCGCACCTCATCCAGCTTGAACGGTTTGATGATCGCAGTGATCAGTTTCATACGAACCTCTTGTTAGAAAGTTTTGCTGATGGAGAACACAACGCCGCCCTTGCCGACGTTCTTGAAACCATCCGAGCCCGGGGTGGTGGAGACACCATCCTTCAGGTCGGTACCGACGTAGGCCAGGCCCAGAGTGATGCCGGCTGCTTCGTCGAAGGTCTTGGACAGACCGATCTTCCAGTCGGTATAGCTCAGCTGCGAGTTGCCGCGCACTTCCTGGCGACCCAGGTGCAGACCCAGCACCACACCGTAGAAGGTATCGATATTGGCGCCCAGGTCGAAGTACTGGCTGTACTTGCTGTTGACGTTGCCGAACAGGTTGGTCAGCGACTGGGAATACTTGAAGTAAGCCGGGCCATAGCCGACCTGGCCATACAGTTCGAAGGTATTGGCGTTCTTCACGCCGCTGTTGGCCAGGGTGTTGCCGGGGTAGTAGTAGTACAGGCCACCGACGTCATAAGTGAAGCCGCCGCCGATGTCGCCGCGCTTGCCGCCGTAGATATCCCACTCGACGTTGCCCTTGGTGTCGGTACCGGTGAGGGCGCCGGCATCCTTGATCCACTTGATGGTGCTCAGCCAGGTACCGGCGTAGAGACCGGTCGGGTTGTGCGTGTAGTCAGCACCAACCTGCAGGGCCGGGTCGAAGCGGGTCTGGGTCAGGCCGCGGTAGCGGTAGTCGCTCACCACGGCAGCGTTGAAGCTCAGTTCATTGTCCGGCTTGGCGTCCTCTGCGCGGGCCACGGTAGAAACGAAGGATGCGGCGATGGCTGTTGCAAGAATCAGTTTCTTCATGACTTTCCCTCTGGTTTATGTTTGAACAATAAAGTCTTTTTTATCTTTGCCCCAACCCATTAGCAGGAGCCGTGCCATGTCTTCTCGGCAAGGCAGACTTGTGTTTTCGCGAGAAACCAGAGATTTGCAACGATTTTTTTCTAGATCAGCTTCAAAATAGTGCACGAAGCATCGAAATGCACGTCATTGGTGCGATATTGATTGTTTTTTGTCAATCCTGCATCGAACGCGGCAAACACATTTTGGTGCGCGGGCGGCGGGCGAGGCCAGGATCACCAAGACGGCGCATTCCCGGAAGGAAATTTCATCTTCAGCCCGGCACCTGTGCACAAAATTGCGGTCAGAACAGGTCAGCGCGGTTTAATTTGAGGATGGGCGGGAAACCGCTAAACTTGCGGCACAGCTATCTGACAAGGAGATCCACATGGACAAGTCCCCATTTTTTGAAGACCTGCAATCCAAGATCAACAAGGCAATCGAGAACTCTCCGGCCAAGGACATCGAGAAGAACGTCAAGGCCATGCTGAGTCAAGGTTTTGCCAAGCTGGACCTGGTGACGCGCGAGGAATTCGACGTCCAGGCCCAGGTCCTGGCCAAGACCCGAGCCCGCCTGGAGGCGCTGGAAGCGCGTGTTGCCGAGCTTGAGGCTCAGCAAAAACAGACTCCATGATCCTGACCAAGACACTTTTCTCTTTCCCTCCCCCTTCCCTTCTCTGTTCTGCCAAGCTGCCAGGCGCATTGCGATGAGCCTGGCGGTCTTGCGCAGCCGCGCCCTGGCGGGCATGAGCGCCCCGCCGGTGACGGTCGAGGTGCATCTGGCCAATGGCTTGCCGGCTTTCACCATCGTCGGGCTCCCCGAAGCCGAGGTGAAGGAAGCCCGTGATCGCGTCCGGGCGGCACTGCAGAATGCCCGGTTTGAATTCCCTGCCCGCCGCATTACCGTCAACTTGGCCCCGGCCGACCTGCCCAAGGAATCCGGGCGCTTTGACCTGGCCATCGCCTTGGGCATCCTGGCGGCTTCCGAGCAGATCCCGGGCGACCGCCTGGACGATCATGAATATGCCGGCGAACTGTCGCTGTCGGGCCAACTGCTGCCGATTCGCGGCGCGCTGGCGATGACCTGCGCGATGCAGCGCCAGCATCAACAGGATGGCCACCCGCGCAGCTTCATCCTGCCGGCCGCCAATGCCGACGAAGCGGCGCTGCTGCCGCAGGCCCACATCCTGCCGGCGACCTCGCTGCTGGAGGTCTGCAATCACTTCAGCACGCGCGATCCGGCAGCGCGGCTGCAACGACACCAGGCGCGGAGGGCCACCGGCACGCCGGCGTATCCGGATTTCAGCGACATCAAGGGACAATTGCAGGCGCGGCGTGCCATGGAGGTGGCGGCGGCCGGCAATCACAGCATCTTGCTGGTCGGCCCGCCCGGAGCAGGCAAGTCCATGCTGGCCACGCGCTTTCCCGGCATCCTGCCGCCGATGACGCAGGAGCAGGCGCTGGAATCGGCTGCCGTGCAGTCGCTGACCGGCCGTTTCGACATCAACCGCTGGCAGCAGCGCCCGTACCGCGCCCCGCATCACACGGCATCCGCAGTGGCGCTGGTCGGCGGCGGCAGCCCGCCGCGGCCGGGCGAGATTTCGCTGGCCCATCATGGCGTCCTGTTCCTGGACGAGATCGCAGAGTATCCCCGCAGCGTGCTCGACGTGCTGCGCCAGCCGATGGAGTCGGGACACATCGTCATCTCGCGGGCGGCCAGGCAGGCGCAGTTTCCGGCCCGCTTCCAGCTGGTCGCGGCGATGAATCCTTGCCCGTGCGGGCTCTTTGGAGATGCGGCGGGGCGCTGCCGCTGCACGCCGGAGGTCGTCAAACGCTACCAGGCCCGCCTGTCGGGGCCGCTGCTGGACCGCATCGACATGCAATTGCAGGTGGCGGCCCTGAGTCCGGCCGAACTGGCGGCCCAGCAGCCGGGGGAAGCCAGCGCCGTCATGGCACAGCGCGTCGCGCATGCCTTTGAACGGCAATTGCAGCGCCAGGGCAAACCCAACAGCCAGCTCAGCGGCAGCGAAATCGACCGGATCTGCCGGCACGACGCAGCCGCCGCCCAACTGCTTCAAGCCGCCATATTGCGGCTGAACTGGTCGGCGCGGGCCTATCACCGGGTACTGAAGCTGGCGCGCACGATTGCCGACCTGGCCGGGTCCAGCGTGATCACGCACGCGCACGTGGCCGAGGCAGTGCAATACCGGCGGATGCTGACCGGGAATTGAGCGGCAGCGATATGCAATCTGACGCAACGATCCGCTCACCGGGGCCACATCGCTGCATCGTCTTCTGCCTCGCCTGCCCGCTGCAACCTTGCCAAAAGCGATGACATTCAATCAATGCGTGCCTTGAATGGCTACGAGAACTCCCTCCTCTTTCCGTTGAATTCCATTTCTGCTCGCATCAGGGGGGGAACAAAAGACGCCATTGCTTTGCCAAAGGTGAGCTTCGCCCGACACAACAAATAACAACTCAGAATCGACAACAAGGACGATCCCCCATGCCCTCTCCCCTCCCCGACGACCGTGCGGCAGGCGCCGCATGATCAGCATCTATCAACTCAAACCCCGCTTCCAGGCGCTTTTGCGACCCATGGTGCGCGCCCTGGCCCAGGCCGGCGTGACGGCCAATGCGGTGACCGTGCTGGCCATGCTGGTCTCGCTGGCACTGGGCGTGCTGCTGTTCGTGGCCGGGCCGCAGCGGCCGGCGCTGTTCCTGCTGCTGCCGCTGTGGATGTTCCTGCGCATGGCCTTCAATGCCGTCGATGGCATGCTGGCGCGTGAATTCGGCCAGCAGTCGGCGCTGGGGGCCTATCTCAACGAGTTGACCGACGTCATCTCCGATGCGGCGCTGTACCTGCCCTTTGCACTGGTGGCCCCGTTCGGCTGGGCCAGCGTGGGCGGGGTGATCTTCCTGTCTGCGGTGTCGGAGATGACCGGGGCGCTCGGCCCCATGGTCGGTGCACCGCGCCAGTACGACGGCCCCATGGGCAAGAGCGACCGCGCCTTCCTGTTCGGCGCGCTGGGCCTGTGGCTGGGACTGGCCGGCAACCTCCCGGCCTGGATCTTCTGGGCGCTGCCGGTGGCTGTTGCCGCCATCCTCCTCAATATCGTCAACCGCATCCGCAGCGGCCTGCGCGCCGCCTCCCACCCATGACTCGATCCTGCCAGGAACACCAGTTCACCACCCACGACGGCCAATCCCTGTTCTATCGCCGCTGGCCGGCCACCGGCGGGCAGCGGCGCGGCGCAGTCGTCATGTTCCATCGCGGCCACGAACACGGCGGGCGCATGGCGCACCTGGTCGATGAACTGGGCCTCTCCGATTTCGATTTCTATGCCTGGGATGCGCGCGGTCATGGCCGTTCGCCAGGCCCGCGCGGCTATTCCCCCAGTTTTGCGCACTCGGTGCGGGACATACAAACCTTCATACACCACCTGCGCGACCAGTGGCAGGTGGCCGAGGAAGACATGGCCGTGCTGGCTCAGAGTGTGGGCGCGGTGCTGGTCTCGACCTGGGCGCATGACTACGCGCCCC
The DNA here is from genome assembly GCF_037076565.1 of Herbaspirillum sp. DW155. NCBI lineage: Bacteria > Pseudomonadati > Pseudomonadota > Betaproteobacteria > Burkholderiales > Oxalobacteraceae > Herbaspirillum > Herbaspirillum sp. DW155. Next base: position 92,372 of record NZ_AP029028.1, on the reverse strand, counting down.
GCGTGCGCTGCCTGGTACTGGCTTCGCCCGCCTTCAAGGTGAAGCTTTATGTTCCTTTCGCGCGTCCGGGACTGGCCCTGCAGCAGAAGCTGCGTGGCAATTTCTTCGTCAACAGCTACGTAAAAGCGAAGTATCTGACCCACGACCGGCAGCGCCAGGTCTCCTACGACAGCGATCCGCTGATCAGCCGCCCGATCTCCGTGAACATTTTGCTGGCGCTGTATGAAGCGGCTGAACGCGTGGTCGCCGATGCCCAGGCCATCACCATTCCCACGCAATTGCTCATTTCGGGCGCGGACTGGGTGGTGCACCATGGCCCCCAGCACGATTTCTTCGCACGCCTGGGCACAACGGTGAAGGAAAAGCACGTCCTCCCGGGCTTCTACCACGACACCTTCGGCGAGAAGGATCGCAAGATCGCCACCGATCTTGCGCGTGAATTCATCCTGCGCCAGTTCTCCCAACCCTGGGCCCGTCCGGACCTGCGCCAGTCGCACCGCCAGGGTCCGACCTTCGAGGAGTCGCGCCGGCTCTCCGCAGCGCTGCCCGCCCTCAGCTCCAAGGGTCTGTACTGGGCCGGGTACCGCGCCAACATGAAGCTGGGCGGCCTGCTCTCCAAGGGCGTGGCGCTGGGCCATCGCACCGGTTTTGATTCGGGCAGCACGCTCGACTACGTCTACCGCAACACACCCGAAGGCGTCGGTCCGCTGGGCCGCGCCATCGATCGCCAGTATCTGGAGGCGATCGGCTGGAAAGGCATCCGCCAGCGCAAGCTGCACGTGGAGGAATTGCTGCGCACGGCGCTGGCGCGCCTGCAGGCCGACGGACAGCCGCTGCACGTACTCGACATCGCCGCCGGCCATGGCCGCTACGTGCTGGAAGCGCTGGGCCCGGGACCGCGTCCCGACTCCATCCTGCTGCGCGACTACAGCGAACTGAACGTGCAGCAAGGGACGGCGCTGATCGCCGAGAAGGGCCTGACCGACATCGCCCGCTTCGTGCAGGGCGACGCCTTCGACCGCGCCAGCCTGGCCGCCGTCACGCCGCGCCCGACGGTGGGCATCGTCTCCGGCCTCTATGAACTGTTCCCGGACAATGAGGCCGTGACCACCTCCCTGGCCGGCCTGGCCGATGCCATCGCGCCGGGCGGCTATCTGGTCTATACCGGCCAGCCCTGGCATCCGCAGCTGGAACTGATCGCACGCGCCCTCACCAGCCATCGCGGCGGCCAGGCCTGGGTCATGCGCCGCCGCACGCAAGCCGAGATGGACCAGCTGGTGGCTGAGGCCGGGTTCGAAAAGATAGAACAGCGCATCGACCAGTGGGGCATCTTTACCGTCTCCCTGGCCCGGCGCAAGGCTGCATGAGCCAGGCCGACCGCCTGCTGCCCGCGGCAGCACCGGCCACGACGCTGCCCTGGAAACGCGGCGTGGCGTGGCTGCTGTTGCTGGGGCCGCTGTTCTTCCTCAGCTATGGCTTCGCCAACCACGCGGCGGCCGCGCGCGCCAGCGTGCCCAGCTTCTTCTATGGCTGGGAACGCCATCTCCCCTTCCTGCCCTGGACCATCCTGCCCTATTGGTCCATCGACCTGCTCTACGGGTTTTCCTTCCTGTGCTGCCGCACCCCACGCGAGACTGATCGCCATGCCCTGCGGCTGCTGACGGCGCAGCTGATCGCGGTGGCCTGCTTTTTGGCCTTTCCGCTGCGCTTTGCCTTCGTGCGGCCGGCGACCGACGGGCTGTTTGGAGCGCTCTTTGCCTCACTGGCGGCCTTCGACCTGCCCTTCAACCAGGCCCCTTCGCTGCATATCGCGCTGTTGGTGCTGATCTGGGTCCAGTTCGTCCGGCTGCGCACCCACTGGTTCTGGCAGCTGGTGATCCACAGCTGGGCGCTGCTGATCGGCCTGTCCGTGCTGACGACCTGGCAGCATCACTTCATCGATATCCCGACCGGTGCCATGCTGGGCCTGTTCTGCCTGTGGCTGTGGCCGGATGAGGGACGCAGCCCGCTCTGTCGCAGCGGCCAGCGCAGTGCGCGCCGCACGCGTCTGGCGCTGGCCTACGCGCTGGCGGCCATGCTGGCACTGGCTCTGGCAGTGGCCGTGCGCGCCCTGGCCGCACCGCTGGGCTGGCTGGCCTTGTCACTGGCCGTCGTGGCGTGGAATTACGCCCATGCCGGTGCCGCCGGTTTCCAGAAACGCCACGGCCGCCGCTCGCTGGCCGCCGCCTGGCTGCTGGCCCCGCACGCATTGGGCGCGTGGATCAATGCGCGCCTGTGGACCCGCCGCCGTCCGCAGCCTGATGCCATCACAGCCGATGTCTGGCTGGGCCGCTTGCCCGGCGCTGCCCACATGCGCGCCGGCCCGTTCGCCGCCCTGTGCGATCTCTGCGCCGAATTGCCCGCTCCGCGCGGTCCTTGGGCCTATGCCGGCCATGCCTGGCTGGACCTGGTCGCACCCGACGCCGACCAATTGCTGGCAGCCGCGCGCAGCATCGAATCGCTGCGCCGCCACGGACCGGTGCTGGTGGCCTGTGCGCTGGGCTATTCGCGCAGCGCCGCTGCAGTGGCGACCTGGCTCTGCCTGAGCGGACGCTGTGCCGACATGGCCTCTGCTCTCGCCCTGCTGGCCGAACGCCGCCCCTCGGTGGTGATCAACGCGGCGCTGCAGGAACGCCTGCGGGAGGTCGAGCTGCGCCTGCTGAAGGGGGAACGCCATGTCTGACCTGCGCCCGGGTTCCGGGGACGATGCCGCCAATGACCCCGCCCATCAAGACCTGTCGCCTGACGCCCGGCAAGCCGCTCTGAAGGCGGCGCATCAGGCCGAGATCGCCGCAGCGCTGTTGGGTCTGAGCCGTCCAGTGGATTGCTTCAGCCGACTGCTCACCATCGCCGCTCTGGTCCTGCTGGTCTTGCAGGTGAACACATCCGGCCTCTGGATACCCCTGACGATGTCCATCGCATTTGGCATCCTCGAATGCGGTTTCGCGCTACGCTGCGCCTTCGATGCGCCCCTCTTCGCCTCTTGGGCGCGCCGCTGGCAGCAGGGTATTGCACACCAGGACGATCTGGCCGCCTTCGACCTGGCCATCAAGGAAAGCGGCTTGGGTCGTCAACCTGAGCCGACACGCGGAATTGCCGAGCGCACTGCCGGTGCGCGCCGGCTGTTGCGCAACCAGTGCCGATGCCTCGCGTTGCAGGTCGGGGCCTGGATTGGGGGTTTCGTGTTCATGTTCATTTCCTGACCCTTGAAGACTGAATTTGTATGCTGATCGACCGCCTCTTCGCCTCCGCCATTTGCACCTTCGCCCGCGTCCTCACGGGCGTGCGCGCCCGCTGGTTCGCCGCGCCCGACCCCGGCAAGTTGCGCGTCTACTATCCCAACCACCGCAGCCACGGTGATTTCGTGCTGGTCTGGAGCATGCTGCCGCGCGCCATGCGCAAGCGCACCCGGCCGGTGGCCGGATCGGACTACTGGCTCAGGAGTGCGGTGCGGCGTTATGTGATCAACCGGGTGTTCCGTGGCGTGCTGGTGGATCGCCAGGCCGGCCGCAGCGCCGATCCCATTGGCGTGATGGGCCAGGTGCTGGCGGGTGGCGAGTCGCTGATTCTGTTCCCGGAAGGCACGCGCAACCTGGAAGAGGGCCTGCTGCCCTTCAAGAGCGGCCTGTATCACCTGGCCTGCGCTCATCCGGAAGTGGAACTGGTGCCGGTGTGGATCGAGAACCTCGGCCGTGCCATGCCCAAGGGCCATCTGGTACCGCTGCCGCTGCTATGCACCCTCAGCTTCGGCGAGCCCCTGATGCTGCGCCCCGATGAAAGCAAGGAACAGTTCCTGGCCCGCACCCGCCAGGCGCTGCTCGCCCTGGCCCCCGTGGCCGAATGATCTGCAACGAACGACCATGACTCCCCAAGATACCCTCCTCGCCCTGTTTGGCGGCGTGTTCGCCGTCCTTGCCCTGGCCAGTTCGGTCGGCGGCCTGCTGCGCTGGCGGCTGGCCGGACGCAGCAGCAGCGTCATCGACAATCTCAATGCCCGCATCAAGGCCTGGTGGTGGATGATCGGCGCGCTGGCCATCGCGTTCTGGATCGGCAAGACCGGTGTGGTCGTGCTGTTTGCCTTCATCTCGCTCCAGGCGCTGCGTGAATTCATTTCCGTCACCTACACCCGCGTGGGCGACCATCGGGCGCTGCTGTGGTGCTTCTTCGTGTTCCTGCCGCTGCAGTACGTACTGATCGGGATGGACTGGTATGGGCTGTTCTCCATCCTGATTCCGGTCTACGCCTTCCTGCTGCTGCCGATCTCGGCCTCGCTCTCCACCGATACCAAGCACTTCCTGGAGCGGGCGGCCAAGGTGCAGTGGGGGCTGATGATCTGCGTCTACTGCATCTCGCACGTGCCGGCGCTGCTGACGCTGCCCATCGAGGGCTTCGAAGGACGCAACCTGCAGCTGATCGTGTTCCTGGTGCTGACGGTGCAATCCAGCGATGTGTTCCAGTATGTGTGGGGTAAGCTGTTCGGCAAGCGCAAGCTGGCGCCGCAGATTTCCCCCTCCAAGACGCTGGAAGGCCTGGTCGGGGGCGTGCTGACCTCTACCGCCGTCGGTGCTGCGCTGTACTGGATCACACCCTTCAATGTCTGGCAGGCGGCGCTGGTGGCGCTGACCATCAATATCCTGGGCTTCTTCGGGGGATTCGTGCTGTCGGCGATCAAGCGTGATCGCGGACTCAAGGACTGGGGTGCCATGATCGAAGGCCATGGCGGCATGCTGGACCGGGTCGATTCGATCAGTTTCTCGGCACCGATTTTCTTTCATATCCTGCGCTACTGGTGGGTGCACTGAACCACCACCAGCAGCGCATTCTCGCTACCGTCAGCGTGCCGGCAAAATACGCCGCGCAAACGCGATCAGCACCAGCACCATCGCGGCCAGCCCCAGCCACTGCCCGGTCGATTCAAACGCGCCCGACACCACCGCCAGCGGCGCATCCTTGCCGGTAAAGCCGATGATGGCGGCCAGCAGCACGCCCACCAGGCTCTCGCCAACGATCAAGCCTGAGGCCACCAGGATGCCGCGCTGGCGCGGCTTGTCGGCATAGGCGTCCAGATCCATCCCGGCCGCCCGTGCACGGCGGCGCAGGCCGCGTTCGATCAGCCAGCCCAATACCGCGCCCAGGAACAGGGCGCTGCTGACCATCGGCGGCAGGTAGATGCCGATGCCCACGGCCAACACCGGCAGGCGCGCCACACCGCCACGGCGGGCCAGCAGCCAGTCGATGACGATGAGCACGATGCCCAGCGCCACGCCCACGCTCAACATGGTCCAGTTCAGCTCACGGGTGAAGATGCCGGTGGCGATGGCCGTCATCAGCGTGGCTTGCGGCGCCGCCAGCGCTTGCGCGGCATCCATGCCCGCACGCGGCAGGGCGCCGGTGAAGCCGTAGGCGTTGTAGAGCAGGTTCAGTACCGGCGGGATGACGAGCGCACCCACCACGCAACCGATCAGCAGCGCCACCTGCTGGCGCCAGGGCGTGGCGCCGACCAGCTGGCCGGTCTTGAGGTCTTGCAGGTTGTCATTGGCGATGGCCGCGACCGCAATGATGGCCGCGGTCACGAACAGCGCCACCGCGATGGCCAGCTTGCTGCCTTCCGGCGTGGCCAGCAGCGGGTCGACCGCGCCCGAGACCAGCAGCAGCACCGACACCAGGATCACGGCCACGATGCCGATGCCCGAGATCGGGCTGGAGGAAGAACCGATCAGCCCGGCCATGTAGCCGCAGGCCGCCGCCACCAGGAAGCCGAACACGAAGGCAAACACCACCGCATAGACGATCAGCCCGATGAAGAGCGCCGGCGACACCGGTGCCTCCGAAAGGAAGGACGCAAACACCACCGCCAGCAGCGCAATCATGGCCAGGCTGATGACGATGATCCAGCGCGGCGACAGATCCTGGTCGGTGCGCTCGGTGCTGCCCTGCTGACGGCGCGAGAGCGTCGACAGCGAGGCCTTGACGCCTTCCAGCATGGGCTTGAAGAGCGTGGCCAGGGTCCAGACCGCCGCCACGCCGATCATGCCGGCACCGATGAAGCGCACCTGGCTCTTCCACAAGCCGTTGGCAAAGTCCGACAGAGCGACATCGGCCGCATGCGGGGTGACGGCGGTGAGATAAGGCACGGCCACGCCCCAGGCGATCACCAGGCCGATCAGGATGGCGATGCCGGAGACGATGCCGATCATGTAGCCCGCCCCCACCAGCGCCAGCGAAAAGCCCATGGTCAGGCGCACCACCGAGGCACCGGCAGTGAACCAGAGGCTCATGCTTTCGGCAAAAAGCTTCAGCCCGCTGGACACCACACTGAAGATTGCTGCCAGAGTGCCGCCGAAGAGGATGTCGCGCAGGCCGCGCCGGGTTTCCTCGCCGCCGTCGGCGTCGGCACTGCCCACGCGCAGGATTTCAGCGGCCGCCACGCCTTCCGGATAGGGCAGCGCACTTTGCACCACCATCACCCGGCGCAGCGGGATGGAAAACATCACCCCCAGCATGCCGCCGGCGGCGCAGATGCCCAGCGTCTGCAGGAAGGGGAAGCCCTGCCAGTGGCCCATCATGACCAGGCCGGGCAGGATGAAGATGATGGAAGAGAGCGTCCCGGCCGCCGAAGCCTGGGTCTGCACCATGTTGTTCTCCAGGATGTTGGCATGGGAGAACAGGCGCAGCACGGCCATCGAGATGACGGCGGCGGGAATCGCCGAGGAAAAGGTGAGGCCGACCTTGAGACCCAGGTAGACATTGGAGGCGGTAAACACCACCGTAATGAGCGCACCCAGCAGCATGCCGCGCAGGGTCAGTTCCGGCAGGCCGGCGGAGGTATGGTTGTTCATAGCGGGTGAGGTAGTCCGTTGAGATGCGTTCTTATACTGCAAGAATTGCCTGGCGGCTATCGGACAATCGCGGATTTTGCTTCATATCGGCAAAAAAGCGCCTTTGTTATGATGGCCTCCCGCCTTTTCGGACCGTTGCCATGTACCGCTTTGCGTGTCTCCCGCTGTTGCTGGCCTGCCTGTGCCTGGCGGCCTGTTCGCCGCGCTACAACTGGCGCGAAGCCAGCGATGCCGGCAACGGCGCGGCCCATTTCGTGGTGCTGCTGCCCGCCAAACCGGCCAGCGTGACGCGCCCGGTCGACCTGGACGGCCCCAGGGCCGACATGAGCATGACCGCCGCCGAGGTCGACGGCCTCACCTTCGCCGTAGGCACCGCCGAGCTGCCCGATGCCGCCGCCGCCAACCGGGCGCTGGAGGCCATGCGCACCGCCCTGCTCAACAACATCGCCGGCCAGCCGCAGGGCACGCCGGTGTGGCCGGGCAAGACCGATGGATTTGCCCGCACCCTCGACCTCGACGCCCGTGGCGTGGCCCGTGGCCGGCCGCTGCGGCTGGTGGCCCGGCTGGCCGTGCGCGAACGTCGGGTGTATCAGATTCTCATCGTGGGAGATGAAAAAGCCTTCACCGAGGAAAATATTGAAACCTTTTTCAGCTCGTTCAAACCAAGCTGAGCGGGGCCGAACCGGATGACAAAAATCCGGCTACCGGAGTATTCTTGTCCTGTCCGTCACTCCAAACGGGCATTCCCGCAGAAATGCGGATGCAGTCTGCAGCGCATTTCCAGCGCATCGCCACTGGCGAGCGCCCCAAAAAACGTTTTCATCCAAAGACCCTGAGGAAATATGCTGATCACCTTCAAATCAAAAGCGGCCGCCGATGTGGTGATGTACGAGTCGCACGCCAAACCCATCCTGGACCTGCTGCACAAGGATCCCGCCCGCGGCGTGATCACCGCCGCCGAGGCCGCTGACGCCATCGCCGTGCTGGAACAGCAGATCAATGCCAGCAAGGCCCACGAAGCGGCCGAAGTGCTGGCGCGCGACGTCAACGCCCATCACAACGGCGAGGTCGACGACCACCACCACGAAAAGATCGAGCCGGTCAGCTTCTCGGCGCGCGCCTATCCGCTGCTGGACATGCTGCGCGAAGCCAAGAAGGGCAATTACGACATCCTCTGGGGCGTCTGATTTCCCCAGAACGCCGGCGCCACTGCTGCGCCGGCGCCCAGACGGCTGCCGCGATCATCCACCGCGGCAGCCGTTTTTGCATCCTTGCCTTGCCGCCCGCAGCTGACGAAATGCAGCCGGCAGGTGTCGGCATGATGGGCCGCTGGTACACTGGCGGCCCGCGCCCGTTGCAACGACCATTGCCGTTGTGCAACTTGAGCGCTGCCGTATCTTCCTGAGCCTGCAAAGACGTGATCCAGATTTCTCTCCTTTCTCCCGGCATCAAGGCCGATTCCCTGGCCTATCAGCTGGCCTATGCCGCCCAGGCGGTGGCGGCCGTGCACGCCGGTCACGCCCTGCCGCAGGCGCTGGCACAGATCTTCGCCCGCAGCGACGCCCCGCCGCCCGCCCGCGGCGCCATCCAGGACCTGAGCTACCGCGCCATGCGCCATCTGGGGCTGGCCGACAGCCTGCTCGGTCTGCTGGCCAACAAGCCGCCCCAGCCGGACGTGCTGCATGGCCTCCTGGTCACGGCCCTGGCGCTGCTGGTCAATGAGGAAGAGGCCGGCTACGACAGCTTCACCGTGGTCGACCAGGCCGTGCAGGCGGCCGCCATCAGCCCGGAAATGAGTTTTGCCAAGGGGGTGGTCAACGCCATCCTGCGCCGCTTCCTGCGCGAACGCGCGGCGCTCATGCCGCAGGCCACCAAGACCCCGCCCGGCACCTGGAATTACCCGACCTGGTGGATCGACCGCCTCAAGGCGTCCTATCCCGAACAGTGGCAAGCCATCCTGCACGCCGGCAACCAGCCGCCGCCGCTGACGCTGCGCGTGAACCGCCGCCGCGCCAGTGTCGGGCAGTACCTGGCCACGCTGCAGCAGGCCGGCATCGGCGCACGCGCCGTCGGTCCCTACGCGGTGCGGCTGGACAAGCCGGTGCCAGTGCAACAGATTCCCGGCTTTGCCGACGGCGTGGTCTCGGTGCAGGATGCCGCCGCCCAGCTGGCCGCGCCACTGCTGGACGTGGCCGATGGCATGCGGGTGCTGGACGCCTGCGCTGCGCCCGGCGGCAAGACCGGCCACCTGCTGGAACTGGCCGATCTGGACCTGCAGGCGCTGGACCACGACCCGCGCCGCCTGCAGCGCATCGCCGAGAACCTCGACCGCCTGCAGTTGAAGGCGCGCCTGCAGACGGGAGATGCCCGTGAAGACGACTGGTGGGACGGCCAGGGCTTCGACCGCATCCTGGCCGACGTGCCCTGTACCGCCTCGGGCATCGTGCGGCGCCACCCGGATATCCGCTGGCTGCGCCGCAAGACCGATACCGCGCAGCTCGCAACACTTTCGGCGCAAATTTTGGACAAGCTTTGGCAGATGCTGCGACCGGATGGTAAATTGCTGCTCGTAACCTGCTCGCTGTGGCCCCAGGAATCGGAGCAGCAAGCGATCGCCTTCGCGCAGAAAAACAATGCCATCCGGCTGCCCGCACCAGGTCAACTGCTGCCCACCGCCAGTGCCGATGCCGATGCCGATCACGATGGCCTGTTCTATGCGCTGTTCCAAAAACCTGGTGCATGAATTTGACGCAATCGGTCCCCTCCCCCGCTACCCCCGCACGCACGCTGCCCGTCGACGGCGCCCGCCTGCTGCGTGTGCTGCTGTCCTGGCTGCTGGCACTGCTGCTGGCCTGTTCCACCCTGGCCGCCCGCGCCGCTGAAATCACCGTCAACCAGGCCAGCATCGAGGCCAGCGACGAAGGCTACCGGCTCTCGGTCTCGTATGACTTCGATTTGAATCGCGGCCTGGAAGATGCGCTCTCGCGCGGCGTGCCGCTGTATTTCACCACCGATGTCCAGCTGACCCGGCGGCGCTGGTACTGGTTCGACGAAACCAGCGTCTCCAGCTCGCGCACACTGCGGCTGTCCTACAACGTGCTGACCCGGCAGTACCACACCGCCATCAGCGGCCAGCTGCAGCAGAGCTTCACCAATCTGGACGATGCCCTCACGCTGATCCGCCGCCCGCCGCGCTGGATCATCGCCGACAACAATACCCTGAAGGCCGGCGAGACCTACCAGGTCGGCCTGCGCATGCGGCTGGACGTGGCGCAGCTGCCCAAGCCCTTCCAGGTCAATGCGCTCAACAACAGTGACTGGCGCCTGTCCTCGGACTGGATCGAATTCAACTACAAACCCGAATGAGCCGCACCTTACGCTATCTGCTGGTGGTCGGCGGGGGCGTCATCAGCGTCCTGCTGTTCCTGCTGGCCTCGGCCTCCGAAAATTCCGCCCTGTTCGAGCAGCACTACCCGTGGCTGCTGTTCCTGAACGGCCTGGCCGCCATCTCGCTGCTGGGGCTGGTGCTGTTGCTGCTGGGACGGCTCTACAAACGCTACCGGCGCGGCAAGTTCGGCTCCAAGCTGCTGGCGCGGCTGGTGCTGATGTTTGCACTGGTGGGCATCGTGCCAGGGGCGGTGATCTACCTGATGTCGGTGCAGTTCGTCTCGCGCTCCATCGAATCCTGGTTCGACGTGCGCATGGAAGCGGCGCTCGAATCGGGCCTGAACCTGGGCCGCAACGCGCTGGATTCCTCGCTTTCCGATCTGGTCTCGCGGGCGCGCGGCATGGCCCAGGAGCTTTCCGACATGAGCGACTCGGAACAGGTCACCTACCTCTCCCGCCAGCGCGACCAGAATATGGAAATCACCATCGTCAACGGCAACGGCCAGGTGATGAGTACGGTCGGCGGCTCCATCGGCGCGCTCACGCCCATCCTGCCCAGCAGCCAGGCGATGCGCCAGGCGCGGGTCTCGCGCGCCTTCTCGGCGGTGGAAAGCGATGACACCCGCCCGCCCAATGGCGAGTCCGATTCCGACGGCAACCTGCGGCTGCACGTGGTGGTGCTGGTGCCGGCGCCCAGCCGTGGCATGTCCCTGCAAAACGAAACGCGCTACCTGCAGATCCTGCAACCGGTGCCTGACTATCTCGCCAGCAATGCCGAAACGCTGCGGCTGGCCTACAACGAATACCAGCAGCGCTCGGTGTCGCGCTCGGGCCTGCGCAAGATCTACCTGGTGACGCTGACGCTGACGCTTCTGCTGGCCATCTTCGCCGCCATCGCCAGCGCCTTCCTGATCGCCAGCGACCTGGCCAAGCCGCTCTTGCTGCTGGCCGAAGGCACCAAGGCGGTGGCCGAGGGCAATCTCTCGCCCCGGCCCATCGTCAGTACCTCCGACGAGCTGGGCACGCTCACGCAATCCTTCAACACCATGACGCGCCAGCTGCTGGAGGCGCGCACCTCGGTGGAAAAGAACCGCGCCGAGCTGGAAAACGCCAAGGCCTACCTGGAATCGGTGCTGGCCAACATGTCGGCCGGGGTGATGGTGCTGGATGGCCAGTTCAACATCGTCAGCGCCAACGATTCGGTGCGGCGCATCCTGGGCTACGACTTCTCGGCCAACATCGGCACGCCCCTGCAGACCATCGACAGCCAGGCGCCGTTTGCCCAGGCCATCATCCGCGCCTTCTCCGAACAGCTGGCCCAGCACAGCAGCGACGGCGCCGACGGCCTGCACTGGCAGCGCCAGTTTGAACTGTCGCGCCAGCCCGGCGCGATGCTCGATGCCAACGACGAGCAAGGCGGCAAGCCCGACCACGACAAGCTGACCCTGCTGGCGCGCGGCTCGCACCTGCCGGTGGAAAACGGCGTGGGCTACGTGGTGGTGTTCGACGACATCAGCAACGTCATCTCGGCCCAGCGCTCCATTGCCTGGGGCGAAGTGGCTCGCCGCCTGGCGCATGAGATCAAGAATCCGCTCACCCCCATCCAGCTCTCCGCCGAACGCCTGCAGCATCGCCTGGCCGACAAGCTCATGCCGGCCGACGCCGCCATCCTGGACAAGGGCACCACCACCATCGTCAACCAGGTCACGGCCATGAAGCGCATGGTCGACGACTTCCGCGACTACGCCAAGACCCCGCCGGCCAAGCCGGTGGCGCTGGACCTCAATGCCCTGATCGAGGAAATCCTCAACCTCTACCTGGCCGGTGACGGCCGCGACGTGATCCATGCCCGCCTCGCACCGGAGATGAGCAAGATCATGGGAGACGCCACCCAGATGCGCCAGGTCATCCACAATCTGCTGCAAAATGCCCAGGATGCGGTCAGCGATGACGGAGAAACCTCGCCGCGCATCGACGTGCTGACCGAACAGATCGACATTGCCGGCACCGATGGCCAGCGCCGCCCGGCCGTGCGCCTGTCGATCATGGATAACGGTCCCGGTTTCTCGCCCACCATCCTGGCGCGCGCCTTCGAGCCCTACGTCACTTCCAAGGCCAGAGGCACCGGTCTGGGGCTGGCCATGGTGAAGAAAATCGTCGAAGAACATGGCGGCCGCATCGATATCCAGAATCGACCCGATGGGCGGGGCGCAAAAATTGTAATTTTGCTGGTAAAGTTAGCACCTATTGATTAAGAGACAGTTTTCTCCGAAAACCGTAGCCAGGATCAAGATTCGACAGCAAGGCGCCGGGAGGGACCCGGCAGTTCATCAAGGCAGGTACGTCAAGGCCGCGTCGAACGCGCCCGCCCGGAACAAGATCGAAAAACTTGGATAATGAACTAGCAGCGAGGAAAGCAGCACATGGCTAACATCCTGGTCGTCGATGACGAAATGGGTATCCGCGAATTGCTCTCAGAAATTCTGGGCGATGAGGGGCATGTCGTGACCACTGCGGAAAACGCGCAGCAGGCACGCGAACTTCGCCAGGCCGGCATCCCGGACCTCGTGTTGCTCGATATCTGGATGCCCGATACCGATGGCGTGACGCTGTTGAAGGAATGGCAGCGCGATGGCCTGTTGACGATGCCGGTCATCATGATGTCCGGCCACGCCACCATCGACACCGCCGTCGAAGCCACCCGCATCGGCGCGCTCAACTTCCTGGAAAAACCGATCGCGCTGCAAAAGCTGCTCAAGGCCGTGCAGCAAGGCCTCTCGCACAGCCGCGAAGCGGTGCGCCCGGCCAGCTACCGCCCGGCCCCGGTGGCGGCCGTGGCCAATGGCGCAGCCGACAGCCTGCATGTCCCGGAGCACGCTGCCCCGGTGACTAGCTACGCTCCCGCCATGGGTGGCGAGACTTCGCATCACGGCACGGCCACCGCTACCCCCTTCGGCCAGGTGGCCGACAATGCCGCCAATATCTCCTTCGACCTGCCGCTGCGCGAAGCCCGCGATGCCTTTGAACGTGCTTATTTCGAATACCACCTGGTGCGCGAAAACGGCAGCATGACGCGCGTGGCCGAACGTACCGGCCTGGAGCGCACCCACCTCTACCGCAAGCTCAAGCAGCTGGGCGTGGAACCGGGCAAGCTGGCGCGCAAGAATCACTGAATCTGAACGGCATCGCTGCCGCACGGAGCACAGACAAGGACAACGGGATCGCAGCGCGGTCCCGTTTCTTTTGGCACTCTGGCGATATCTGAGTCGCCACGGCTGTGGCTGCGTCAGAAATTTCCTGATGTTCTTTTGGGTCCGTCAGCGTCATGCTGAGGGCGTGATGAAGCTTGCCGGGACGCAACCGGCCTGCGTTCCGGCGCTGAACTTCCGCGCGGGCATATCATCTACTTTCAGTAGTTGACGATGCTTCATGAAGAAAAAAGGCAATATTGCAGCCATGCAGGCCGGCAACACCGCAGCCATCAAAGTTTTGCCCGCGGTCTGCCGTTACCAGACTCAGGAGCGCAAGCGACGCGGCGTTTCCCGAGGAGCTGTATCGAAGTGACAAAGATGCACAGAGAGGCGATTCCAGGTGAAGGATCTTGAAATTTACAGTGAAGGCGCCACTTCCTTTTCGAAGCAGTATTCCAGCATAAGGAGTCACTATGAACCTGATCTACAACAGTGAGCAGTACAGCGTCGTCGAATTCGGTGCCGATACCGACCACGAAGCCCTGCGCTTCGGCGGCTACGAGATCATGGACAAGTCCGGCCAGCGCGAAATCTACATCGACGGTCCGGCCGCCGAACTGTTCCGCAAGGACGTCCAGGAGCTCATCGCCTCCGAGCCCACCATGGAAGACATCGACAACTTCCTGAGCCGCTACGACGTGATGATGCGCCACCCCATGACCCTGCACTGATCCGGTCAGGCTTTCCGCTCGCCAGGCAATGACGCCGCGCCCACAGCGCGGCGTTTTCTTTTGGTCAGCTTGTCATCGGCGAAGGCAGCGCGGCGTCCTTTAAAATGGCGTTTTGCCGCCCTCTTCCTCCTTGTCGTGAATTCCTCCCCCATCAGCAGCGCCCAGACCGGCGTGCATGAGCAACTGGCCACCCTGGTGGCGCGCCATGCCGACCCGGCCCACCCCTTCCGCAAGCCCATCACCGACTACAACCAGCGCGCCTTTGATGCCAGCATGGCGGCCTGGCGCGCGGCCGGCGCGCCGCCGCTGATCCTCGATACCGGCTGCGGCGTGGGCTTGTCCACGTTGCACCTGGCCAGCCGATACCCGGATCATTTCGTCATCGGCATCGACCAGTCGGCCGACCGCCTGGCGCGCAATACGCACTGGGACGGCCCCGAGCCGACCAATCTTTGTTTCGTGCGCGCCGACCTGGTGGATTACTGGCGCCTGGCGCAGCAGGCCGGCCTGCGTCCGGCGCGGCACTATCTGCTCTACCCCAATCCCTGGCCCAAGATCGGCCACCTGGCCCGGCGCTGGCATGGCCATCCGGTGTTTCCCTTCATCCCGGCGCTGGGCGGGCAGCTGGAATGCCGCAGCAACTGGCGGATTTATGTCGAAGAATTCACATCGGCCCTGAACCGCCTGACTGGCGGCACTTTCAAGACCGAAGCCTGGCAGCCCGAACAACCCATCACGCCCTTCGAGCGCAAGTACCTGGCCTCCGGTCATGAACTATGGCGTTGCGTGGCCGACCTGGATGCGGGAAGCGCTCCATGAACCTGGCCGTCATCGCCCTGGTGCTGGCTGCCGCTCTGCTGCATGCTTCCTGGAACGCCCTGCTCAAAAGCAGCCACGACCGCCTGGCCTCGCTCTCGCTCATGACCCTGGGCGCCGGGCTGGGCTCGCTCCCGCTGGTGCTGTGGCGGCCGCTGCCGCAGGCGGAGAGCTGGTGCTACATCCTGCTCTCGGGCCTGCTGCATACCGGCTACAACCTGTTCCTGATCCGCGCCTACCGCATCGGCGACTTCGGCCAGTCCTATCCGATTGCACGCGGCTCCTCGCCCTTGCTGGTGGCGCTGGGTGCGGCCCTGTTCGCGGGCGAGCAGCTGGGGCTTTACACGGTGATCGGCATTGCGCTGGTCTCGGTGGGCATCGTGAGTCTGGCCAACCTGCGCGCCCTGCGTGAGCGCGAGCACCTCTCCGCCCCGCTGGCGGCGCTGGCCACCGGCGCCTTCATCGCGGCCTACACCATCACCGATGGCATCGGCGCGCGTCTGGCGGGCGATGCCATCGCCTATGCGGGCTGGCTGTTCGTGGCCGACAGCATCCCGCTGGCGCTGCTCTACCAGTACAAGCACGGCCGCTCGCCGGTGGCGCTGTCACAGAAGGAAACCTGGATCGGACTGGGCGGCGGCGTGATGTCGCTGCTGGCTTACGGCATCGTGATCTGGGCCGTGACGCCGGCGCCCATGGGGATGGTCTCGGCGCTGCGCGAGACTTCGGTGCTGTTTGCGCTGCTGATCGGCACGCTCTTCCTGGGTGAAAAACTGAGCCTGCGGCGGGTGCTGTCCTGCCTGGTGATTGCAGCCGGGGCCATCGTGCTGGGGGCGCATCACTGAGGCGGCCAGGCAGAAACGAAAACGCCGGGATCACTCCCGGCGTTTTTACTTCTTACTATTGCTTACAGCACCTTGCGCAGGAAATCGCGCGTGCGTTCATGCACCGGCTCACCCAGCACCTGCTGCGGCGGTCCTTCTTCCATGATGACGCCCTGGTCGATGAAGAAGACGCGATCGGCCACTTCACGGGCAAAGCCCATCTCGTGCGTGACCACCACCATGGTCATGCCTTCCTCGGCCAGCTGCTTCATGACGGTCAGCACCTCGCCCACCAGTTCCGGGTCCAGCGCGGAGGTCGGTTCGTCGAACAGCATCACCTTCGGTTCCATCGCCAGCGCGCGGGCAATGGCCACGCGCTGCTGCTGGCCGCCCGAGAGCTGGTTGGGGAAGGCATCGATCTTCTCCAGCAGGCCCACCTTCTGCAGCAGCTTCTCGGCCACCAGCACGGCTTCGCGGCGGGAGAGCTTCTTGACCTGCATGGGTGCCATGATCAGGTTTTCCAGCACCGTCATGTGCGGGAACAGGTTGAAACGCTGGAACACCATGCCCAGCTCCGCGCGCAAGGCATTGAGGTTGACCTTGGGATCGTTGAGCTTGACGCCTTCGATGAAGATGTCGCCATCGCTGACCTCTTCCAGGCCATTGAGGCAGCGCAGGAAGGTGCTTTTGCCCGAGCCGGAAGGACCGATCACGCACACCACTTCGCGCGCGCGAATCTCGCAATCGATGCCGCGCAGGATATGCGCCTGGCCGAAGCTTTTCTGCAGTTGGCTGACCTTGATCATCGTGCTCATCGTGCATCTCCCTTGCCGTAACGCGCTTCCAGATGGCGCACCAGCGCCGACAGCGCCAGCGTGATGAGCCAGTAGATCACCGAAATGGTCAGGTACGGCTCCCAGTAGCGCGCATAGGCGCCCGAGACGGTCCGTGCGGCATAGGCCAGTTCAGCCAGGCCGATGGCCGAGGCCAGCGAGGAATCCTTGACGATGGCAATCGCATTGTTGCCCAGCGGCGGCAGCATGCGGCGAAAAGCCTGCGGCAGCACCACGCGGCGCAAGGTGCCGAGATAGCTCATGCCCAGCGAGCGCGAGGCTTCGCTCTGACCACGGTCGATGGACTGGATGCCGGCGCGGAAGATTTCCGAGACATACGCGCCCGAATTGAGCGTGATGGCCAGCACCGCCGAAGCGAAGGCGCCATAGTGCGAGCGGATTTCACGCGCCAGGTCGCCGGAGAGGATCAGGCCGCCGCTGGGGTTGATGAGCATGGGCATGAGCGCGAAGTGGATCAGCAGGATCTGCACGAACAGGGGCGTACCGCGCAGGAAGCTGACGTAGAAGCGGATCGGCCACTGCACGCAGTAGCACAGGAAATATTTCCAGAAACCATGGCGTGCCTCGGCCAGGCGGCCCACGCCCAGCACCAGGCCCCAGCAGGTGCCGGCGATGACGCAGATGATCGCGGCCTTCAGGGTCATCCAGGTGCCTTCGACGAACAGCGGCGCGTATTCGCCGATGATTTCCCATTGGAAGAAGGAATGCATGATGAATCCGTTCAAACGGAGAGATTAAGAAAAGCGGAGAAGCAGAGAACGCAAAAAACAACCAGAAACAGGCAGCGCGCCCCGCACCCCGGCGGGACGGCGCTCTCGGACGGGCAACAGCCCCACCACCGGGGCCGCGCCGGAAGGCTTACTTCAGCGGCAGGGTCGGCACTTCGCCGTCGAACCAGGTCTTGTAGATCTTGGCGTAGGTGCCATCGGCGACGATCTGCTTCAGGCCGGCGTTGATCTTGTCCAGCAGTTCCTTGTTGCCCTTCTTGACGGCGATACCGAAGTACTGGCGCACGAACTTGGCGTCACCCACCACCTTGAACTTCTTCTCGGGATGGCTCTTGATGTAGAACTTGATCACGCCCACATCGCCCACGGCCGCATCGACGCCGCCGCGATACAGTTCTTCCAGCATCAGCACGGTGTTGTCGAAGCGGTGGATGGCGGTGCTGGCCTTGCCCAGTTCTTCGGAGACCACGATGTCACCGGCGGTGGAGTTGACCACGGCCACTTGGGTCTTCTTCAGGTCGGCCAGCGAGGTGATCTTGGCATCGGCATTGGTGATGATGACCTGCTCGGCCGGGAAGTACGGCAGCGAGAAGTCCACCATCTGGGCGCGCTTGTCGGTGATGGTGATGCCGGAGATGATGATGTCGCGGTCACCCTGGCCCAAGGTGGCGAAGATGCCTTCCCAGGGCGTGCTCACCAGCTGGATCTTGAAGTTGGACGCCTGCGAGATGGCCTTGATCAGGTCGATGTCGAAGCCGACCAGTTCCTTCTTCGGGGTTTCGAATTCGAAGGGGCGGTAGGTACCGCCCGCGCCGACCACGTAGGTCTGGTCAGCGGCGAAGGTGCTGCCGGCGGCGCAGGACAGGGCCAGCGCGCTGGCGGCCACGGTGAACAATTTCTTGAGAGACATGATGACTTCTTTCTGACGGAGGAATGAACCGGGAGAGCAAGATGCATGCGCACCCTCGTTGCCGCCCCGGTATGCGGGCGCTTCCCGGCACGCGGGAATGCGGGCTGGCTGCCCTGCTCCTGCCCGCCGGATGCGGAAAACCCTGAATGATCAGGCATTGGCCGCAATCCTTCAACCTCCAATTGCAGACAGTGAGAAGCGTCAGCGAATCAGTGTCGATTTGCCGAAAAGACTCTCCACCAGGTCCACCACCACCTCCGCCGTCTGGTTGCGCACATCGCAGGCGGGATTGAGTTCCATCAGGTCCAGCGAAGCGAGACGGCCGGTATCGGCGATCATCTCCATGCACAGCTGCGCCTCGCGGTAGGTCGGCCCGCCCAGCACCGCCGTACCCACGCCGGGGGCCAGCGCGGCATCGAGGAAATCCACATCGAAACTCACGTGCAGATGGGTATCCGGTCCCATGCCGGACAGCGCCTCCTGCATGGTGGCGCGCATGCCGTATTCATCGATGTGGCGCATGTCGAAGACGCGCACGCCGAGTTCGCGCAGGTGACGTTTTTCTTCGCGGTCCACGCTGCGGATGCCGATCTGGCAGATCTGCTGCGGCTCTAGGGCCGGCGTCTGGCCGCCCAGACGGGTCAGCGCTTGCGGTCCCACGCCCAGCAGGCAGGCCACCGGCATGCCGTGGATGTTGCCGGTCGGGGTGGAGTCGCTGGTATTGGCATCGGCATGGGCATCCAGCCACAGCACGCGCAGCTGCTTGCCCTGCGTGCGGCAGTGCTGCGCCACGGCGGCAATGGAGCCGACCGCCAGCGCATGGTCGCCGCCCATGAGCAGCGGTATTTCCGCCTGCGCCAGGGTGGCCGCCACCGCCTCGAAGACGGCCTGGTTCCACTGCACCACCTGCTCCAGGTGGCGCAATCCCTGCACGGGCGGCTGCTGCGGATTGGCCGGGCCGCCCAGGTCGCCGCCATCGATGACGTCCAGCCCGTGCTGCTGCAAGCCGCGCTGCAGTTCCGCCACGCGCAAGGCGGCCGGCCCCATCGAGGCGCCACGGCGGCTGGCGCCCACGTCGGTGGGGGCGCCCATCATCCGGATCTTGTTCATGTGCCTGCTGCTCCTTGCTCAAGGTGATGGTGAAAGATACTGCATCCATGCCCGCCATGCTGCGGGCCTGGCCCTTCGACGCGGCCGGACGATATGAATTCCTCAGCCATTTTGCGACCGCCAAGAAAAATGCCGTTCAGCCAGACACTGAACGGCATTCTTCACGCGAGCCACCGGAACGTCAGATCTCGACCTTGGTCCCCAGCTCCACCACCCGGTTGGCCGGGATGTGGAAGAAGTCCGACGGCTTGGCGCCGTTCTGGTACATCCACGCAAACAGGCGCTCGCGCCACAGCGACATGCCCAAGAGCTTGCTCGGCACCACCGTGTCGCGCGCCAGGAAGAAGGACGTATCCATCAGGTCGAAGTGATGGCCGAACTGCTGCTCGGTCAGGGTCATGACCTTCTGCACTTCCGGCGCTTCCTTAAAGCCGAAGGCCGCGCGCAGCAGGTAGACCTCGCCACCCAGGTCCTTCATGGTCAGGCGCTCGCTGTCGGCAACATAGGGCACATCCCAGATGCTGATCTTGAGGAAGAACACCCGCTCATGCAGGATGCGGTTGTGCTTCAGGTTGTGCAGCAGCGCCACCGGCACGGTGGCGATATTGCCGGTCATGAAGACGGCGGTGCCGCCCACGCGGTGGGGCGGATGCGCCAGCAGGCCTTCGATGAAGGGCTCGATGGGGATGCCGTCATCCTTGATGCGCATGCGCAGCAGCATGCGGCCCGAGTACCAGGTCATCAACAGGAAGAACGCGGCGCCGCCGATGACCAGCGGGAACCAGCCGCCTTCGGTGAGCTTCAACAGATTGGCCGCGAAGAAGGCCACGTCGACCGCCATGAAGCAGGCAGTGGCCACGACCACGGCCGGCATGCGCCACTTCCAGATATGGCGCATCACCACCGCCAGCAGCATGGTGGTGATCACCATGGTGGTGGTCACGGCCACACCATAGGCCGCGGCCAGGTTGTCGGATTTCTTGAACGCCAGCACCACCGCCACCACCAGCACCAGCAGCATCCAGTTGATGAGCGGGATGTAGATCTGGCCCTGCTCGTCCTCGGAGGTGTGCAGGATGCGCATGCGCGGAACAAAGCCCAGCAGGATGGCCTGGCTGGTCAGCGAGAAGGCGCCCGAGATCACCGCCTGCGAGGCGATCACCGTGGCTGCGGTGGCCAGCAGCACCATGGGCAACACCAGCGGCTCGGGGATCATCAGGTAGAAGGGATTGGCCAGCGCCTTGGGATTGGCGATCAGGTTGGCACCCTGGCCGAAGTAGTTGATCAGCAGCGAGGGCATCACCGTGAAAAGCCAGGCATAGCGGATCGGCTTGATGCCGAAGTGGCCCATGTCGGCATACAGCGCCTCGGCCCCGGTCAGCACCAGCACCACCGAACCCAGCACGATGAAGGCCTGCAGCGAGTGCTCGGCCATGAAGTGGACGGCGTAATACGGATTGATCGCCACCAGCACCTGGGGTGCCTTGATGATGTTGTACAGACCCAGCAAGGCCAGCGAGAAGAACCACAGGAACATCACCGGACCGAAGAAACGCCCCACCACGCTGGTGCCATGCCGCTGGATCAGGAACAGGATCACCACGATCACCAGCGTGAGCGGAATGACCGCATGCGCCGTCGTGGGCGCGGCGATCTCCAGCCCTTCCACCGCCGACAGCACCGAGATGGCCGGCGTGATCACCACGTCGCCGTAGAACATGCAGGCGCCGAAGACGCCCAGCATCATCAAGAGCTTGGCGCGCGGCGAGCCCGAGATGGCCGAGCGCAGCGACAGCGCCATCAACGCCAGCACGCCGCCTTCGCCGTTGTTGTCGGCGCGCAGCACGAACATCACGTACTTGATGGTGACCACGATGGAGATCGACCAGAACAGCATCGAGATGATGCCCAGCACCGCGCCGTGTGAAAAGGCGATGCCATGGTCGGGGCTGAAACATTCCTTCAGTGCATACAGCGGGCTGGTACCGATATCGCCAAACACCACGCCCAGCGCCGCCAGGGTAATCATGTGGAATTTGCTCGACCGGAGGGAAAGGCCTGGATTGGTGTGAGATGAACTCATCTTGCTCCCTTTGCTTCTTCAAATAGAGTGCCGGCGGACAGGGATCTGGGGGCAGACACCACCCTCGGCGGGGAGGGCCGGCCACTGTCCGGGCAGGACGCGTACTTTAGCGCACTCTACCCGTGGTGCGCTCAAAATGCGCCTGACACCATCCTGACGTTGCGCGCGCGCCTCTCGACCCGCCTGCGAAACTTGACAGGCGGGCATGGACGCGGTTGCAGAACGAAACCCGGGAAAAAACCTTCATTTCGCCTGAAACCTGCGCCGGACAAGGGTTTCCAGCCTATACGGGGGCTGCATATCGATATGCGGTAATCGAGTTTTTCTTTCTCCCCTACCCTTTATATACTCCGAACGAATAAAGAACCGCGTTTTACCAGCATGACGGTTCTAAGCCGGACCCACCATCCACTGCCGGATTCTCCACCGAAGCCGGCCCTCCACCGCACAGGACAGCATGACTACACGACTCTCTTTCAGGGGACGCCTGCGGCGTCTGCTCACCACCACGCTGGCGCTGTCGCTGCTGGGCGCGCCGCTGGCGCATGCCGAAGGCCAGCTGCGCATTGCCGAGCAGTTCGGCATCGTCTATCTGCTCCTGAACGTGGCGCAGGACCAGCAACTGATCGAAAAGCACGGCAAGGCCGCCGGTGTGGATATCAAGGTGGAATGGCTCAAGCTCTCTGGCGGCTCGGCCGTCAATGATGCCCTGCTCTCCGGTTCGGTGGACATCGCCGGTGCCGGCGTGGGTCCGCTGCTGACCATCTGGGATCGCACTTACGGCAAGCAGAACGTGCGCGGCGTGGCCTCGCTGGGCAATTTCCCCTACTACCTGGTGAGCAACAATCCCAAGGTCAAGACCATCGCCGACTTCAGCGACAAGGACCGCATCGCCCTGCCTGCGGTGGGCGTGTCGGTGCAGTCGCGCGTGCTGCAACTGGCCTCGGCCAAGCTGTGGGGCGATGCCCAGTACAACCGCCTGGACAAGATCAGCATCGCCGTGCCGCACCCGGATGCGACGGCGGCCATCATCAGCGGTGGCACCGAGATCACCGGCCACTTCGGCAATCCTCCCTTTCAGGAACAGGAGCTGGCGGGCAATCCCAATGCCCACATCGTGCTGAAGTCCTATGACGTACTGGGCGGCCCGTCCTCGGCCACGGTGCTGTACGCCACCGAGAAATTCCGCAAGGACAATCCCAAGACCTATGGCGCCTTCCTGGGTGCGCTGGATGAAGCGGCCAGATTCATCAGCGCCAATCCGGAAAAGGCCGCCGACATCTACCTCAAGGTGAACAAGGGCAACACCGACCGCAAGCTGCTGCTGCAGATCATCAAGAACCCTGAAGTGCAATTCAAGATCGCCCCGCAGAACACCTACGGCCTGGCCGAATTCATGCATCGCGTGGGCGCCATCAGGAACAAGCCGGCCTCGGTAAAGGATTACTTCTTCGACGATGCCCATATTCAGGGAGGTAGCTGAAATGGCTGCATCTTCTAACTTATATAAATCATTTACGCTCTTGCTGGCCAGTCTCGCCGCACTGGGCAGCGCAGCCTCAGTCCACGCCGAAGGCACCATCCGCATCGCCCAGCAATTCGGCATCGGCTACCTGATTCTGGATGTGGTGCAGGACCAGAAGCTGATCGAGAAATACGGCAGGCAGGAAGGCGTAGACATCAAGGTCGAATGGACCAGCCTGTCCGGCGCCACCGGCATGAACGAGGCCCTGCTGGCGGGTGCCCTCGATGTGGTCTCGGCCGGTGCACCGCCCGCGCTGGTGCTGTGGGACCGCACGCGCGGCCGCCAGAACGTCAAGGCGATTGCCTCGCTGGGTTCCATGCCCAACTACCTGTTGAGCAACAACCCCAAGGTCAGAAGCATCAAGGATTTCAGCGACAAGGACCGCATCGCCGTCCCCGCTGCGGGCGTAGGCTTCCAGTCGCGCACGCTGCAGATCGAGACCGCGAAGGTTTTCGGCAAGGATGATTTCAAGCGCTTCGACAGCATCACCGTCAGCCTCTCGCATCCGGATGCCACGGCCGCCCTGATCGCGGGCGGCTCCGAGATCAACGCGCACTTCTCCAGCCCGCCCTTCCAGTACCAGGCACTGGAGCACAAGAACGTGCACAAGGTCATCAGCTCCTACGACATCATGGGCGGCCCGGCCACGTTCAACGTGCTCTACACCACCCAGAAATTCCACGACGAGAATCCCAAGACCTACCGCGCCTTCTACAAGGCGCTGGTGGAAGCGGCCGGGTTCGTGCGCAACAACAAGGCCAAGGCCGCCGATACCTTCATCCGCGTGCAGAAGTCAAAACTGGCACCGGAGTTCGTGCGCAAAATCGTGGAAGACCCGGAAATCAACTTCACCGTCTCGCCCGAGCGCACTTTCGTCTATGCCGAGCAGTTGCACGCGCTGGGCGTGCTGAAGAACCGCGCCGGCAGCTGGAAGGATTACTTCTTCGAGGAAGCGTATGCACAACCCGGCAGCTGAAACCGCCAGCGTCAGCGCGGCGGCGCGCCTGCAGCCACTCTTGCAGGTGGACCATGTGAGCCTGCAATACCGCAGCGCCACGGCGGTGGTGCAGGCCACGCATGAAGTCAGCTTCGATGTCCATCCCGCCGACCGCTTCGTGCTGTTGGGGCCCTCGGGCTGTGGCAAGTCCAGCCTGTTGAAATCGGTGGCCGGCTTCCTGCCGCCGGCTGGCGGCGAGATCCGGCTGGATGGTCAGGTAGTGCATCAACCGGGGCCGGATCGTATCGTCGTGTTCCAGGAATTCGACCAGCTGCCGCCGTGGAAGACGGTGCTGCAGAACGTGATGTTCCCGCTGCTGGCCTCGCGCACGCTGGGCAAGCGCGAGGCCGCCGAGCGCGCCCGCCACTACCTGGAGAAGGTCGGACTGGCGCGCTTTGCCGATGCCTATCCGCATACGCTCTCCGGTGGCATGAAGGCGCGCGTGGCCATCGCCCGCGCGCTGGCCATGCAACCCAAGATGCTGCTGATGGATGAACCCTTCGCCGCGCTCGATGCACTGACCCGGCGCAAGATGCAGGAAGAATTGCTGATCCTGTGGGAAGAGGTGCGTTTCACCCTGCTCTTCGTGACGCACTCCATCGAAGAGGCGCTGGTGGTGGGCAACCGCATCCTGCTGCTGTCCCCGCATCCGGGCCGGGTGCGCGCCGAGATCAACAGCCATCAATACGATCTGTCCAGCCTGGGTGGCGTGGGCTTCCAGCAGACCGCACAACGCATCCATCGCCTGCTCTTCGATGAAGGCGGCGAGACTGGCGCGGCCAGCACAGCGGCGCCGGTCATCAATTTCAGTGATGTCCGTTTTTCTTACTAAAGACCGAAATACGCCATGCCCCAGACTCCCCCGATCCGCGACGAATATGAACTGCCGCTGACTCCCCTGCCCGGCCTGGTGCTGCAGCGCCAGTTCTCGCTGCCGCAGCGCCTCTGGCAACAGGGCTGGGTGCGCAAGGGCGCCATCCTGCTGTTGCTGGCGCTGGTGTGGGAAGGCATTGCGCGCTGGCAGAACAATGACCTGCTGCTGCCGACCTTCCTGCAGACGGCGCAGGCCTTCGTCGATGGCATCAGGAGCGGCGAACTGTTCGGCAAGACCTGGCTGTCACTGCAGGTCTTGCTGAAGGCCTATCTGCTGGGCATCGTGGCGGCCTTCGTGCTGACCACGCTGGCCGTGTCCACGCAATTCGGACGCGACCTGCTGGGTACGCTGACCTCGATGTTCAATCCGCTGCCGGCCATTGCGCTGTTACCGATCGCGCTGCTGTGGTTCGGCCTGGGCGAAGGCAGCCTGATCTTCGTGCTGGTGCATTCGGTGCTGTGGGCGCTGGCGGTCAATACCTATGCGGGCTTCCTCGGTGTCTCGGACACCCTGCGCATGGCCGGCCGCAACTATGGCCTGCGCGGCCTGGGCTTCGTGCTGCAGGTACTGGTGCCGGCCGCGCTGCCCTCGATCCTGGCGGGATTGCGCATCGGCTGGGCGTTTGCATGGCGCACGCTCATTGCCGCGGAGCTGGTCTTTGGCGCGACCAGCGGCAAGGGCGGACTCGGCTGGTACATCTTCCAGAATCGCAACGAACTCTATACCGACAAGGTATTCGCCGGATTGGCCATGGTGATCCTGATCGGCCTGTTGGTGGAGAACCTGGTCTTCAATACGCTGGAGCGCGTGACCGTGAAGAAGTGGGGCATGCAGCGATGATTAAATAATTTAAATTATTTAAATCATTTATAGCAGCGACAACTGATTGGGATCTTCCCGCCGACGCGACTGTGCCTTGCGGCGCGGATCGATGACCTGGCCGATGTCGCGGCCTTCGGTGGAAATACCTTCGATGGCCAGCAGCAGTTTCTTGACATGCAGGCCACCGGCAAAGCCGGTCAGTTCGCCACCGGCGCCGATGACGCGATGGCAGGGCGCGATGATGCAGATGGGATTACGGCCATTGGCCGCGCCCACGGCGCGCACCGCCTTTTCGTTGCCGAGCTGGCGGGCGATGTCGAGGTAGGTACGGGTCTGTCCGTAGGGAATGTCGAGCAGTGCCGACCACACCTGGCGCTGAAATTCGGTGCCCTCGAAATGCAAGGGCAGATCGAAGCTGTCGCGCTCACCGGCAAAGTATTCGCGCAGCTGATGTTCGGTCTCGATCAGGACCGGGCGGTCTTCATCTTCCACCATCTCGCCCAGGCGCACGCGCAGGGCGTCGTCGTCTTCCCACAGAATGGCCGCCAGGTGATCCCCCCTGGCCACCAGCTTGAGCAAACCGGCCGGCGAGGCCATCAGCTTGTACGCGTATTCCATTGGCATCTCTTTTGTTGCGTTGAGGGGGCTGATTCTACTGTGTCACCGGCGCAAATGGGAGGCATCGTCCAATGAAAACAGGGCGCCACTTTTCAGCGGCGCCCTGTGGGTGATGTCCGCATCCGCATCAAATCGTCAAGACCGAATGCCCGCTCTCATTGAACGCGTCATACACCCGCGTGCAGACGCGGCAAAACAGATGGCTGCGCTTCACATGGTGATGCCGCAGCACCAGTTGCAGCGCCACGCCTTCGCAATGCGGGCAGGCTTCGCGCATGGGGCCGACCGGAGTGACGTCGGCTGTCAGGTAACCATTGGGGGTCATGACGCCTTCCACCACGTCGCGCGGGTCCAGCTCGACCAGTTTCAACAGCAGCGGGGCGGTGCGCTGCTGGTAGCGCATCCGTTCGCGCGGCGGCACGAGCGGACTGAAGGGCAGGGACGGGGACGGTCGGGCATCCGGGTGCCGGGTGGCCATGCTCATGGGTATCTCCTTGGTGAGAACTGCTGAGACTGCGGAGCTGCGTGATGGAGAAGGCCGCGTACGGCGCTTCCGGGTGTCGCACCGGGACTGGCTGAAGTCTCCTCGGAGAGGCAGCTGGCGGCGCGACGAGTCTTTACTGTAGTCGGCGCACAGGCGGAGTTCAATGGCCACCATCAAAGAAATTTTGTATTGTCTGGACTGCAATTTTCCGGGTGGCGGTTATCACCGACTGCGCAAACTTTCGCAGCTCCGGTTTTTGAATTTACAAGTACGATGGCCTTCGGCTTTCATTTCCCGCCATCCTTGCGCATGGCATGAGCGAACTGCTACAAACCCGGCCATTGCCTCTACAATCACAGCATGACAACGCTCAACGACATCCAAGCAGCCGCCCGGCGGCTCAAAGGCCAGATTCTGGAGACTCCCTGCGTGGAATCGCGCACGCTGTCCCAGATCGTCGGCGCCCAGGTCTTCCTGAAATTCGAGAACCTGCAATTCACCGCCTCCTTCAAGGAACGCGGTGCCTGCAACAAGATGGTGGACGTGGCCGCCAGCGAGGGCGGGGCGCGCGGGGTGGTAGCGATGTCGGCCGGCAACCATGCGCAGGGCGTGGCCTATCACGCGCAACGGCTGGGCTTGCCGGCCACCATCGTGATGCCGCGCTTCACGCCCGGCGTGAAGATCGAACGCACGCGCGGCTTCGGCGCCAACGTGGTGCTGCACGGGGATACCCTGGAAGCGGCCCGCACCCACGCCTACGAACTGGCCGAGAAAGAAAACCTGACCTTCGTCCACCCCTACGACGACGAAGCCATCATCGCCGGCCAGGGTACGGTCGCGCTGGAGATGATGCAGGCAGTGCCGGACCTGGATTGCCTGGTGGTCTCCATCGGCGGCGGCGGCCTGCTGGCCGGCATGGCCGTGGCCGCGTGCGCCATCAAGCCGGAGATCGAGATCGTGGGCGTGCAGACGCGGCGCTTCCCGACCATGGTCAATGCCGTCAAGGGGACCGAACATCCGGTCGGTGCCAGCACCATCGCCGAGGGCATCGCGGTGGGTACGCCCGGCACGCTCACCCGCGCCATCATCGCGCGCGAAGCCGATGAGCTGCTGCTGGTCGACGAAGGCGATATCGAACAGGCCGTGCTGATGCTGCTGGAAATCGAGAAGACTCTGGTGGAAGGTGCCGGTGCGGCCGGACTGGCCGCGCTGGTGCGCTATCCCGACCGCTTCCGCGGCAAGCGGGTGGGGCTGGTGCTGTCGGGCGGCAACATCGATCCGCTGCTGCTGACGGCCATCATCGAACGCGGCATGGTGCGCGCCGGTCGCCTGGCCCGCGTGAAGGTCAGCTCACGGGATGTGCCGGGCACGCTGGCCCGCATCACCGGCATCGTCGCCGAGGCCGGCGCCAACATCGATGAGGTCCACCACCAGCGCGCCTTCACGCTGCTGGCGGCACAGAACGTGGATATCGAACTGGTGCTGCAGACCCGTGGCCGTCCCCATCTGGCCCAGGTGCTGCAGGCCTTGCGCGCGGCGGGTTTCGAGGCCGAGGAACTACACTGACCAGGGTCGCCGCCGCACTTTCAGCGGCGGCGATGAAACCGGATCTTCTGTTCCAGCGGCGGCAGCGCGTCGCCGCTGTCACCACAGCCATCACAGGCGCCACCGCCACAGCCCCCGGCCCTGGCGGGCGGCAACAGCCGCCTCCCCATTGCCCGCCATGCGCCTGCACGACGCCGTATCAGCCAACTGGCCAGCCGCGCCTGCCAGCGCCAGCTCGCAGCCGGCACCAGCTTGCGCAGCATGTAGAGCGCACTGGCGACCACCAGCGCGGCGATGATCGCGTATTGCCACCACAGCGTGTGATTCATGCCAGCCACCTCGCCATATGGAAGGTCAGGAACGACGCCGTATAAGCCAGCACGAACATGTAGCCGAAGGACAGCGCCACCATGCGCCAGGATTGCGTCTCGCGGCGGATGATGGCCAGGGTCGACATGCACTGCGGCGCAAAGGCGAACCACACCATCAGCGACAAGGCACTGGCCAGCGAGATATGCGAGGCCAGCGCGCTCTGCAGGGCCGCCCCCTCGTCACCGCCCACTGCATAGACGGTGGCCAGCGTGGCGACCGCCGTTTCGCGCGCGGCGAAGGCCGGGATCAGCGACAGGCTGATCTGCCAGTTGAAGCCCAGCGGCGCAAACAGCACCTGCAGGCTGTGGCCGATATAGCCGGCGATGGAGTAGTCGATGGCTGCGCGGGTGGCATCGGCCGGCGGCGAAGGGAAGGTGCAGATGGCCCACATCAGCACGGTGAGCGCCAGCATGACGCCGGTCAGGCGCTTGAGGAAGATGGTGCCGCGTTCCCACAGGCCCAGTCCGATATCGCGCCAGTGCGGCAGGCGGTAGGAGGGCAGTTCCATCAACAACGCGCGCTCCTGGCGCGAATGGCCGATGCGCTTGGCCACCCACGCCACCAGCATGGCCGCCGCAATCCCCGCCACATACAGGCAGAACAGCGCCAGCCCCTGCAGGTTGAAGACGCCCAGCACCGGACGATGGGGAATGAAGGCGCTGATCAGCAACGCATAGACCGGCAGGCGCGCAGAACAGGTCATCAGCGGTGCTACCAGGATGGTAGCGATCCGGTCACGCGGGTCAGTGATGCTGCGCGTGCCCATGATGCCGGGGATGGCACAGGCGAAGCTGGAGAGCAGCGGAATGAAGGAACGTCCCGACAGGCCCACCGAGACCATGAGCTTGTCCAGCACGAAGGCCGCGCGCGGCAGGTAGCCGGATTCTTCCAGCAGCAGGATGAAGAAGAACAGCACCAGGATCTGCGGCAGGAAGCCCAGGACCGTGCCCAGCCCCGCCAGCAGGCCATCGGTGAGCAGCCCGCGCAGCGGACCTTCCGGCAGCCACGCGCCGGCCGCACCGCCCAGCGTACCGAAGCCATCGGCGATGGCGTCCGTCATGGGCTTGCCGATGGCATAGACCGCCTGGAACACCAGGAACATGGTCAGCGCAAGCAACAGCACACCGAACACGGGATGCAGGGCGACGCGATCGATCGCATCGTCGCGGCGGTCGGTCGGGGCCGGCATCATCACGGTATCGGCCAGCAGCGAACGCACTTCGACATGCAGGTCGGCCGGTGTCGGCACCGAAGGGGCAGGCACGGAGGAGCCGGCATCGATGGCCGCCACCAGCGCGCGCGCACCGCCGCGCTGGACGGCGATGGTCTCGACGACCGGCATGCCCAGCCGCTGCGACAGCGCCGCCACGTCGATGCGCATGCCCCGGCGCGCAGCCGCGTCCATCATGTTCAGCGCCAGCACCATGGGACGACCCAGGCGCCGCACTTCCAGCACGAAACGCAGATGCAGGCGCAGGTTGGTGGCATCGGCCACGCAGACGATCAGGTCCGGCACCGCCTCGCCGGGGTAGCGGCCGGCCAGCACGGCCTGCGTGACGCGCTCGTCAGGACTGACCGATTGCAGGCTGTAGGCGCCCGGCAGGTCGACCACGCGCACCTGCCGCCCCGAGGGGGCGGTGAAGGCGCCGGATTTGCGCTCCACCGTCACGCCGGCGTAATTGGCCACCTTCTGGCGAGCGCCGGTCAACTGGTTGAAGAGGGCGGTCTTGCCGCAGTTGGGATTGCCGACCAGGGCGATGTTGAGGGCGCTGCTGCTCATGCAGCCTCCCGTGCGGCCAGCATCACGCGCCGGGCTTCGGCGCGGCGCAGCGCAAAACGCGTCGAGCCGATCTGCACCACGATGGGGTCGCCGCCAAAAGGCGCGCTGGCCACCACCCGCACCGGTTCACCGCGCACGAAACCCAGATCGCGCAGGCGCGCAGCGACCGCATCGGCGGCGTGCAGGTCGGTCACATGGTCGACGATGGCGCCGATCCCCTTGGCAAGTTCAGTAAGACGCATGGTTTTTTTCCGGGCGGAGTCTAGAAACGATTCTCATTATATTGTCTCGTCCTGAGAATCGGCTGACGGCTCCTGACCACCTGCCGCCTGAACCGCGCTGCCACGCGCGGCTGCACGCCCGCTGCGACGATATGTCGCATCCAGGTGACTAAAAGCCTCTCGGAACCGTTGTTTTGATAACAACTCGAATGCGCAAGCCTGCGTTTTTCTTTTATTATTTCGTCAACAACTTCGGCCAGATTGTCGCTTCTTCGCCGACCGCCACAGAAATTTTCATGCGTAAATTATTGCACCGCACTATACTTCTCGATGTTTCCGCATGGAAATTAATCGCCGGCGACGCAGACCGGACGACAGGGAGCCAGCAATGCCGCGCGGGGGCGGCGGGTTGGTGCGATCGATTCAAGCAGCAGCTTGCACGGGAGCCAGGCCGGTTGGCCTGAGTGACAACAACAAGATGATTCCACATCCAGCAGGTCCGGCCGAATCCGATATGCCGCAACAGATGCCACTGCGCACGTTGCTGGCCGAAATCAGCGCATTGACGCTGCACGTGCAGCAACTGAGCCGCATGGCCGGGGAAGCCCGCGCGCTCATCGACAACAGCCAGATGTCCGCGCCCACCGACCCGGCGTCGTCGCACCCGCACGACAGCGCCATGCCGGACGAGCCGGACCAGCGGGCGCAACGGGTGGAACTGGAAGAAGCCATCCTGCGCCTCTTCGATGAAACTTTCGGTCCGCGTCCCGACACCCTGGAACGCCAGATGAGCATGAGCCTCATCGCCGAGATCGGCCCGGCGGCCTTCGTGCAGAAGGTGCTATGGGGCGAGGAGATCAGCGATATCGCCCTGACCATCGCGCTCGAACGCATGCTGCCCGCGCTGGACATGCTGGTGGAAGCGCATCCCGAGGCCTTCCTGAGGCAGGCCAATTCCGTGCTGGGACGCTTCAGGTCCAACTGAACTCTTGCATCAACAGGTATGCGATGCGATCCAGGGCGGCCGTCTTCTCTGTTCATTTGTCATGCATGCCGCGCTTGAGCGAACGCTGCAGGTGCGCCGCAAAGCGCGCCGCCGCAATCGATTGCCGGTGATATGCCAGCGACAGTTGCGCGCGCGGCGCCGGCTCGCGGATGTCGATGTAGCGCACCTGCGCCAGCTGCACCTGTTCGATGGCCTCGGGAACGATGGAAATGCCCAGGCCGGCGGCCACCAGGTTGATGGCCGAGGTCAGTTGCGGCGCCAGCTGAATCACCTGCGGATCAAACCCGGCGGCCTGGCAGGCGCTGAAGATGCTGTCATAGAGCGCCGAGCCCTTGCCGCGCGGGACCATGATGAAATTCTCCTCGGCCAGATCCTGCAGACGCAGCGACTTGCGCCGCGCCAGCGGATGCGAGCGCGGCAACGCCACCTTCAGTTTTTCAGCGGGCAGCTCGACCACGCCAAGCTCTGCCGAGGGCGTCGTCACGATGCGCACGAAAGCGGCATCCAGCTGGGAGGCGGCGATATCGGCCAGCAACTGCTCGGTGATCCCTTCGCTCAATGAAATCTCCAGCTTGCGGTGGCGCTCGCGGAACTGCTGCAGGGCATGCGAGACCTGCGGATGAAACACCGCCGAGGACGTAAAGCCCATGCGCAGCAAACCCGCTTCGCCGCTGGCGGCCTGCCGGGCTGCGCGCAGCGCCTGCTCGGCATCGTCCACGGCCTTCTGCGCATGGGGCAGGAACACCCGCCCGACCTCGGAGAGTTCCACCCCATGCGAAGTGCGCCGGAACAGGGCGCCACCGATCTCTTCTTCCAGATCCTTGATCTGCATCGACAGCGGCGGCTGGCCAATGCCGACCTTCTCGGCAGCACGGGTGAAGCTGCGTTGTTCGGCCACGGCGAGGAAATAGCGGAGGTGTCGGAGTTCCATATCGGGGTGAATTGCAGGCTGTGATATCTGTCCGATAGATGGACGGGGCAGGTGCCATATATTGGACAATATATTCTAACTGTTCCAGACTGCCCCCTCCACAACACACTTCGCGCGCGCCCCACCTGCGCGCCCATTGCCATGCAGTCCCTCTCGGATTCCTCCGCCACCGCCAGGCCGGCTGGCGTCAGCGCCGACGGCGCGCTCAACCGCGCCACCCATCGTCCTGCGGGCGGTGCCGTGCGCGGCTCGGCCGCCTATCGCAACATCGTGCTGGCGCTGTTCTGCTCGGGCTTCGCCACCTTTTCTCTGCTGTACTGCGTGCAACCGCTGCTGCCGGCCTTCGCCCGTGAATTCCGGATCGGCGCGGCCAGTGCCTCGCTGGCGCTGTCCTTGTCCACCGGTTTTCTGGCCATCTCGATCCTGCTGGCGGGGATGGTCTCGGAACGCTACGGCCGCAAGGAACTGATGTTCGCCTCGCTGGCCACGGCCGCCTGCTGCAACCTGCTGGCCGCGGTGGCACCCGACTGGGAGCTGATCCTGGTCGCGCGCGCGCTCGAAGGCATTGCCCTGGGCGGCGTACCGGCAGTCGCCATGGCCTACCTCGCCGAAGAGATCGATGCCGCCGGACTGGGCTATGCCATGGGCCTGTACGTAGGCGGCAATGCCTTTGGCGGCATGGTAGGGCGGGTCGCCATGAGTACGCTGTCCGAACACTTCGGCTGGCGTCATGCCATGCTCGCCATCGGCGTGCTGGACCTCGCGCTGGCGGTGGCCTTCGTGCTGATGCTGCCGGCTTCGCGCAACTTCGTACGCAATGGCACGATGCGGCTGCGCGACCACCTCGCGCTGTGGCAGCGCCACCTCGGCCATGCGCGCCTGCCGCTGACCTTCGGCATCGCCGCGCTGAACATGGGCATCTTCGCCACCTCGTACAACTACGCGGGCTTTCGCCTGATGAGCCCACCGTTCTCGCTCTCGGCCACGGTGACCGGGCTCATCTTCAGCGCCTACATCTTCGGCATCGTCTCCTCCTCGTGGGCGGGTGCCCTGGCTGATCGTTATGGTCGCGCGCCGCTGGTGGCTGCGGGCATCGGCACTTCCTGCCTG
This sequence comes from Herbaspirillum sp. DW155, assembly GCF_037076565.1. NCBI lineage: Bacteria > Pseudomonadati > Pseudomonadota > Betaproteobacteria > Burkholderiales > Oxalobacteraceae > Herbaspirillum > Herbaspirillum sp. DW155. The sequence goes on along the minus strand of NZ_AP029028.1, from coordinate 58,575 downwards.
GGTCTGTTCCTGAGCTGCACGCCGTGGCTGGCGGTCGTCATCGCGGGCATCGTGCTGCTGACCATCGGATTTTTCACCACGCATTCGGCCGCCAGCAGCTGGGTCGGCCGCATGGCCAGCAGCGGACGCGGACACGCGGCCTCGCTCTATCTGCTGTCCTACTATCTGGGTGGCAGCGTGCTCGGCTCGGTCGGCGGCTGGTTCTGGGAACACGCGGGATGGAATGCCGTGGCCGGGTTCATGCTGTTGCAGGTGGTGACGGCGGCATGGATGGCGCGGTGCTTGTGGCGGCAGGGGCGCAACTGATCCGGCGCCGCGGCAGATAAAAAAATCCCCGGCCGCAGCCGGGGATACAGATTGATGACAAAGCCCTGGCGAGAGCCAAGGCTTTGTTGTTTAATCGGTCATGCTCAAAAAACCGACAGCCGCCCAGCACGAGTTAGAGATGGTGACCATCGAGATGCTCGTGCCCAAGGACCACCTGCTGCGCAAGATCGACGCGGCGGTGGATTTCGAGTTCATCCGCGAGAAGGTGGCGCATCTGTATTGCGCCGACAATGGCCGCCCGGCACTGGACCCGGTGGTACTCTTCAAGCTCTTGTTCATCGGCTACCTCTTCGGTATCCGCAGCGAGCGCCAGCTCATCCGCGAGGTCCAGGTCAACGTGGCCTATCGCTGGTTTGCCGGATTCCGTCTGACCGACAAGGTGCCGGACTCCTCCACCTTCTCCCAGAACCGGCGCCGCCGCTTCATTGATACCACCGTCTATCAAGACATCTTCGACGAGATCGTGCGCCAGGCCATTGGACGCGGCATGGTCGATGGCCGTGTGCTCTACAGCGACAGCACCCACCTCAAGGCCAACGCCAACAAGAACAAGTTCGACTACGTTCAAGTTGCCCAGACACCCTCGGCCTATCTGGCCGAACTGGATGCGGCTGTGGATATCGACCGTGCCGAGCATGGCAAGAAGCCGCTCAAACGTGACGATGATGATGAGCCGCCCACCAAAGAGATCAAGGTTAGTCGCACCGATCCCGAGAGCGGCTACATGGTGCGCGACGACAAGCCCAAGGGCTTCTTCTACCTGGATCACCGCACCGTCGATGCCAAGCATTGCATCATTACCGATACCCATGTCACGCCCGCCTCAGTCCATGACAGTCAACCTTATCTGGCACGCCTGGATCGTCAGCGCCAGACGTTCGGATTTGATGTACAGGCCGTTGGCCTGGATGCTGGCTATTTCACACCGGCCGTCTGCCAGGGACTGGAGAATCGCGAGATCAGCGGCGTGATGGGCTACCGCACACCCAACCACAAGCCGGGGACATTCTTTAAACGGGCGTATGAGTACGATGCCTACCGTGACGAATACATCTGCCCGCAGGGCCAGTCCTTGCACTACAGCACCACCAATCGGCAGGGGTATCGGGAATACAAATCCAAGCCTGAACAATGCCGGGGCTGCAAGGTACGCGAGCAATGCACCAATAGCGCCAATGCGGTCAAGGTGGTGACGCGCCATGTGTGGGAGCGTTCCAAGGAGAAGGTGGATGATCGGCGTCGTACCGAATGGGGCAAGCGCATCTATGCCCGACGCAAGGAAACGGTAGAACGCAGCTTCGCCGACGCCAAGCAATTGCACGGACATCGCTATGCCCGCATGCGCGGCTTGCGCAAGGTCGCCGAGCAGTGCTTGTTGGCGGCGGCGGCCCAGAACATGAAGAAGATTGCCCTGCTGGTGGCGCGCTTGCGCGCGCTTTTACCGGGCTTGAACGCCTATGCCAGCGTACAAAAGTGGCTACAGAGAAAAATGAGCGCATTGCTTGGCTTCTGCGCCATCGACCATCTGCAAATTACCTGCGCCTGAAAAACAAAACCCCGTGTTCGAAAACACGGGGTTCGTCATCAACCTGAATCCCCGGCCGCAGCCGGGGATAATCCTCAAGAATTCAGACGGTCAACTCAGGGAGTCCGGTCGGTCTTGGTTGCCGGCGAGGTCGCCAGGGCTTCGTTGCGCTGCGCGGTCGATTCCATCTTTTCCTGCTTCAGTTGCTCCTTGGCCGCCTTCTTGTCGGCCTTGTACTCCTGCTTGGCGGCCTTCTTCTGTGCCTTGTACTCGGCCTTGGCGTCGGCGTCAGCCTGGCGCTTCTGCACGAAGGGATCATTGGACGGCACGGCCGACGGCGTGGTGGTCGAGGCGGCGCTCATCGGTGCGGCCGCCACGGCGTTGCCGCTGGTCGGTGCATTTTGCGCCATCGCGCTACCGGCCAGGGCCATGAACAGGGACGAGATCAGGATGTGACGAGTCTTCATGCTTACCTCCTTGCATTGTGTTTATCGGAAAGCCCGAGGGGTCATGCAACCCGGGATGCTGGATCGGCGATCCATGCAGCCACTATAGGCAAGCTTGCTGTTGCGCTATGTCGGACAAGGACTGATTTGGCGCCTCTCCGATGCCGCAAATGCATGAGCGATTTCAGGTATCGCCCTGCGCCAGCGCCGCCGACTGGCCCGGCAGGCTCGCCAGCCATCCCTGCCAGAAGCGCCGCACTGCGGTCTCGAACTGCCGGCCGTGGCGCTGGGCGTCAGCGCGCAAGCTGGCCAGGCTGATGTTGCGCGTATGCGCGATCTCATGCGCATGGCTGATGAGCCAATGCTCCACCGTGCGCACGTCCACCTCGGGATGAAACTGCAGGGCCAGCCCATGCCGGCCCCACGCAAAGGCCTGGTTGGGATAGCGCGCCGAAGAAGCCAGATGGCGCGCTCCCGGCGGCAGATCGAAGGTATCGCCATGCCAGTGCAATACCGGTGTCTGCTGGTCCACCAGTTCCTGCAACCAGGGCGAATCGGCCAGATGCTGCCCGGCCTGCAGGCTGGCCCAGCCGATCTCCTTGCCGCAACTGCCGGGATAGACGCGCGCATGCAAGGCCGACGCCATCAACTGCGCGCCCAGTCCTATGCCCAAGGTAGGCAAGTCCTCCAGCAGGCGCGCGCGCAACCACGCGACTTCCGGACGCAGCCAGGGATAAGCCTCGCTGTCATAGACCGCCACCGGACCGCCGAGCACGATCACCACGGCCGCATCCAGCGGCGAGACATCGGCAAAGGCATCCACCCCCACATCGAAGTAGCGGATCTGGTAGCCATTGGCCGACAGCAACGGATACAACTGGCCGAGATCTTCATTGGCGACGTGACGCAGGGCGAGGGCGGTGGGCATCGGGCTGTCCTGTGATCGGGTGATGGAAGAAGGGGAGGCAAGGTATCGGCTAGATCGACATAGCGCTATATCTTATCGTATACAACGTGTGCCTGAAAAACTTGCTCAAATAGATTGAACAAGTTATTGGTATTCTCTATTGGGACGATTGAAAAATCTTTGCGGCATCGCAAAATCGGTGGCACCTCGAAAATGGCCCCATGAAGGTTTATTCCTGCCTTTTCCTTGAAAATCAATCACTTGAGTCGCATACATCGATGCAAGATATGCAATTTCTTGTCAAAAATCGATGTGCAGATGCGGCGTAAAAATCCCGGTACAGCCTCGAAAAAATTGATTGTTCGCGTTTCTGGAATGATGTATTCCGCTTTGTCTTCTTTTTCCGGGCGCGATGAATCCCTACACTTGGTTTCACGATGACAGCACACAACGACTGAACCACAAGGGTAGTCACAGGTTGCGGTGCTCATCCTCTTACTCACAAAGGAACGATCATGAACACCAAGAACATTGCCAAGAATCTGTTTGCCGGTCTGCTGTTGACCACCGCCGTCGGTGCCGCGATGGCCGAAGCACCGTATCCTCCTGCCAACCAGATCGTCTCGACCAAGAGCCGTGCCGAAGTGATCGCCGAGCTGAAGCAGGCACGCGCCAATGGCGACATGCTGGTCAGCGACCAGTATCCGGTGGACAAGCCCTTCGTCTCCACCAAGACCCGCGCTGAAGTGCGCGCTGAGCTGCAGCAAGCCCGCGCCAACGGCGAACTGCTGGTGACCGATCAATATCCGGCGGACAAGCCGTTCCACTCCACCCTGACCCGCGCCCAGGTGCAAGAGCAACTGCAGCAAGCCCGTCAGGACGGTAGCGCCATCAGCAACAGCCAGGCACCTGCACTGTAATCAGCACGCCCGCATTGCCCCGGCTCAAGCGCCGGGCCGATGCCGCAGCAAGCGCAGCGGCGATCCCGCTGCGGCAGTTTCTCCCCAGGCGGATCTCACGAAAGCGACATTCTCTCCCCTCGGTCGCCGGTAGCGGGGTCCGCCTGACCTTTTTCCGGGTCTTCGCCTCTGCGCATGCGTCCCGTTCCTCATTCCCCATTTTCTAAGTTTCCGGCAGCGTATTGCGCCTGCCAGAATGACGTATTTCCCCTATGAGAATGCGCCATTATTTGCCATTTTCATATTTCACAAATACTTATATTTCGTGTTTTACGTTTCTAAGTTTTCATTATTTGTGTTTCTAAGTTTTTATACGGACCATCTTGTTCGGAATTCCGGAATGATGAATTCCGGTTTGGCCGCTTTATCCGCCCCGCGTGGATCTCTACACTTGATCCCAAGATGACAGCACACAACGACTGAACCACCAACGCCGGTCCGGGTTGAAGTGCTCATCTCCACACTCACAAAGGAACGATCATGAACACCAAGAACATTGCCAAAAACCTCCTCGCCGGCCTGCTGTTGACTACCGCCGTTGGCGCCGCCATGGCCGAAGCCTCGCGCGTGCCCGACACCAGGTTCGTCTCCACCAAGACCCGCGCCGAAGTCATCGCCGAACTGCAGCAAGCCCGTGCCACCGGCCAGTTGCTGGTCACCGACCGCGACCAGGACGTGAAGACTGTGGCCTCCGCCAGGAGCCGTGACGAAGTGCGCGCCGAACTGGCCACCGCGCGTGCCAACGGCGAGCTGGCCATCTCCAATCAGTAAGCGGCAGCACGCAGCATCTCCATCGCGCCGGCGACACCGGCACCAGCGTTTCTCCCCAGGCGGGCCCACGAAAGCGACACTCTCTCCCCTCGGTCGCCGGTAGTGTGGCCCGCCTGCCTTTTCTGCGTGATCATCGGATCGCGCCAGATCATTTCTGCCGTTCCTCCCGCGACATCAACGATCTCATTTCTCTAAGTTTCTGGACACCGTCATTCTTAGAGATGGCTTTTCCTCTTTCTAAGTTTTTTATTTCTTTCCGACAGCAAAAATCCCGGCGTCTCTCCTCTGCTTTCCGGGCCATGTCCGGCAATCCTGCAAGGATGAAAATTGTTAGTGTTTTCCGGAACAATGAATTCCGGATTTTCGGCTTTTTCTTTGAGGCGCGGATCTCTACACTTGGTTTCACGATGACAGCACGCGATGACTGATCCCCCTTCGGAACGGGTTGACGTGCGCATCTTCTCTCACGAAAAGGAAGCCATCATGAACACCAAGACCATTGCCAAGAACCTGTTTGCCGGCCTGCTGCTGACCACCGCCGTTGGCGCTGCCATGGCTGAAGCCCAATACCCCGCTGAAAGCCGTTTCGTCTCCACCAAGACCCGCGCCGAAGTCGTCGCCGAACTGCAGCAAGCCCGTGCCACCGGTCAGCTGCTGGTCACCGACCGTGACCAGGACGTGAAGGCCGTGGCCTCCACCAAGAGCCGCGATGAAGTGCGCGCCGAACTGGTCCAGGCCCGCGCCAATGGCGAGCTGGCCATCTCGAATCAATAAATTGAAGTCGCAAAAAAGGCGCGCCGGACCAGCCGGCGCGCCAGATTCCCCCTCCAGGCGGGCCCCACGCAAGTGCGGCCCGCTTCGTTTTGTTCAGCCGGTTTTTTCTCCCGGCGCACCGTCGATAATGGTGTCGGGCGCTTCCGGCCGGTTGCGCGCCTCCACGTCGGCACGCAGGCGGGGCAGGGCGCCCGGATAATTCGCCGCGATGAAACCGATCATGTGTTCGCGGATCTGGCAGCGCAGGTCGAAGGCACTGCCGGAATCCCGCGCCGAGACCAGCAGGCGGATCTGCATGCTGCGTTCGCTGGTATCGGTCACGTGCATCACGCACACGCGCTTGTCCCATAGCGGCAGGGTCTGGCAGACCCGCTCGAATTCGGCACGGATGGCCGCCGTCGGCACCGAGAAGTCCAGCCACAGGAAGACCGTACCGAGCAGGGTAGAGGACGTGTGGGTCCAGTTCTCGAAGGGATTTTCGATGAACCATTGCAGCGGCACGATCATGCGCCGCTCGTCCCAGATCCTCACCACGACGAAGGTGCCGGTGATCTCTTCCACCCGACCCCATTCGCCCTGGACGATCAACACGTCATCGATGCGGATCGGTTGCGAAAACGCGATCTGCAGGCCCGCAAAGAAATTGCCCAGCACCGGCTTGGCGGCAATACCGGCGACGATGCCGGCGACCCCGGCCGAGGCCAGCAGGCTGGCGCCGAACTGGCGCGCACCGGGCAGGGTGAGCAGGACGAAGGCCAGGCCCAGCAGCGCGATGATGAAATAGGCGCTGCGCGAGAGCACGCGGGTCTGGGTCAGGATGCGGCGCGCCTTGAGATTGTCGGCCACGTCGTAGGGATTGAGACTGATGACGGTCGTGCTGACCGATTTCACGCAGCGCATGAGGAACCAGGTCAGCGCCAGGATGAAGGCCACCGAGGTCAGATAGGAAATCCGCGTGAGGCCCGGCGTGTTGTCCGGGGCACCGGCCAGCACCAGGCGCAGCATGAAGAGGATCACGCAGGTGCGGCTGGCATTGAAGGTGACGCGGGTGGCCGTGGTGGTGAAGGGCCGCCCGTGCGCGAGGCGCCGCACCAGGGCGATGCCCATGCGATGCAACAGGATCGCCACCAGTACTGCCACCACAGCCACGCCCAGTACGATCAGGCCGGAGCGCAGCGGCCCCTCGTTCATGTTGTACAGAAAACCGAGATCCAGATGCATTGTTTCCCTTCCATCCAATGTTGTTGAAGCGGTAGGCGCGTTGCGCTTTTCCGGTTCGAACGGGGAAGGGGAATTTTGTTTCCGCTAATTGCCCGCAGGCTGTGCATCGGCTGCCTGCGCGGCCTCCAGCGCCGCCACCAGCAGGCAGGCGGTCTCCACTGCGGCCGCCTGGGCCAGTTGCACCGGGGCAGGGCGCTGGCGCGTGAGAGCGTGCAGCGCCGCCGTGTCCTGCTCCTGCAGAGCTTGGGTCAGCGCACGCAGCCACTCCGGCAAGGCCGGCTCGACCGCATGCGGATGCGCCCACACATGGCTGGCGGCCGCCGCCAGGCGGCGCGACAGGGCCACGGCGGTGCGGCCACGGCCCTGGTCGCGCTCGGGCCAGCCGCGTTCGCGTGCCTGCCGCTGCAACAACAGACCGGCCTCGACATTGGCCACGCAGGCCTCGCGCCGATGTGCGTGCAATTGCGTCAGCCGGGTCTTGTCCGACACCGCATCGCGCCCGGCCAGCGCGGCCGTGAGATAGGCCAGGTTGAGCCGGGCCATGGCGCGCAGCTGGCGTTGCGGGTCGTCCTGCTGGCGACGCGGCCAGAACAGATAACTGGCCAGCACCGCCACCAGCGCACCGATGACGTTGTTGCCGGCGCGCAGCGCCGCATTGGTCAGTTCATGGGCAGGGTCGCCACCGACATCGGCCACCAGCACGAAGACCGGCGTAAGGAAGGTGGCATACAGCCCATAGCTGACCGGGCGCAGCGCCATGGTCAGCACGGTCAGCGGAAACACCAGCAGCGCCAGGCCCAGCGGCGAGTGCACCACCAGACAGACCGCCATCGCCAGCACGCCGCCGACTACGCTGCCGACCGCGCGCTCCATGCTGCGCGACCAGCTGTCGGCGATGCTCGGCTGCATGACCAGCATGGTGGCCATGGTGGCCCAATAGCCGAAGGGCAATTCCAGCAGATGCACGATCAGGTAAGTGGCACCGGCAGCGGCCGCACAGCGCCAGGCGTGATGCCATTCGGCCGAGCCGGCGCGTACGTGCAGCGCGGCCTTGCGCGCCAGCGCGCGCACCAGATGCAGCACGGTCGCCATGCCGCCACGCTCGGCACGCGCCGTGCGGGCCGCCTGCTTGAGACGGGCAGGGTCGTCGGCGCCCAAGGCCAGCGGCATATCGAGCTGTTGCAGCAGCCGTGCGGTCCCGCTGGGCAGGCGCGCCACCAGCTGGCGCAGGCGCAGCATGATGCGGGCATCCTCGTCGGCGGCGATGGCCTGGCCGCGCTGCATCTCCCGCTGCATGGCCTGCAACTGCTGGGCAATCGCACCCAGCACGCGGGCGCTGCGCTGACGCGCGCGCAGCGGCTGGTAATGCGTGAGTTGCAGATCGGCCAGTACGGTGATGCCATCCAGCAGCGCGTCCGCACGGGCCAGACGCACCAGCAGGTTTTCATACAGGCGGCGCGATTCGGTGCGTTCGATCGCGACCGCTTGCAGCGCCCGATGTGCCGCCGCCAGATCGAAGCGCGCATGACGGCGGGTATGGGCGGCCAGTTCGGCGGCATGCACGGCATAGGCCGCATCCTCCAGGTCGGTGGCCGCGGCAATGGCCGCCAGCTCGGCCAGCGTGCCATAGGCACGCGCGACGGCCTGACGCGCCGGCGCGAAGGGGTGGATGCGCCACACCGTCAGGCCCAGCAGCAGCGCCCACAGGCAACCGGCAAAGTAGATCAGCACGTGGCTCTGCGCCAGCGGCCACAGCACCACGGGGGCATCGGCCATGATGGCCGAGACGCCGGCGGCCAGCATCAGCACCAGTCCGGCGGCGGCACCATAGATGCGCGAGAAGCCGGCCACGCCGGCACAGGCCATGATGGCCAGCAAACCCGCCTCCACGCTCCAGCCGGCCGCGCTGGCGGCGACCATGCCACCCAGGGTGGAGGCCAGCGCGAAGCCGCCCATGGAGGCCAGGCGCGCGCGGTTGGACCCGGCACTATCGGCCAGGCAGGTCAAAAAGGCGCCGATGGCGGCCCAGGAGAAAAGGGGATTGCCCAGCCACTCGCCCAAGAGCAGCATGGCCGCCGCCCCGCAGGCCGCACGCAGGCCCTCGGACAGGTTGGCATGGCGCAGCGGGAACTGCATGCGCCAGCGCTCCACGCGGGTGCGGCAGCGGCGGCAGTAATGGAGCAGCAGGAAACGGTACAGCGAAAAACGCGAAAACAAACGCGAAGAAAAACGCGACGACAAGAGCGGCGGCATGATCGTGCTGGCGAGAGAGCGGATGGTGGAGGGCAACGCACTGCGTGGAGGTTGCCGACACCCGTGCGCTCACGCGCTATGACGTCATTCCGGTTCCATCTTCACGGGTGAGGGGGGTGCGGCAGGTGTCGGCATGATCAGTATAGGAAACCGCTTCATGCACAGCATGACTTAAATTCACCGATTCCATTCCAAAATGGAATGCATTGTCTGCGCCCTCACATGGCCTGAAAAATCCGCCTTGATATCGCCTGTCCCCGTGGGGGTCATTTCCGTGAACGGCCACCGGCAAACAAGTCTTCGCTCAGGGCCATCCACGCCCGCGCCGCGTGCGAGAGATAGCCGCCCCGCGTGACGTAGGCCACCTGCCACTGCACTTCCGGCTCCACCAGCCGCACCGCCTGCAACTGGTCGCTGGCCAGGCGGTGGATGAAGGGCTCGGGCAGCAGGGCCGCGCCCATGCCGGCCAGGGCCATGGCCACCAGCCAGTCCCACTGGGCGCTCTGGGCGACGATCTCGGGGGCGATGTCCAGCTCCCGGAACATGCCGCGCAGGCTGCGGGTGAGGCCGAACTCGTTGTTGAGCAGCACCAGCGGCATGCCATCGAGCTGGGCGCAGCGCAGGGTGGCGCGGTTCTTCTGGAAGCGCCCAGCCCGGGCCACCGCCCACATGGGATAGCGCGCCACCGGCAGGGTCTGCAACTCCAGCTCGGGGTCGGCCGGCAGCACGGTCATGCCGATCTCCAGTTCGCCATTGGCCACGCGCTGTTCGATCTGCGGGCCGGTGTCTTCGGTGAGCACGATGGCGATCTCGGGATGGCGCTCGCGGAAGGCCTTCAATACCGGCGTGCAGAGGATGTTGATCATGGGCGGGATACCGATCTCCAGGCGGCCGCAGCGCAAGGCCTTGGTATCACGCACTTCGGCATCGAGCCGCTGCATGGATGCCAGGATCTGCTGGCCCTGTTCATAGACCACGCGCCCGGTATCGGTGAGCAGCAGGCGGCGGCCATCGCGCACCAGCAGCGGGGCATCGACCTCTTCCTCCAGTTGCCGCACCATCTTGCTGACGGTGGACTGGGTGACATGCAAGGCATCGGCGGCACGGCTGAAGCTGGCCAGGCGGACCGTTTCGGTGAAGTAGCGCAGGGCGCGGATGTCCATGGCAGCGGCTTTGAGCGTGGTGGTTGGGGTCGGGGAAGTATGCATTTTCCGACTGGAACAGCGGAATTTTAATCATACAGCGCATACCTCGCGGCTCCTATACTTGGGCCAAACAAGATGCAAGAAGTCCGTCAAGGATGCACTGCACATCCCCTAAAGAACCCGAGCAGGAGCACACTCTCATGGATAGCCAGCGCATCCGCCAGCCCGCCTTGGCCGGCAAAGTCATGTCCGCCGCGCAGGCGGCGACCTTCTTCCACAACGGCATGACCATTGGCCTGAGCGGCTTTACACGCGCCGGCGACGCCAAGGCCATGCCACGCGCGCTGGCCGACCGGGCGGCGCAGGAAGAACTGCATTTCACCGTCATCACCGGCGCCTCGCTGGGCAATGGCAGCGATGGGCTGATGGCCGAAGCGGGCCTGCTGGCCCGGCGCCTGCCGTTCCAGGTCGACCCGACGCTGCGCAGGAAGATCAATGCGGGCGAAGTCATGTTCATCGACCAGCACCTCTCGGAGACGGCCGAGCAGCTGCGCAGCGGCACACCCTCGCGCATCGACATCGCCGTCATCGAGGCCGCCGCCATCACCGAAGAGGGCATCGTCCCCACCATGTCGGTGGGCAATTCGGCCAGCTTCGTGGAGCAGGCACGCCACATCGTCATCGAACTCAACACCAGCATGCCGCTGGCGCTGGAGGGCCTGCACGACATCTACCTGCCGGCCGCGCGTCCCGAGCGCAAGCCGATTCCGCTGACGGCGGCGGGCGACCGCATCGGCCGTCCGGTGATTCCTTTCGATGCGGACAAGGTGGTGGCCATCGTGCTCACCGAGACCCCCGACAGTCCGTCCTCCGTGCTGCCGCCGGACGATGAAACCCGCGCCATCGCGCGCCACGTCATCCATTTCCTCGAATGCGAAGTGGAAGCCGGCCGCCTGCCGCACACCCTGGCGCCGCTGCAGGCCGGTATCGGCACGATTGCCAATGCGGTGCTGCACGGGCTGGTGGACTCTCCCTTCCGCAACCTGGTGATGTATTCGGAGGTGTTGCAGGACAGCGCCATCGATCTGCTCGACTCGGGCCAGCTGGCCTTTGCCTCGGCATCCTCGATCACGCTGTCGCAGGCCAAATACGCCCACTTCCTGACCAACATCGAACGCTACCGCGACAAGCTGGTGCTCCGTCCGCAGGAGATCAGCAATCATCCCGAGCTGGTGCGCCGGCTGGGCATCATCGGGCTGAACACGGCGCTGGAATTCGATCTCTATGGCAACGTCAATTCCACCCACGTGGGCGGCACGCACATGATGAACGGCATCGGCGGCTCGGGCGACTTTGCGCGCAACGGGCAGATCTCGATCTTCGTGTCCAAGTCAGTGGCCAAGGACGGGGCGATTTCCAGCGTGGTGCCGATGGTCTCGCATGTGGACCACAGCGAGCACGACGTCGACGTGCTGGTGACCGAATGGGGCCTGGCCGACCTGCGCGGTCTGGCACCGCGCGAGCGGGCGGTGAAGGTGATCGAGCAGTGCTGCCATCCGGATTACCGGCCGCAATTGCGCGACTACTTCGAGCGGGCCTGCCAGGCCGGCGGGCATACGCCGCATCTGCTGGGAGAGGCGTTCTCGTGGCATCAGCATTACGCACGGCATCGCACCATGCGGCTGGATCAACAGCGGGGATGACGTCTTCGATCCGACAAGGAGATGTAAAGCAAGAACCTCATGCGTATCAGCATGAGGTCTTCCTGGCCCTGGCAATTGCCGCCACGGCCACGGCTTGAGCAGAACCGTCTGCGTGGACGCCGGCAAGAAGCGCGATGTCTTCAAACGTCGATGTCAGGCTGTCCATGATTTCCTGAATCCTGTTGAGCTGATCGACCAGCTCTTGTGAACGGTGGCGGGCAAGATCGCCGCCGGCTTCTTCGATACCCATGTTCTTGTTCTCCGCTTGAGCAAGCCGATAGGAATGGCGATCCCTGCGCCTCTTTGCAAGTCATCATTCATTTCCAAAGTTGCTCTGGCCGGCGGGCTCGTCTGCGGCCGCCATTCCGAAAGGCAACTTCTCGGCTGCACTATAGACGCCCGGCTCATCCTTGAACCTCAGGCGTTTCCTGAAGGAACCACATGGCCGTGCGGGTTGGCGAGGATTGGCGCGACCAGCACTCAGGCTCCGTGCGCACCCCAGCCCACCGCCCTGTGCACCACGGCCGGCATCGCTTCCTTCATGGTATCGATGAAGTGGCGCAGCCGCGCCGGATAGAAACGCGCATAGGGATACATCAGCGACACCGGCAGCGGTGCCGGTTCCCACTCCGGTAGCAACTGCACCAGACGACCCGCCGCCACGTCTTCGGCCAACACCCACGACGACCCCACGGCCACCCCCATGCCTTCGATGGCGATGTTGCGCAGCGCATACAGGCTGTCGGTCACCAGTTGTGGCCGCAATGCCACACGGCGCTGCTCGCCGCTGGTGGCATGGGTCAGCGTGATCTCGCGGCGATAGAAAGCGGGAATAGCAATCCACGGAAAAGCGGCCAGGTCCTGCGGGCGGCGGGGCAGGGGGCGGCCCCGCAGCAGCGCGGGCGCCACCACCGTCATGCGCGGCACCTCGGCCAGGTGGATGGCGACCACCGAGGGATCGCTGACTTCGCCGACCTGGATGGCGCAATCGATGCCCTGGCTGATGAAGTCCGCCGCGCGGTCATGCAACAGCCATTCGACGGTGATGCGCGGATGGCGCTGCATGAACTGCAACAAGGGCGCGATCAGCTGCTTCTGACCGAAGGCGTGCGGCACCACCACGCGCAGCGTGCCTGCGGCGTGCTGGCGGGCGCCGCGCAATTCGCTTTCGAATTCATCCCAGCCGGCCAGCAATTCCTTGGCGCGCTCGTAGCAGCGCTCGCCATCCTCGGTCATCTTCATCGCATGGGTGGAACGCTGCAGCAGGCGCACGCCCAGCGAGCGTTCCAGCGCCTGCAGGCGGCGGCTGACGGTGGGCTGGGTGGTCGCGAGCTGGGCAGCGGCGGCCGAGAGGCTGCCGGCCTCGACGATGCGCACGAAGGTCTGGATCAGTTCGATGCGGTCGGTCAGGCCGGTGGCCGAGAAGCTGGAGGCAGGGGAGGGCGGCTTGGTCATACGGCTAACGTATAACAATTCTGCCAGCTGCGCTACTACCGGATGCGAGCCGGGAAGCGGACAATCCGTTCCAACGCTGGCAAAGAGGGGATTTCCCGGGCCGGCCGCCAGACCCACTTTATCGAGGTGCCATCATGAACAGCATTCCCAAGACGCATACAGCCGCCCCTGCAGCGGCTTCCTCCCACGCCCACGGGCTATCGACCGGACTGATCGGCCTGTTGGCCAGCGGTGCCGGCCTGGCCGTGGCTTCGCTCTACTATTCGCAACCCATGCTGGGTGTGCTGGCCGATGACATCGGCGCCTCCGAGCGCGCCGTGGGCATGGTGCCGATGTCGACCCAGCTCGGCTATGCGCTGGGCATCCTGCTGCTGGCCCCGCTGGGCGATCGTTATGACCGCCGCCGCATCATCCTCATCAAGGCCGCCATCCTGACGGTGGCACTGCTGCTGGCCGGCGCGGCCTCGGGCGTGGCGACCCTGCTGGCGGCCGGCCTGGCCATTGGCCTGACAGCCACGCTGGCGCAGGATATCGTCCCGGCTGCCGCCACCCTGGCGCCGGAACAACATCGCGGCCGCATCGTCGGCACCGTCATGACCGGCTTGCTGCTGGGCATCCTGCTCTCGCGCGTGGTCAGCGGCTTCGTGGCCGAGCACTTCGGCTGGCGCGCCATGTTCGTGGGCGCGTCGGCCAGCATCGCCCTGATCGGCCTGGCTGCATGGCGCGGACTGCCGCGCTTTCATCCGACCACGCATCTGTCGTATGGCGCACTGCTGGGTTCGCTCGGCACCCTGGTGAAAAAGCATGGCGCGCTGCGTCGCGCTGCACTGGCGCAAGGTTTGCTGTCGGTGGGCTTCTCGGCCTTCTGGTCGACTCTGGCGCTGATGCTGCATGGCGCTCCGTTCCACCTGGGCAGTGCCGCTGCCGGTGCCTTCGGCCTGGCCGGTGCTGCCGGTGCCCTGGCTGCGCCGCTGGCAGGCCGCATTGCCGACAAGAAGGGCCCGGAACTGGTGACCCGTCTGGGCGTGGCCCTGGCCGCCCTGTCTTTTGCATCGATGGCCCTGTCGCCGTGGTTCTCGACCCAAGGTCAACTGGTGCTGCTAGCGCTGGCCGCGATAGGCTTCGACCTCGGCGTGCAGGCCACGCTGGTGGCGCACCAGACCATCGTCTACAGCATCGAACCGGGCGCCCGCAGCCGCTTGAACGCCGTGTTGTTCGTGGGCATGTTCATCGGCATGGCCGCCGGTGCCGCCCTGGGCAGCCTGGCTCTGGCGCAGTGGGGTTGGATCGCGGTGGTGGCGCTGGCAGTGATGGCGTCCGTGCTGGCCCTGGTGGTGCGGATGTGGCCGGGGGCTGCCAAGGCGCGTTGATCAAGGCGGGTACGTTTCCAGTACCAGGGAGCAACGGTTCCGGCATCTGCCGGGACCGTTTTTTTTATATTTTTTCCACAGGTCCGTCATCCCGCACGGGCAGGCTCAAGCATGTTTGCCGGGTGGGAAGATGCGCCGCCGCCTCGCCCCGGCTGGCGACATCTTTTATAATCGCGCTCAGGAGACAACCCATCGCCAGCATCCTGCCCGCTAGTCAGTACGCCCCCTGCGGCGCGACACCCGGGCCATGCGGCGAACGACAAAGCAGGGTGAATGGCATGGCACTGTATTTCAAGAACAAGCGACAGAAGACCTTCCTGGGTGCGCCCGTGGGATGGCCATTGATGTGCCTGATGGCGGTGGACCTGTGCATTGCCGTGCTGATGTTCCTGTCGGACCATGACTGGAGCGGCCTGATCCTGCTGTATCCGCCGCTGGCACTGGCACTGGCGATGCTGGCCGATGCCAGGAAGGAAAAGCAGGCCGCCGAAGAGGCCCGGCGTCAGGCTGCACGCCAGCGCCGCTGATTACCCGCACGGCCGCGAATGCAGCGTGCCGGTTTCACCGACTCACCACGATCCGCAACGATGACCCAAGCTTCCGACCGCGCAGCGCTGCTGCTGGTATCGCGCCTGAATTTTTCCTATCCCGGCCTGGACCTGTTCCAGGATTTCTCGGCCCGTATCCTGCCCGGCGTGAACCTGGTACGCGGTGGCGATGGCCGCGGCAAGACCACGCTGCTCAAGCTGCTGGCCGGCTTGATGCCGGCGCGCGACGGGGTGCTGGAGTTGAACGGCCTGCGGCTGGACAGCGAGCCTGAGAACTATCGTCGCCAGGTGTTCTTCATCGATCCGCGCAGCGAAGCTGATGACCAGATGACGCCGCCGGAAGTATTTGCCGCATTGGCCCAACGCTATCCGCATTTCGATCACGCGCGCTTGCCGGCGTTGATCGAAGGACTGTCACTGACGCCGCATCTGGAGAAAAAGCTCTTCATGCTCTCCACCGGCAGCAAGCGCAAGGTCTACCTGGCCGCCGCCTTTGCGGCACAGGCCACGCTGACGCTGCTGGACGATCCCTATGCCGGCCTGGACCGGGCTTCCATCAACTTCGTGGCGGCGACCCTCGATGAGCATGCCGGGGATATGCAGCAGGCATGGGTCGTAGCGATGTACGAGACGCCCCAGGCGATCCGGCTGGCGGGGACCATTGACCTGGGTGACTGAAGGCCGGCCTGCCGTAGCGGGCCGATGAAGATGGTATCAGCTGTTACCAATCCGACCTTACTTTTTCCGACGGCGCACGGCACACGACTCAACGTCGCGCTGTCGACAACAGATCCGACACCACCCCGCGTAACCAACGATGACCCGGATCGTGATGGTAGCGCTCGTGCCAGTGTTGCTTGACCGCATAATCGGGCAGCGCGAAAGGCACCGGGAAGACCTTGAAACGTCCGCGTCCTTCCAGGACTTGCGCCAGGCGTTCCGGGATGGTCACCAGCATGTCGGTCTGCTCGATCACAAAGGCAATGCCGAGGTAATTCGGCACGCGCAGGGCGATGTTGTGACGGATGCCCTGGCTGGCGATCTCCTTGGCCAGGATCAGGTGACCGGTGCCGGAGGAGGTGACCACGGCGTGCTCCTCGCGCTCGAACTGCCTGAGCGTCAGGCGCTGGCGGATGCGCGGATGGTCGGCGCTGGCCACGCAGACGTAGCGCTGGCGAAACAGCGATTGCTGATAGAAACCCGCCTCCAGTTGCGGTACGAAGCCCAGGGCCAGGTCGGCTTCGCCGGACTCCAGCAGACGCGGGGTCTGCTCCGACAAGGGCACGATGTCGATATGGACGCCCGGCGAGGTGCGCCGCAGGTGTGCCCACAGGCGCGGCAGCAACACCAGCTGACTGATGTCGGTCATGCTGATGGTGAAGGTGCGCTCGGCCCGGGTGGGGTCGAAACTGCTGCGGTAACCAAAGACCTGTTCCAGCGAAGCCAGGGTGCCATGCACCTGCTCCTGCAACTCGCAGGCCAGCGGCGTGGGTTCCATCACGTTGGCGATGCGCACGAACAGCGGATCGTTGAAATGCGCGCGCAGACGCGCCAGGGCGATGCTCACCGCCGGCTGGCCCAGCCCCAGATGCTCGGCCGCGCGGGTCACGCTGCGGGTCTTGTAGATCTCGTCGAATACCTGCAGCAGGCGGATGTCTGCGGTTTGCATGGGTCTCGCTTTATTCGTTATTCGAATGGAATGCATTAATACCATTGCATAGACCGAATGTCGATGCGGCGCGTACATTTCCGGCATCAGAAAAAAATCAGCACTGGCCGACGCGCCAGGCGTGACAACGACACTGGAGATACCATGCTGCAACTCGGCACCCTGGATGACCTGCCATCCGACTATCGTGACGCCCTCACCCGGCAACATCTGGTCCCGCTGTGGCCCAGCCTGCGCAAAGTGCTGCCGCCGGGCAAACCGATCCCGCAAACGCGCCCGGCGCACTGGCGCTACGAGAGCCTGCGCCCGCTGTTGATGCAGGCCGGCGAACTCACGCCGATGGAAAAGGCCGAGCGGCGCGTGCTGGTGCTGGCCAATCCCGGCCACGGGCTGGAAAAGATGCAGGCCAGCGCCGCCATCTAACTGGGCATGCAATTGCTGCTGCCGGGCGAATGGGCGCCCGCGCACCGTCACACGCCCAATGCCGTGCGCATGATCGTCGAAGGCGAGGGCGCCTACACCACCGTGGAGGGCGAGAAATGCCTGATGCAGCGCGGCGACCTGATCCTCACACCGACCGGCCTGTGGCACGAGCACGGCCACGATGGCAGCGAACCGGTGGTCTGGCTGGACGTGCTGGACCTGCCGCTGGTGCATTACCTGGAAGCTTCCTACGTGCAGGAAGGCGCGCCGCAGAAGGTCAGCCGGCAGGGCCAGGAGCGCGCCTATCGCAGTGGCGGCGTGGTGCCGGCGCCGCTGTTCGTGCGCAGCCGGCAGTCCTATCCCATGCTGCGCTATCCCTGGTCGGAAGTGCGCCAGAGCCTGCTCGCACTGGCGCAATCGCAGCCAGCCGGCGAGGCGGTGCAGCTGGCCTACATCAACCCCGAGAGCGGAGGCGATTGCCAGAACATTCTCGGCTATTCGGCACTGATGCTGCGGCCCGGCGAATCGCTGCGGCTGCCGGCGCGCTCGCCGGCGGCGGTGCTGCACCTGATCGAGGGCAGTGCCAGCGTCCAGACGGCGCAGGCGCAGTTCACGCTGGCCCAGGCCGACACCTGCTGCGTGCCGGGCTATGGCGCCGTGCAGTTGCGTAACCGTTCGGCCAGCCAGCCGGCCTTTTTCTTCATCGCCGATGAGAGCCCGCTCCATCGCAAGCTGGGGCTTTACGAGGTGCGCAGCGAGGATTGAGGCGGCCGTCTTCCCGGCATCGGCTGACGCAGGCCGCTTTTCACTCCCTATGAACAAAAAGGATATCCCATGACGCAATCCCTCCCCGTGATCGTCGCCGGTGGCGGCATTGGCGGCCTTGCCGCTGCCCTGGCCCTGGTGCGCCAGGGCTTCGATGTGAAGGTATTGGAACAAGCGGCCGAGATCGGCGAAATCGGTGCCGGCATCCAGCTCGGCCCCAATGCCTTTCATGCCTTCGATGCCCTGGGCGTGGGCGAGAAGGCGCGCGCGCGTGCGGTCTATACCGATGAGATGGTCATGCACGATGCCATCGATGGCGCCCTGGTGGGGCGCATTCCGACCGGAGAGGCCTTCCGCCAGCGCTTCGGCAATCCCTATGCGGTGATCCACCGGGTCGATGTGCACCGCTCGCTGCTGGAAGGCGCGCAGGAAAGCGCACGCGTGAGCCTGGTCACCTCCACCCGCGTGCAGCAGGTAGAACAGGATGACCACAGCGTGACCGTCTACGACCAGCATGGTCAGGCCCATCGCGGGCTGGCGCTGATCGGTGCCGATGGCACCAGGTCGGTGGTGCGCGCGCAATACGTCAACGATGCGGCGCGCGTGACCGGGCACGTGGTCTATCGCGCCGTGGTGGAGCGGCAGGATTTCCCGGTCGACCTGCAGTGGAATGCGGCCAGCATCTGGGTCGGTCCCAACTGCCATCTGGTGCATTACCCGCTGCGCGGTGGCGAGCAATACAACGTGGTGGTGACCTTCCATAGCCGCCAGCAGGAACAGTGGGGGGTGACCGAAGGCAGCGCCGAGGAAGTGCAGAGCTATTTCCAGGGCATCTGTGCGCAGGCGCGCCAGCTGATCGACCTGCCCCGGAGCTGGAAGCGCTGGGCCACGGCTGACCGCGAGCCGATTGCGCAGTGGAGCTTCGGCCGCGCCACGCTGCTGGGCGACGCCGCCCATCCCACCACGCAATACATGGCGCAGGGCGCCTGCATGGCGCTGGAAGATGCGGTGACGCTGGGCCAGGCGCTGCGCGCGCATGACAACGACTTCCTGGCCGCCTTCGATCTGTACCAGCGCTCGCGGGTGGCGCGCACGGCGCGCATCGTGCTGTCCTCGCGCGAGATGGGGCGCATCTACCACGCCAAGGGGGTGGAACGCCTGGTGCGCAACGATCTGTGGAAGGGCCGCTCGCCGGAACGCTTCTATGACGCCATGCAATGGCTCTATGGCTGGAATGCCGAGCGCTGCCTGGCGCGCGACTGAGCAGGAGAAGCTTGATGCAGCTCTACAATTTTTTCCGCAGCGGCAGTTCGCACCGCCTGCGCATCGCCCTGAACCTCAAGGACCTGGCCTACGATTACATCGCCGTTGACCTGCGCAGCGAAGAACACCTGGGCGAGGCCTTCCGCGCCGTCAATCCGCAGGCGATGGTGCCGGCGCTGGTGGCGGACGAACTCACGCTGATCCAGTCGCCGGCCATCCTGGAATGGCTGGAAGAACGCCATCCGGCACCACCCCTGCTGCCCGCCGATGCCGATGGCCGGGCCCGGGTGCGGGCGCTGGCGGCCATCGTCGGCTGCGATATCCACCCGGTCAACAACCGCCGCATCCTGCAATACCTGCGCAAGACGCTGGGCTGCGACGAGGCCAGTGTCAACGCCTGGTGCCGGCAGTGGATCAGCGAGGGATTTGCGGCGCTGGAAGCCCTGCTGGCGCAGGATCTGCAGCGCGGCGAATTCTGCTATGGCCAGCAGGTCACGCTGGCCGACGTTTACCTGATTCCGCAGGTGGAAAGCGCACGCCGCTTTGCGCTGGACCTCGCCCCCTATCCGCGCATCCTGGCCGTCGAGCGCGCCTGCCTGGCCCTGCCGGCTTTCCAGCGCGCAGCGCCGGCGGCGCAGGTGGATGCGACCTCCTGATATCACCACGTTCCGTTCTGACCCTGACCTACCTTGACCCGGAAATTCTCTCCATGAACTATCTCTTCGCTCCCATGACCGTAGTCGGCCTGCCGGTGGCCGACAGCCCCTCCTTGTTCCCGGTGCGCCGGGTCTACTGCGTGGGCCGCAACTACGCCGCGCACGCGCGTGAAATGGGCTTCGACCCTGATCGCGAACCGCCTTTCTTCTTCTGCAAACCCAACGACGCGCAATCCATCGTCCCGGTGCCGGCCGGTCAGTGCGTACGTCTGCCGTATCCGGACCAGACCAGCAACTATCACCACGAAATCGAACTGGTGGTCGCCATCGGCAAGGCCGGCAAGAATATCGCCGTGGACCACGCGGCTGCGCACATCGCCGGCTATGCGGTGGGACTGGACATGACCCGGCGCGACCTGCAGATGAAGATGCGCGAGATGGGTCGTCCCTGGGAAATCGGCAAGGCCTTCGATTATTCGGCGCCGGTCGGTCTGCTGCATCCGATCACCCGGACCGGTGAAATCACGCGCGGGGAAGTGGTGCTGGAGGTCGATGGTGTGACACGCCAGAGAAGCGATCTCACCCACCTGATCTGGTCGGTCAACGAAATCATCGCCAATCTTTCGACGCTGTTCGAACTGCAGCCGGGCGACCTGATCTTTACCGGCACCCCGGATGGCGTGGGCGCCGTCCAAGCCGGCCAGACCATGACGGCACACATTGCCGGGCTGACCCCGATCACGGTGGCCGTGGCCTAGGGCCGGTCATCACGCATTCCGCTTTTTCCCTGCACACGAAGCCGCGCCCATGTCGCGCGGCTCACCCTATCCAGAGAGGAGACATGCCATGCAAACCAGGCAAGACGTACAGCAATTCATCGATGCACTGCCTTTCTCGCGGCTGCAGCGGCTCACGCTGTGGCTGTGCTTTTTCGTGGTGACGGTCGATGGTTTCGACACCGCCGCCATCGGCTTCATCGCCCCCGCCATCCGTGCCGAGTGGCAACTGAGCGCGGCCGCACTGGCACCGCTGTTCGGGGCCGGCCTGTTCGGTCTGATGGCCGGCGCCCTGGTCTTCGGTCCGCTGGCTGACCGCCTGGGGCGCAAGACCATCCTGGTGTGTTCGGTCCTGTTCTTCGGCCTCACCAGCCTGGCGGCGGCCTGGTCACCCAGCCTGGGCTGGCTGGTGGCGTGGCGCTTCCTGACCGGGCTGGGCCTGGGCGGCGCCATGCCCTGCGCCATTACCATGACCTCCGAATACTGTCCTTCGGCGCGACGCTCCACACTGGTGACGCTCATGTTCTGCGGCTTCACCATCGGCTCGGCCGTGGGCGGACTGGCCTCGGCGCATCTGCTGGCCAGCGTGGGCTGGCGCGGCGTGCTGCTCGCCGGCGGGATCCTGCCGCTGCTGCTGGTGCCGGCCCTGGTGCTGTGGCTGCCGGAATCGCTGCGCTTCCTGGTCAGCCGGCAGGCCGCGCCCGCGCGCATGCAAGCGCTGCTGCGCCGTCTGGCCCCGGCCCTCACGCAGACGCCACTGCTGAGCGTGGACGAGAAGGCCAGCGGCACACCCGTGCGCGCGCTCTTCAGTGCGCAATATGCGATGGGGACGATATTGCTGTGGATCAGCTTCTTCATGAGCCTGTTGATCATCTATCTCATTTCGAGCTGGTTGCCCACGCTGCTGACCAATGCCGGGGCATCGATGAGCAAGGCCTCGCTGGTAACATCCACCTTCCAGATCGGCGGCACGCTGGGAGCCATCGTGCTGGGCCGCTGCATGGACCGTGCCGGTGCGCATCGCACCCTGTCGCTGGCCTATGTCCTGGGTGCGGTCAGCGTGGTGGCCAGTGGCCTGAGCGGCGGCCATCTGTGGCTGCTGGTGCTGGCCATCTTTGGCGTCGGCATCTTCGTCAGCGGGACACAGGTCGGCGCCAATGCCCTGGCCGCCCAGTTCTATCCGACCCACAACCGCGCCACGGGCGTCAGCTGGGCCAATGCGGCGGGTCGCTGCGGCTCGGTGGTGGGATCGCTGTGCGGCGGCTGGATGATGTCGATGAACCTCGGCATGGAGTTGATCCTGGCCATGCTGGCCGTGCCTGCCCTGGTATCGGCACTGGCCATTGCCGTGCTGGGCAGGCGGGCGCCGCAACGGCCGCTGGTTCCGGCCGCTACCTGATCGCTCTCGCGCTGCCTGGTCTGCGCCGCCGCCTTGTGCTGCGGCGTTTTTCACGGACCGGGCCTGGCCGTGCTTGGCTTCCTCCTGCTTGTCTCCTATGCTGAAGCTGCCGCACGGCAAGCAGGATGCCACTCAACGATTGATTTCCTGTTACGCCACGGCATCGGTTTGCCTGACGACAACCAACGATAACAGGGGAATTCCATGCAGCTTTCCAACGTCACCATTCGTCTCCGCCTGTGGCTGGGCTTCGGCCTGCTGATGGTACTGATGCTGGCCATGGCCGCCAACGGCATCGTCCGCCTGGGGCAGCTCAACGTACAGATGAAGGATGTGATCAACGACAAGTATCCCAAGACCGTGGTGGCAGGGGATATCGTCGACCAGCTCAACCTGATCGCGCGCTCGGTACGCAACATTCTGCTGTTGAAACGGGAGCCGCAGATCAAGAGCGAGTACGAGCGCATCACCGGCGCCGACCGTGCCATCAAGGAGGATCTGGCCCAGCTGGACAAGCTGCTCACCGATGAGGACAGTCGCACTGCGCTCAACAAGCTGGTGACGGCCCAGAGCGCCTATTTCGAGAAACGCGACAAGGTGCTGGCCATGGTGCAGCAGGGTGGCAAGGAGGGCGCCATCGACGTGCTGATCGACGAAGTGCGCCCGGTGCAGAGCGCAACCATGAATGCCGCCGACGCCCTCATCAAGCAGCAGCACGCCATGATGGAAGCGGCCGGCAATGAGGTCGAAAGCAATTACGTGCAGGCCCGCACCCTGCTGCTGGCCCTGGCCGCTGCGGGTCTGGCTGCGGCTGCAGCGATTGCCTGGATGATCACGCGCAGCATCACCGCGCCCCTGGATCGCGCGGTGCGCGTGGCCGAGACGGTGGCCGCCGGGGACCTGACCTCGGCCATCGATGCGCATGGCCGCGATGAAACCAGCATGTTGCTGCGGGCACTCAAGAAGATGAATGACCGGCTGCTGGAAATCGTCAGCCAGGTGCGCGTCTCGACCGATACCATCGCCACGGCCAGCAGCGAAATCGCGCGCGGGAACCTCGATCTGTCCTCGCGCACGGAAGAGCAGGCGGCCTCGCTGGAAGAGACGGCTTCTTCGATGGAACAGCTCACCGCCACCGTCAAGCAGAACGCCAGCCATGCCGGCCAGGCCAACGAACTGGCCGGATCGGCCAGCGACATTGCGCGCCAGGGTGGCGACGTGGTGAATCAGGTCGTGGAGACGATGGGCGCCATCGATGCCTCTTCCAAGAGAATCGTCGACATCATTGCGGTCATCGACGGGATCGCTTTCCAGACCAACATCCTGGCCCTGAACGCCGCCGTGGAAGCGGCCCGCGCCGGTGAGCAGGGACGCGGCTTTGCGGTGGTCGCGTCGGAAGTGCGCGCGCTGGCACAGCGATCGGCCACCGCCGCGCATGAGATCAAGGCGCTCATCGCCGACTCGGTGGCGCGCGTAGGCAATGGCAGCAAGCTGGTCGAACAGGCCGGGCGAACCATGCACGACGTGGTGCAAAGCGTGCAGCGGGTCGGCGAGGTGGTCAACGAGATCAGCGCCGCCGGCCAGGAGCAGAGTGCGGGGATCGAACAGGTCAACCTGGCCATCGTGCAGATGGACCAGGTGACGCAGCAGAATGCCGCACTGGTCGAGCAGGCTGCAGCAGCGGCGCAATCCTTGCAGGACCAGGCGGCGCAACTGGCGCGACTGGTGTCGGTGTTCAAGCTGGAGGGCGGAGCGCCGGCACTGAAGGTGGTCGCGGCGCCATCGACTGCGCGATTGACCTATGCCTGAGATGCACTGGCCGGAAAGGTGAGGGCGTGGCGGTACGCTGTCACTGTGCGCTGAAGTAGCCGGTACTGGCGATGAGCGTGGCCCCGCAGCTGGTCTTGTGGCCTTCGTAGGCGACGGCGATGCCATCGATCTTGTGATGGGGATGTCCTTCGGCGATGGTGCAGTTGTCGTGTCCTTTTTGCGGACAGCTGCAGGCATCGCCGACCCGCGCGACGGGTAAGCCGCCGACCGTGAAATGGGTGGCGCTCACTTGCGTGACCTGGCCTCCGTGGGAAGTGGCGTCACCCAGGCGGATGATGTTGGGCATGGTGGATTCCTTTCGATAGGTATCAGGAAGCAGTAGCGACAAGACGGCGAAGGGCGACGCTGGCTACGTCGGCGTAAGAGAGGCTGGCACAGCCCGGATCGGGCGCAGGCGGAAACTGTCCAGCACTTCGTCCCACAGCTTCATGGCTTGTTCATCGGTCAGCCTGGTTTGTTGCGGATTGCCGTTCTTGTCACGATGGCCGGTGGTCAATTCGATCTTCAGCGCGGGGGTATCGAGCGTGCCTTCTCCTTCGGTCTCCCAGATAAAGCTGTGGCCGCGCAGACCGCCGCTGTTGGGCGCACTCACCAAAAATTCCTGACCCTTGTAGGGGCCGACCTGGCGGTCGCCTCGACGTAACACGTGCACCGAGGTCGCCATGCGACCCAACATTTGCAGCACGTCACCCATGCGATCCAGCAGGGGACGGTCGTGCTTGCTCATTGCCAGTGGATAGAACCAGACAGAGACAAAGGCATCGGGGTGGCCGGCGATGTCGATGTCGATGCCGGCTTCTTCGTTTTCCCACTCTGGATTGGCGATGAAGCCGCCTTCGAAACAATATCCGGGCTCGGTGGGAATATCGTCTTCGGGTCGATAACGGAGGTTGAACAGCAGCTGTCGCATCGCATCCAGACCTTCCGAGTGGTGATCATCATCGACTTTCATCGAGAAGGAAAAACTGCGGCCCTCCGTCCAACGATAGCCAGTCATCGACATCACTACGGTGCTTGCATCATGGTTCCAGGAAACCAATATCGCACTATCGTGGTCCGGCCGGATTATGTCGATCAGCATTGGCGCACCGGAGTCATGCTGTGTAGTTCGCAGATACGTCGCTCTAGCCAGTACCTCCTTTTCAAAGTCATCCTTGCCCATCGTCTTCGGTGCTTCAATGCGGGCAAAAGCATATTGGTAGTTTCCCCCGCTTAGTTGGGAACCTGCCGGAAGATCGATCAGAAATCTGCCCGTACAAAATGTGCGGACCGGCGTTTCATTGTTTGTGTCCATATTTTTATTCATCATGTGCGAGCTGGCTCGGCCGGGTGACTGATCAAATGCCGTTGTCGCGCTCAGAAGCGTCGATACGAGGATCAAAACGATAAGTTTCTGGAGCTTCACGACTTGGCTGAAGAACGTGTAACCAGGTCGGACTCGGAGACCATCTTGACGATGCAATACAAGGTCACTGCCTGAGTGGTTGGGGAGTTATACGAATACTGATGGTCGTAGGAGTCGTGACCGCTGGACCGTCCACCATGCCTGAAGATTTGAACGACATGCTTTTTCGCACTTGCGGCCGATTCGGCCGGCACAGTGCCATCTCCATTCCCGCTACCACCTTGAATCAGAAAACGGTATCGTTTGTTACCATTGAAGAGCAATTCTATGGAACCGTTTAAATCATCTTCCGCAAGTAAAGCGTAGCGAGGATCGCCAGGCACGGGCGTCTGACATTTCCACTGCACCTCATTCCAAGTCAACCTTTCTGGATCGCTGGCGTAATATGCGTAGCTATTTGAGTGGTATCGATCTTTGATGATCGAATGAAGCTTCCGAGAGACGTCGAGATTGTCCTGGAATTTTTTAAAGTCGGAGGCCGGCTCTTTTGCCTTGTCTTTTCCCGCGCTTCGCAATTTCGCCCTGTCTTCTCTTCCAGCCGGATCGATCAAATCTTCGCGGATCAACTTCCACCAATCCGCAGTATTGTTCAGATAAATCTTCGCGTAAGGATCTCCCTCACCCAGGAAGCTTTCCATCTCCTCAGGCATCCCACGCTGTCCGATACCCACATAACTGACCCGCAGCCAATGCCGTTCTCCTTTATTGCTCCAGGTCTTGTATTGCGCCGTCGGCAGCAATTCCAGCGGGCCAGGTGCATTGGCCATCACCGCCGAACACTCGGCGCCATTGCGCCCCAGAATCACCTGCGCCGCGCCTTCAAACCCCGCCCGGATACGCTTGTAGGTCGCCGGGGCGCCGATGGCCGGCATCACACCATGCACCACACCCAGGATACGTTCGGCCATCTGCGGCAACTGCGCGCAAGCTCTCGCCACCAGGCCGCCCATGCTGTGCGTGACCAGAATCACCTGCTCGCAACTTTTCCCCTTGCTGCGGTAATACGCAGTGATCCGTTCGATCTGGTCAGCCAGCCGCTGTGCCGACACCTTGTTGCTCTGCAGCCAGTTATAGCCCACCGCATGCACCGGATAGAGCAGTTCGGCAGCGTCCTGCAACTGCTTCTCCTGCAGTGGTGTGAACGGCTTCTGCGCGCCTAGCCTGGTCGCATCCTGGCGCGCCATCACCAGTTCCTGCCAATGTGAAGTGAGTTTCTTGCCCTGGCTGGCCGGATCGAAGATCAGCGCCATGCTCGTCTCCAGCAGTGAAAGAATCGGCAAATAACTGTCCGCATGAAGCTGCCCCCAGCCACGCCACTTGATGCGCTCGGCATCAGTCTTGCCAGGGGCGAAAGCCAGCAGCGTCTTGCTGATGTCGTCAGGATAGGCCGGCCCGTCTTGATCCACCTCGGTGGTATCGGGGTTGAGCAAGCGCTGGCGGTCTGCAGCAGTGCGGCAAAAGTGCTTGAGCAGCAGCACGACGGCTTCCCATTTGGCCTCGGGCGGGAACCATGCCGGACCCTTGTCACGCCCGATGACCTTGAGCCTGGTCCCCATGATGCCCGGTACGAACAGGATCGGGACCACCACATCCGGTGTGGTCAGGCACAAAGCGCGCACCTTCATGCGCTTGCCAGTCAGCACCGATTGCGCCACATCATTGCCCTCTTCATCCCAGGCTGTGCCGACCAGGCGGGTCGGTTCGATGCCGGCTGTCGAACGCGTCATGGTCGCGTCTCCTGCGCACTGACGACGGGACGCAGGCGGAAACTGTCCAACACGTCGTCCCACAGCTTCATGGCCTGGGCGTCGGTCATCCTGGTTTGTTGAGGATTGCTGTTTTCGTCGTGATGGCCGGTGGTCAATTCGATCTTGAGCGCGGGGGTATCGAGCGTGCCTTCTCCTTCGGTCTCCCAGATAAAGCTGTGACCGCGCAGACCGCCGCTGTTGGGCGCACTCACCAAAAATTCCTGGCCCTTGTAGGGGCCGACCTGGCGGTCGCCTCGTCGTAGCACGTGCACTGAGGTCGCCATACGACCCAACATTTGCAGCACGTCACCCATGCGATCCAGCAGGGGACGGTCGTGCTTGCTCATTGCCAGTGGATAGAACCAGACAGAGACAAAGGCATCGGGGTGGCCGGCGATGTCGATGTCGATGCCGGCTTCTTCGTTTTCCCACTCTGGATTGGCGATGAAGCCGCCTTCGAAACAATATCCGGGCTCGGTGGGGATATCGTCATCTTGACGGGTTCTCAGGTTGGCGAGCGTCTCTCGCATTCGGGCAACGGCGTAGTCTTGGCGACTGCTGATCCCGGGGGGTGGCGCACTCATTCCGGCCTGGGTCTTCAGTAAAAACTGGACACCGTTCGTCCAGAGATAGCCATCAACCTCGGCAACGGCAGTGATATGGGCGCTCTGCCAGTAGACATATATTCTGGAATAGGTGTCCGGTATTTCCACCAGACGTAGAAGGCTCGGTTCGCTCTTGTGTTTTTCCTCTCTGAGAAAGCGCTCCCTTTCGGCATGACGGGCGGAAAATGCCTCGACCTCCATGGCCTGCGGTCGCTCTATCCGCGTGAAGTCGTAGAGATAATTTCCGCCACTCAGCGTTGAGCCTTGGGGAACATCAATCAGAAAACGCCCAACACAAAAGGTCGTCACGGGGCCAAGTGATTTGTTCATGCTTGCAGATCCAGAATAAATTGACAGGTCTCCAGACAGCGCAAAGGTACACAACACCATGGAGAGGCCATTGATGAAAGACAGGCTGTTGAAATTCATCATTTCTTGAATTCCCTTCGCACCCATGCCGATTCGCTGACGATGCTCACGATGGAATACAGCGTCGCTGCCTGCGCGATCCTGCTGTTGTAGGAATACTGATGGTCGTAACTGTCATGCCCTTTCGCGTTTCCTTCGTGCTTGAACATCTGCAGGACATGAGGAGTAGGCGCCGCACCCGATTCGACCGGTACGGTACCGTCACCTGGTCCTGTCGGTTCCTGCAAGACAAAACGGCGTGCACTCCCTTTCCTGAACGCCAGGAAAATCTCGCGATTCAGGTTGTCATCCCTGAGCATCGCCGTTTTAATATCGTCCGGAACAGAAACTGGACACTTCCATTGCACTTCATTCCAAGAAGGTCGTTGAGGATCCGCCGCATAGTAGGCGTAGGTTCTTGCGTGGTACTTTTGGTGGATGAGTTCGTGCAACTCACGGGCCTTCTGCAAGTTCAAAGCAAACCTGTCGAAGTCTGGCTTGCGGAGATCGTTATCAGGGATGCCCGTTCCTCTTGCTTTGCTCGCCGCCTTTTCTTCCCGCCCTGCCGGATCAATCAGATCCTCCCGAATCAACTTCCACCAATCCGGCGAGTTGTTCAGATAAATCTTCGCGTAAGGATCCCCCTCACCCAGGAAGCTTTCCATCTCCTCAGGCATCCCACGCTGTCCGATACCCACATAACTGACCC
Source organism: Herbaspirillum sp. DW155 (assembly GCF_037076565.1). Classification (NCBI taxonomy): domain Bacteria; kingdom Pseudomonadati; phylum Pseudomonadota; class Betaproteobacteria; order Burkholderiales; family Oxalobacteraceae; genus Herbaspirillum; species Herbaspirillum sp. DW155. The sequence continues at coordinate 29,515 of NZ_AP029028.1, read as the reverse complement.
GCAGCCAATGCCGTTCTCCTTTATTGCTCCAGGTCTTGTATTGCGCCGTCGGCAGCAATTCCAGCGGGCCAGCTGCATTGGCCATCACCGCCGAACACTCGGCGCCATTGCGCCCCAGAATCACCTGCGCTGCGCCTTCAAACCCCGCCCGGATACGCTTGTAGGTCGCCGGTGCGCCGATGGCCGGCATCACACCATGCACCACACCCAGGATACGTTCGGCCATCTGCGGCAACTGCGCGCAAGCTCTCGCCACCAGGCCGCCCATGCTGTGCGTGACCAGAATCACCTGCTCGCAACTTTTCCCCTTGCTGCGGTAATACGCAGTGATCCGTTCGATCTGGTCAGCCAGCCGCTGTGCCGACACCTTGTTGCTCTGCAGCCAGTTATAGCCCACCGCATGCACCGGATAGAGCAGTTCGGCAGCGTCCTGCAACTGCTTCTCCTGCAGTGGTGTGAACGGCTTCTGCGCGCCTAGCCTGGTCGCATCCTGGCGCGCCATCACCAGTTCCTGCCAATGTGAAGTGAGTTTCTTGCCCTGGCTGGCCGGATCGAAGATCAACGCCATGCTCGTCTCCAGCAGTGAAAGAATCGGCAAATAACTGTCCGCGTGCAGTTGCCCCCAGCCACGCCACTTGATGCGCTCGGCATCGGTCTTGCCAGGGGCGAAGGCCAGCAGCGTCTTGCTGATGTCGTCAGGATAGGCGGGCCCGTCTTGATCCACCTCGGTGGTATCGGGGTTGAGCAAGCGCTGGCGGTCTGCAGCAGTGCGGCAAAAGTGCTTGAGCAGCAGCACGACGGCTTCCCATTTGGCCTCGGGCGGGAACCATGCCGGACCCTTGTCACGCCCGATGACCTTGAGCCTGGTCCCCATGATGCCCGGTACGAACAGGATCGGAATCACCACATCCGGTGTAGTCAGGCACAAGGCCCTGACCTTCATGCGCTTGCCGGTCAGCACCGATTGCGCCACATCATTGCCCTCTTCATCCCAGGCTGTGCCGACCAGGCGGGTCGGTTCGGATCCACTCATCGTCTACTCCTTCACAATGCGCAGCCGCGCGATGCGCATGGCCATGTCCTGGCTCAGTGCAGTTCGGCCCTGTTCGTCAGTGACACCTTCGATGACGCTGCCGTCATCGAGCTCGATGCGATAGCGCTGCCGCACGTGAGGCCGGCCACTGCCGCGTCGGGCCAGGATGAAGCGCTCGTCGGTACGCATCGCACTGGGCGGCAACGCTACGCCGGGAGGCTCACCGTGGGCAGCGCTCACGTGATGGAAATTGGCCGAGCGGATCGTGTGGTCGCCGCTGCTCTGCTGGGTGATCGCATCACCCCCCAGGTCGATCTGCGCACCCTGTGCCAGCAGACGCAGCCGGGGTGCCTGCAGCACGATTTCATCAGCGGCGGTCAATACGATGCGGCGGGCTGAGGTCGCTTCGATATCGCCGCCATGCGTCTGCAATTGCAGCTTGCCGTTGGCGGCAATCAGTTGGATGCCCAGGCGCTGGGCGAACAGGCAGATACTCTCCGCCACGCGCGCCAGCAGCTTCTTGCCGACAGAGAGTTGCGTGTTGCCCGCGCTGATGAGATCGACTTCCTTCTGTGCGCCGATGACCACACCTTCCTCGCTGGTGACGGCCACGCCGGCCGGTGCAGTCACGGCGACCACTGGCTCGCCGCCGCCATCGTTGTCGGTCTGCGTATTGCTGCCGGCCTCCCACGCATCGAGCTGCTGGCGCAAACGGCGGAAGGTCTGCACCTGCGTGTCATCGGCATGATGGGTCTGGGCCAGGTCAGCCAATTGCTGCTGCACCTCTTGCAGCACGCTCATCAGGCCCAGCATCTCGGCGCGATCCAGCTGCGTGCCGCTGGCCCCCTTGCGCGCAGCGGCGCTGATCAACACCCCCTGGCCGCCCCGCAGCGCCAGGGCCCGGTCGGTACGCAGCTCGGCGCCTTCGCCACGGGCGTTGCTCTGACCCTCGGTGCGGGGATGGGTGAGCCAGCCCAGGTTCAGTTCGCTCTGTCCATGCTGGGAGGCGAGCTGGGCGCTGATCTGGCGCGGCGTGTCGTCCAGGCGCAGCTGGTTGTAGCGCTGGCCCTGGATTTCCTTGCTTCTGATGCCGGCCAGGAAACGGTTGTCCGGCAGGCTGCCGACGCCGCTGAAGGCCGGGGGCAGGGACTGGCCGTTAAAGACCCGGCCGATCACGATGGGCTTGTCGGGGTCGCCGCCAAGAAAGTCGACCAGCACTTCATCGCCCACGCGCGGCAAGCTGATCGCGCCCCATTGTCGGCCCGCCCAATGACTGGCCACACGCACCCAGGCAGAATCCCGCTCGCTGTCGCTGGCGCCGGCGCCACCGGCATGCTGATGGTCCTGCATGCGGGTGGCGTGAAAACGCAGCCTGATGCGGCCCAGCGCATCGCAGTACAGCTCTTCACCAGGCGGTCCCACCACGTGGGCATTCTGTAGCTGCGGTTCGGGCAGATCCACGCGTGGATCAAAAGGCGGAACCAGCGGCATGCCACGGCGCACGCAGACGAAGCGGTTCAGATAGCGCCGGCCCTGCGCGCGGCAACGCTGGCGCAATGGGGTCAGGTCCTCGAAGGCGCTTTCGGGATGCAATGCGGCTTGCTGCAGGCGCTGGTCCAGGGATGCCGGAAGATTGTTCTCGGCGTAGACCTCCAGCCGGGTGAGGACGAATTCGCGTTCGTGTGGCCGATGCCGGTCCAGTTCAGGATGTCCCTCCACGCTGATCCACTCGCCCACACGCAGCGCACGCACGGTGGAGTCGGCCCGGAACTCCGTGGTCTCCTGCGCCAGCCGCTGCATGCGGGCCTCACAAATCCGGTCAAGATCTTCACGATCCTCGGCGATGTGCGGTGCTTCGATCAGGTAGTCGTCCAGCAGACGGGCGAAGCGGTCACCCAGTTCTCCCTGCTCTGTCGTGATGTTCACCTGACTGCGCATGGGCCCATCCTGCACATGGTCCCAGGCATGGCGGCTGACGCTGCCTGCACGCAGGCGGCGCGTGGCCTGCCAGCGCAGGAGGCCGTCCTGCTCGCCGGGCGCGTGATCCTGTCGGCAGGCAAGGGTGCCCGCTGCATTGCGCGGCAGCTGCATCGCATCGTTGAACAGCACCAGGGTATGGCGCGGACTGACTGCCTGACCCGGCAAGGGTGGCTCACCGGGCCGGATGAACCAGCCGATGCCGCGCCGCTTCCACAGGCGACGCAGGAAAGCGGCATCGGATTCGTTGTGCTGCATGATGAATTCGCGCAGCGGATAAGGCTCTGCCAGCAGCGACCAGTCCACCTCGAAACTGCCGGCCATGAGCGTACTGCGTTGGCGCCATTCGCTGATCAGGACCTGGGTGACGTCTACCTCGCTGGCCCGCAGGAAGACCCGGGTATTGGTGCGCTGGCCCAGCAGGCTCAGGGCATCGCGCAGCACCAGGCGGTAGCTGCTCAACTCGCTGTCCAGCTGGCCCGCATGGGCTTCGGCGATGAAGCCGCATATCGTGCGCAGTTCTCCCTGGTCCGTCACCAGCTGGATTTGCGCCGGCACCGCCATGCACTCCTCAAGCGCCAGGTCCGCGTGCGGCGACAGGCACAGCAGCTCATATTCCATCTCGCCGCAGAGCGCTTCGCGGCCCGTCACGTGCATGACCAGCAGCGCATCCTGCAAGGTCTGGTGCGATGGCGGCAGTCGCAACCGGATGGCGCGGGCCTGATGGGTCCAGAAGATGAATGCTTCGGAAATGGTCCGGTAGAGCATGCGGGGATCCTTGCAGGAAATCCGTCTCCGACCGCGCAGGAGGAGCAAGGCGAAGGGGGCGCGGTGAACGGGCAATGACGATGGGAGCGGCCATGCTAGAGGACGCGGGCGCGCCCTTGCGCAAAGCGCCTGAGGTTGACGAGCAAAATCGTCAGAGTTCGACGGCGTGCATTGCGCCGCTCACATCGTGTTGTGCCATGCCGATCGCCAGCGGGGGCGCTATGATAGGCGCCATGCCCACTTCCGGCGAACACGGAGCCGCGCCCCATGCAGGCAGGCCCATCGGACATCCCATAGGAGACAAGACATGCCCCCCGACATTGCGCCACGCCCCGCCATCACTGCCGCGCACTACCGTGCCGACGCCCCATCCCCCTACCACTGGCAGATCCCCGAGTACTTCAACATCGGCCTGGCCGCCTGCGACCGCTGGGCCGATGGCAGCGGGCGGCCCGCCATCATTGCGGAGGACGGCGATGGCAGCGTCACCACCTGGAGCTTCGATCAGATCAAGGTCTTGAGCGATCAGTTTGCCAACGTGCTCGCAGAGGCCGGCATCGGGCGTGGCGACCGCATCGGCATCTACCTGTCGCAACGCATCGAGACGGTCATCACCCACATCGCCGCCTACAAGCTGGGCGCGGTGACGGTGCCCCTGTTCTACCTGTTCGGGCCGGAAGCCATCGCCTACCGGCTCGACAACAGCCAAGCCGCCGCCCTGGTGACCGATGCGGCGGGCATGGACAAGCTGCATCTGGCCGGGGCATTACCGGCGCTGAAGGTGGTGTTCAACGTGGAGCCGACCGACATCGTGCTGCCCCAGACCACCGACTTCTGGGATCGCCTGCGCGCCGCTTCGCCAGTCTTTGAGCCGGTGGCCACGCGCGCTGACGATGCGGCCCTGATCATCTATACCTCGGGCACCACCGGCAAGGCCAAGGGCGCGCTGCATGCGCACCGCGTGCTGCTGGGCCACCTGCCCGGCGTGGAAGTCTCGCACGACGGTTTTCCGCAAGCCGGTGACCGCTTCTGGACGCCCGCCGACTGGGCCTGGATCGGCGGCCTGCTCGATGTGCTGCTGCCCTCGCTTTATCACGGCGTGGCGGTGGTGGCGCGGCGACTGGAGAAATTCGATGCACCCGCGGTGTTCGGCCTGCTGGCCCGGCATGGCATCCGCAACGTGTTCTTCCCGCCGACGGCCCTGAAGATGCTGCGCGGCACGCCCGATCCGCGCGCGCAATGGGACTTCGCGCTGCGCAGCGTGGCCAGCGGCGGCGAGACGCTGGGCGACGATCTGATCGCCTGGGGCCGTTCGGCCCTGGGCGTGACCATCAACGAGTTCTACGGCCAGACCGAATGCAACCTGGTGGTGTCTTCCTCGTCGCAGCTCTATCCGGGTGCCTCCGGCAGCATGGGGCGGGCGGTGCCGGGGCATGACGTGCAGATCGTGGATGAAGAGGGCGGGATCCTGCCGCGCGGCGAGGTGGGCAACATCGCCATCCGTGCGCCGGATCCGGTGATGTTCCTGCGCTACTGGCGCAATGAGGAAGCCACGCGCGAGAAGTTCGCGGGCGACTTCCTGCTTACGGGTGATCTGGGCAACATGGATGAGGCCGGCTACATCCGCTACCTGGGCCGCAATGATGACGTCATCACCAGCGCCGGCTATCGCATCGGCCCGGCGCCCATCGAGGAATGCCTCATGCGCCATCCGGCGGTGCGCATCGCGGCCGTCGTCGGCATCAAGGATGCGCTGCGTACCGAGGTGGTGAAGGCTTTTGTGGTCCTCAAGGAGGGACACGCCCCGGATGCCGCGCTGGTGGCGGCCCTGCAGCAGCACGTGCGCGCGCAGCTGGCGGCGCATGAATATCCGCGCGAAATTGCGTTCGTCGATGCGCTGCCTACCACGGCCACCGGCAAGATCATGCGCAAGGCGCTCAAGGAGAGCGCTTAGCAGTCTCCTGACATCGATGCCTCAAGAAGGCCCGTGCATCAGCCATTGCATCAGCCACGACAGCCCGAACAGCAGCGCCCCGATCAGGCCGCCGACCAGGGTGCCGTTGATGCGGATGTACTGCAGGTCGCGGCCGATGTTGAGCTCGATCTGCCGCGACAGCTCGGCCGTGTCCCACTGCTTGATGGTGTCGCTGATGTGGCGCGTGAGCAGTTGCGCCACGTCCGGGCTGAGGCTGGCGATGGCCTGTTCCAGATGGGTGTTCAGCGAAGCGCGCAGCCCGGCATCCTCCTGCAGGGCGCGGCCTATCCACTGCGTGGCGGCGCTGGCCTGCGCGTGCAGGGCCGAATCGGGCCGCGCCAGGTCTTGCCGCAGCCATAGACGCAGGCTGTCCCAGAGGCTGCCCACGTAGGCGTTGACGGCCTCGCCCTGCAAGACCTCGCGCTTGATCTCTTCGGCGCGTTCCCGCAGTGCCGGATCTTCCTTGAGCCGCGCCACGAAACCTGCCAGCTGGTGGTCGAAGGCCTGGCGCAGCGAGTGCTGTGGATCGGCGGCGATGCCGGTGAGGAGCTTGTCGAGGATATCGGCCAGGGTCTCGGCGGACTTCTCGCCGATCCAGTTCGAGGGCAGCAATTTTTCGATCTTGGGATATTCGCGCTGCAGCCATTCCACCATCCGCCCGGCGATGAAGGCGCGCGTCTGCTCGCGGTTGAGCAGCTCGGCCAGCGCCACGATGGCACGGTCCAGCAATTGCTGGTGGCGGCCATCCAGGGTCAGGGTATCGAGGATGCTGGCCAGCGAGCGCGACAGGTCCAGCTTGCCCAGCGCCGTCTGCAAGGCCTCGCGCACGAAAGCCTGGATGCGGCGGTCGTCGGTGAGCGTGAGCACGCCGGCCACGGCCTGCGCCATATAGCCGCCCAGGCGCGCGGCGTTCGCGGGGGCGGCCATCCAGGCCGCGAGCCGCTGCGCCGGATCATGGCGGCGCACCAGGCCGGTGAGGGATTGTGGACTGAGGAATTTTTCTTCCACGAAGACGGCCAGGTTGTCGGCAATGCGTTCCTTGTTGCGCGGGATGATGGCCGTGTGGCGTGCCAGCAGCGGCAAGGGAATGCGGCGAAACAGCGCGGTCACCGCAAACCAGTCGGCCAGCGCGCCGACCATGGCGGCCTCGGCCACGGCGCGCAGCAGCGCGGCCCCGATCGAGGGCGGTGCGAGCGAGGCCGCCACGAACAGCACCGCCGATCCCAACAGGCAGACAAGGGCCAGACGCTTGGCACGACGCAAAGCAAATGATTTATCCATGGCAGCTGATGAGAAGTGAGCGGACGCCGCACTCGCGGCATGAGACGAGGAGTGTAAACCAGGGGCAAAGTTCTGAAATTATTCGAAAGCTCACTAGAAGATTTTCGAAAAATACACGCTCAAATTACGGCGGGAATCTCGATAAATTTCGATTATTCAACAAGAGATTCGCGGGTATAAGTGGATTGTCACCGATAGTTTGTGCCTTTGTAATTGTAGCTAATCGACCGTCACCCCTAGCCGCCCGATCCTTGCGCTCATGAAAAATTCAGAGACTCCACCGAGCGCCCGCGTCATCTTCGGACAGAACGTCCGCAGGGTACGCCGGCTGAAAGAGATGTCACAAGAAGAACTGGCCTTCCGTGCTGACATCAGTCGCACCTACCTGAGCGAAGTCGAACGCGGGGAAAGGAATATTTCCGTCGACAACATGGAGGCCCTGGCCTGCGCGCTGGAGATGGAATTGCCCGACCTGATGCGCGTGAGGCTGTTGTCCTTGCCCAGCGAGGATTCGCGCTGAGCAAACATGATTGCTCCTGAAGGCGCATGGTGCGCCTTCCCGCTTCCCACCATTTTGCTGCGCGTTTTTTTAAGTTTTACTGCCGATATTTTTTACGCTTTTCGATACACCTTCGGCCTGCATCATTCCTTTCCCAATCCCCTGACGCCACTCACGCTCCCACGCCAGCGTCAGGTTTCAGCCCGTCGCACGACTTCGCTCATCCCTTGCCCGGCAAGCTCACTGGTGCCTGCGGGAAACGCAGGGTGAATACCGTGCGCTTTCCGGGTTCACTCCACGCGCTGGCCTGTCCGCCATGCAGAGACATGATGGTACGCACGATGGCCAGGCCCAGGCCGCTGGAACCGCTGGCGCTGCTGCGCGCCGGATCGGCGCGGTAGAAGCGGTCGAAGATGCGCTCGATCTCGGCCGGCGCGATGCCCGGCCCGGGATTGGCGACCTCGATCAACATCGCCTCTGCCAGCGCCGTGGCCTGCAGGCTGATGACGCCCTGCGCCGGGGTATAGCGGATCGCATTGGCCACCAGGTTACCCACCGCGCGGCGCAGCAGGTTGGGATCGGCGTACAGGGTGCCGCTGCCGGCCACCGCAATGCGCACCTGTGCCTCCTCGGCAATGCCTTCGAAATACTCGGCGATGCGATTGAGTTCCTCGCTCACATCCAGCGCCTGGATCTGCAGCACCACGTGGGCATTATCGGCACGGGCCAGGAACAGCATGCTCTCCATCATGCGCGAGAGCCGTTCGTATTCCTCGATGTTGGAACTGAGCAGGGCCTGGTATTCGTCCAGGCTGCGCGGTTTGCCCAGCGCCACCTGGGTCTGCACCATGAGGTTGTTGAGGGGCGTACGCACGTCATGCGCCAGATCGGCTGAGAACTGGCTCAGTTGCTGGAAGCTGCGATGCAGGCGGTCCAGCATGTCGTTGAAGGATTGCACGATCTCGTGCAGTTCACGCGGGGCCGCTTGCAGGTCGAGCCGGGTATCGAGCCTGTTGGCCGAGATCGCGCGCGTCTGCACCGCCATCATGCGCAGGGGACGCAAACCGCTGCGCACCAGGAAATAACTCAGCAGCGTGGCCAGCACGGTCCCGATCGCTGTTGCCCACCACAGGTCGGCACGATAGTCGGCCAGCAGCAGCATGCGGTCCGAGGCGGTACGTACCACCAGCACGATGGCTTTTTCCCCCGAGCGCGTGGCTGGCATGCTCGCGATGTAGCGCGCACGCAGTTCGCCCATGCGCAGCGTTTCGATGCGATCCCAGCCGGCGATCCTGACGGTGGACAGATCGATGCCCGGTGCGGTGCGCGTGGGATCGTGGCTTTCCAGGAGGGTGCTGCCATCGGCGCGGGCGATGCGCACCAGCAGTTGATCGTGGCCGGAGAGGGTGTCCAGCACCAGATGACGGCGCGCCAGGATGTCCTCCAATGAGGCCGCATGCTCGACCAGATGATTGATGGAACGGCACTTGCCGGCCAGCTCCTCGTCATCGCGACGCTCCAGCTGCATGTGCAGCGAATGCGAAAGATAGCTGCCCACCGCCGTGAAGAGCACCAGCGCCAGCAGGCCAAACAGCACCACCAGGCGCAGGCTCATCGAGGCGGTGTTGCGGCTCACGCACGCACCTCGAACACATAGCCCATGCCCCACACCGTGTGCAGCAGTTTGCGGTCGAAGCCTTCATCCAGTTTGGCCCGCAGGCGGCGTACGGCCACGTCGACCACGTTGGTATCGCTGTCGAAATTCATATCCCATACCTGGGACGCGATCTGCGGCCGCGACAGCACTTCGCCAGGGCGGCGGATCAGCATGTGCAGGAGCGCAAATTCCTTGGCGGTCAGGTCGATGCGCTGCCCGGCGCGGCTGACCTTGCGGCGGATGACGTCGACCACCACATCCTCATATTCGATCAGGTCCGCCTCGCGGCTCGGGCCGCGCCGCAGCAGGGTGCGCACGCGCGCCAGCAGTTCGGTGAAGGCGAAGGGCTTGACCAGGTAATCATCGGCGCCCAGCTCCAGGCCCTTGACGCGATCCTCCACCTCGTCGCGCGCGGTCAGGAACAGCACCGGCGTGTCATGCGTGCGGCGCAGTTCGCGCAGGATGTCCCAGCCATTCATGCCGGGCAGCATCACGTCCAGGATGATCAGCTTGTAATCCAGCGTGCGCGCGTTGTGCAGGCCATCTACGCCGGTCTGCACCCAGTCCACCACGAAGCCGGACTCGGTAAGGCCACGGCGCAGGTATTCGCCCGATTTGGGTTCGTCCTCTACCAACAAGATGTGCATGATCGGAATTCCTGACGGATAAGCCGATATTGTGAACGAGCCGGATGCGGCATTCATTACAAATCTGTAATGACTGGGCAATCTTTCTGTGCGGACCGGCTCCCTAGAATCCAGTCCAACGAGTCGCCAACACCGCACGGCGACCGCGCCACCGCCTGGCCTCGCACCTTGCGTGCAGAACCAGCGGTCTTGTGAAACAGCCATTTCAAAGGAGTCTCATCATGAAAACCTCGCACCTCATCCTCGGCACCCTGGCCACCGTTTTTTCCCTGTCCGCCTTCGCCCAGTCCACCGTGACCACCGAGGCCGCACGCGACCAGGCCAACCTGAACATCGGTGAAAACTATCCGGTGGTGCAGTACCAGGGCAGCAAGACCCGCGCCGACGTGCTCGCCGAACTGCAAGCCGCGCGCCTGGGTGAGCCGATGCAAAATACCGGCGCCAAGCCTTCGGTCGCCGACAGCAACACCCAGGGTCAGGCCTTGGATTCGTCGCTCTACAACGGCGCATGATCGCCGCGTTCGGCTGCCGCCACGCGGGCGGCAGCGATACGCCACGGCTACCCGCCTTGTGCCGGTAGCCGTTGTCATGAACATCTAACATTTCGCTCCCCCCCCTTTTTACTCCATGCGCGTACTGGTTCTTTTCCTGGCCTTGTTGTTGCCGCTGCAGCTCTCCTGGGCAGCCGTGGCCAGCTATTGCCAGCCGCAAAAGGAAAGCGCCAGCCATCCCGGCCACCCTGGTCACCATACGCACGCCGCGCCAGCCTCCGCACAGCTCGATGCCGGCGACAGCGGCAACGATGACACCAGCAAGGGCGACAAGGATTTCGCCTGCGGCCTCTGCCACCTCTCCAGCCTGAAATCCGTGCAATGGAACCGTCCCGACATGGCTGAACGAACCGGCACATGCCGTGACGTTTTCTGCACCATCGCCCCCGCACCCGACTCCCACATCGCCGACGGGCCGGACAAGCCCAACTGGCTGCTCGCCGCCTGAGTCGGCGAGAACGCTTCCCCTCTTTCTGCTCTCGCCGGATTCCCCTCATTCAACCTGGAGAATTCGATGTACCGGCACAGCTCTTTGCTGGCGCTCGTCCTGCTTGCGCCCGCATTCGCCGTGGCGCAGGCCACGGCGCCCATCCCATCCGTCACGCCAGCCTCATCGGCAGCGCAAGGCGATGTCCTCACCCTGTCGGCCGCGCAGGAACTGGCGGCCACGCGCAGCAGGTCGCTCTCGGCCGCCCGCCTTGAAATCGAAGCGGTCGAAGGCAGCCTGATGCAGGCCGGTGCGCGCCCCAATCCGGAGTTTTCCGCATTGATGGAAGACACCCGCAAGGCCACGCGCACCACCACCTACCAGATCAACCAGCCCATCGAACTGGGCGGCAAGCGCAGCGCGCGCATACAGGCCGCGCAGCGTCAGCTCGACATGGCCCGGCTGGATTACGCCACGCAGCAATATGCCCTGCGCACGCGCGTCGCGGCGGCCTATCACGATGCGCTGCTGGCCGGCGAACGCCAGCACCTGGCCACCGAGCTGGTCGGTCTGGCGCAGACCGCCGCCGACATGAGCGCCCGCCGCGTGCAGGCCGGCAAGGTCTCGCCGTTGGAGCAGACCCGGGCGCAACTGGCCTTGTCCAGCGCCCGGCTCGATGCCCAGCAGGCCGGCAGCGAAGCGCTGCTGGCCCGGCGCCATCTCGCCAGTCTGTGGGGCAGTCAGGAGTCGGACTTCACGCTGGCCGCAGAGGGCGCAGACAAGCTGCCGCCACTGCCCGCCATCGCCGATCTCACCGCCCGCGTGGCCGAAGGACCGGCGGCGCAACTGGCCCGGCTGGAAGTCGAGCGCCGTCGCGCACTGGCGCGCATCGAGAGCAGCAAGCGCGTGCCGGACCTCACGCTCTCATTTGGTAACAAACGTGACCAAGAGGCGGCGCGCAACATGTGGGTGGTCGGTGTGTCGATACCGATCCCGGTGTTCGACAGCAATCGCGGCAACGAGCTGGAAGCCATCAAACGCACTGACAAGGCGCGCGATGAACTGGCGCTGACGCAACTGCAGATGCAGGGCGAAGCCGCACAAGCCTATGAGCGCCTGCGCAATGCACGCGCCGAGGCAGAGGCCCTGCAAGGCGACCTGCTGCCCGGCGCGCAGAGCGCCTATGACGCCGCGCGCACCGGCTTTGCGCTGGGCAAGTTCGGCTTTCTCGACGTGCTCGATGCGCAGCGCACCTACTTCCAGTCGCGCACGCAGTACTGGAAAGCACTCTCCACCGCCTGGCAGGCCGCCGCCGAACTGGACCGCCTGACTGGCCACACTGCCCGACAACCATGAGAACCCCCATGACCCGCAAACAGACATTCGCCATCGCGGCGATCATCGCCATCGCAGCGCTGCTGTCCGGATGGACCCTGATGAAGGGCAACGGCAGCGCCACCGCAGCAGCCACGCATCAGGAAGAGAGCGGCCACGACAAGGAAGCCAGGGACGACCACGGCAACCATGACGACGGCGACCAGAAAAAAGCAGAACACGCCGAAGACGAATCAACGCATCGCGATGAAGAAGGCCGCATCGCCCTGAGCCAGGAGCAGATCAGCGCCGCCGGCATCGTCTTGCAGAAGGCCGGCCCGGCCCGCATGGAAACCGGACTGCAATTGCCCGGTGAAATCCGCTTCAACGAAGACCGCACCGCGCACGTGGTACCGCAGGTGGCCGGCATCGTGGAATCGGTCTCGGCCAGGCTCGGACAGAAGGTGCGCAAGGGCCAGGTGCTGGCCGTCATCAGCAGCAGCGCGGTGTCGGAACAACGGGCCGAACTGCTCAATGCCGAACAGCGGCTGGCGCTGGCCCGCAGTACGTGGCAGCGCGAGAAGCAGCTGTGGGAACAGAAGATTTCAGCAGAGCAGGATTACCAGCAGGCACAGGTCGCCCTGCAGGAAGCCGAAGTCGCCGCGCGCAACGCGCGCCAGAAACTGCGCGCCATCGGCGCCACCGCGACAGTCGACAGTAGCGGCGATAGCGGCAGCCTGAACCGTTACGAAATCCGCGCGCCCTTCGACGGCACCGTGGTGGAAAAACACCTGAGCCTGGGCGAGGCCGTGCGCGAGGATGCCAATGCCTTCCTCATCGCCGATCTCTCCACCGTGTGGGCCGAGATCATCGTCTCCCCCAAGGACTTGCAGACGCTGCGCGTGGGCAGGCGCGCGGTGGTGCGCGCCACGGCCTTCGAGGCATCGGCCACCGGCAAGGTGTCCTTCATCGGCGCACTGATCGGCGAGCAGACCCGCACGGCGCGCGCCCACGTGGTGCTGCCCAATCCGGAAGAACGCTGGCGCCCCGGCCTGTTCGTCTCGGTGGATGTCATGAACGACACGCGCGAGGTGCCGGTGGCCGTGCAGGCCGAGGCGGTGCAGACGGTGGAGGACAAGCCGGTGGTCTTCGTGCGCGTGGACGATGGCTTCAGGGCGCAGCCGGTGCGCCTGGGGCAGAGCGACGGCAAGAGCGTGGAAATCCTCTCCGGCCTGCAGCCGGGCCAGCAATACGCATCGACCGGCAGCTTCGCCATCAAGGCCGAGCTGGGCAAGGGTGCGGCCGAGCACAGCCACTGATGCGTCCGTCGGCTGACGCACGCTGCTGTCCATTCATGAAGAATCACTGAGAGAAAAATCATGTTCGAACGCATCATCCGCTTTGCCATCGAGCACCGCTGGCTGGTCCTGCTGGCGGTGCTGGGCATGGCCGCCTATGGGGTGTACAACTACCAGAAGCTGCCCATCGACGCCGTGCCCGACATTACCAACGTGCAGGTCCAGATCAATACCGCCGCGCCCGGCTACTCGCCGCTGGAGACCGAGCAGCGCATCAGCTATCCGCTGGAAACCGCGATGTCGGGTCTGCCGCATCTGGAGCAGGTGCGCTCGCTCTCGCGCTACGGCCTGTCGCAGGTCACCGTGATCTTCAAGGAGGGCACCGACCTCTACTTCGCGCGCCAGCTGGTCAACGAGCGCATCCAGCAGGCCAGGAGCCAGCTGCCCTCCGGCATCGATCCGGCCATGGGACCGATCTCCACCGGCCTCGGAGAAATCTACCTGTGGACCGTGGAGGCCCGCGACGATGCCCGCAAACCCGATGGCAGCCCCTACAGCGCGGCCGACCTGCGCGAGATTCAGGACTGGATCATCAAGCCGCAACTGCGGCTGGTACCGGGCGTGACCGACATCAATACCATCGGCGGTTACGCGCGCGAATATCAGGTGGCCCCCTCGGTGGAGCGTCTGGCCTCCTACGGCCTGAGCATGGATCACCTGCTCAGGGCGCTGGAGAAGAACAACGGCAATGTCGGTGCCGGTTACATCGAACGGCGCGGCGAGCAAACCCTGATCCGCGTGCCGGGCCAGGTCGGCTCGGCAGAGGACATCGGCAATATTGTTCTGGCCAATGTGCGCGGCGTGCCCATTCATATCCGTGATGTGGCGCAAGTCGGCCAGGGGCGCGAACTGCGCACGGGTGCCGCCACCGAGAATGGCCGCGAAGTGGTGCTGGGCACCGTCTTCATGCTCATCGGCGAGAACAGCCGCACGGTCTCGCAGGCGGTGGACAAGAAGATGCGCGAGATCAACCGCAGCCTGCCCGAAGGCGTGCAGGCCATCACCGTCTATGACCGCACCGTGCTGGTGGACAAGGCGATTGCCACGGTCAAGAAAAACCTGATCGAAGGGGCGCTCCTGGTCATTGCGGTGCTGTTCGTCTTCCTCGGCAACATCCGTGCGGCCATCATCACGGCCATGGTGATTCCGCTGGCGATGCTCTTTACGTTCACCGGCATGGTCTCCAACAAGGTCAGCGCCAATCTGCTGAGCCTGGGTGCGCTGGATTTCGGCATCATCATCGATGGCGCCGTGGTGATCGTGGAAAACTGCGTGCGCCGCCTGGCCCACGCCCAGCAGCATCACGGCCGCGCGCTCAGCCGCAGCGAGCGCTTCCATGAAGTCTTTGCGGCGGCGAAGGAAGCGCGCCGTCCGCTGCTGTTCGGACAGCTCATCATCATGATCGTCTACCTGCCCATGTTTGCGCTGACCGGCGTGGAGGGAAGGATGTTCACCCCCATGGCCTTCACCGTGGTGGCTGCGCTGCTGGGCGCGATGATCCTGTCGGTTACCTTCATACCGGCTGCAATCGCCCTGTTTATCGGGGAGAAGGTCGCGGAGAAGGAGAACCCGCTGATGGCCGCCGCCAAGCGCCTATATGCCCCGCTGCTGGAACGCATCATGGACAACAAGCCGGTGGTGCTCAGCTTGGCGGCGGCGCTGATCGTGGTCTGCGGTGTGCTGGCCACGCGCCTGGGCACGGAATTCGTCCCCAGCCTCAACGAGGGTGACATGGCCATCCAGGCGCTGCGCATCCCCGGTACCAGCCTGTCGCAGTCGGTGCAGATGCAGCAGCAGATCGAGAAGACGCTCAAGCAGCAGTTCCCGGAGATCGAACGGGTCTTCGCCCGCACCGGCACGGCCGAAGTGGCCTCGGACCCGATGCCGCCCAACATCTCCGATGGCTACATCATGTTGAAGCCCGAATCGCAATGGCCGCAACCGCGCAAGACGCACGATGAACTCAAGGCCGCGATCCAGCAGGCGGTAGCCCGCATCCCGGGCAACAGCTATGAGTTCTCGCAACCCATCCAGCTGCGCTTCAACGAACTGATCTCGGGCGTGCGCAGCGACGTGGCCGTCAAGATCTTCGGCGATGACATGGCCGTGCTCAACGACACGGCCGGCAAGGTCGCCGCCGTGCTGCAGAAAACGCCCGGTGCCACCGAGGTGAAGGTGGAGCAGACCACGGGATTGCCCATGCTCTCCATCGACATCGACCGCGAGAAGATCGCGCGCTACGGGCTGAACGTGGCCGACCTCCAGGACACGCTGGCCACCGCCATCGGCGGCACCCAGGCCGGCACGCTGTTCCAGGGCGACCGCCGCTTTGCCATCGTGGTACGCCTGCCGGAAGCCGCCCGCGCCGACCTGGACGCACTGCGCCGGCTGCCCATTGCACTGCCGCCGCAGGAAGGCGCCACCCGCACCAGCTATGTGCCGCTGGGCGAAGTGGCGGCGCTCAACATCGCGCCCGGTCCCAACCAGATCAGCCGTGAAGACGGCAAGCGCCGCATCGTGGTCAGCGCCAACGTGCGCGGACGTGATCTCGGTTCCTTCGTGGCCGATGCCGGAGCCGCGCTGCAGGCCCAGGTCAGGATACCCACGGGCTACTGGACCACCTGGGGCGGCCAGTTCGAGAACCTGCAATCGGCAACGCGGCGTCTGCAGATCGTCATCCCGGTGGCGCTGCTGATGGTGTTCGTGCTGCTGTTTGCGATGTTCAACAACGTCAAGGATGGCTTGCTGGTGTTTACCGGTATTCCCTTTGCGCTGACCGGCGGGATTCTGGCGCTGGCCGCGCGCGGCATTCCGATGTCGATCTCGGCGGCAGTGGGTTTCATTGCGCTCTCGGGGGTGGCGGTGTTGAACGGGCTGGTGATGATTTCCTTCATCCGCAGCCTGCGCGAAGAGGGACGCCCTCTGGATGCGGCCATCCGCGAAGGAGCCATGACCCGTCTGCGTCCGGTGCTGATGACGGCGCTGGTGGCGTCGCTGGGCTTCGTGCCGATGGCGCTGGCCACCGGCACCGGCGCCGAGGTACAGCGGCCGCTGGCGACGGTGGTCATTGGCGGCATTCTCTCTTCCACGGCACTGACGCTGCTGGTGTTGCCGCTGCTGTATCGGATGGCGCACGGGCGCGATGAGGAAGCGGTGCCAGCCGCTCGTCCCCGCAACCTGAATGTGAACCGGCCCTAGTGCGATCAGGCCACGCGCTGCCGTCCTTCCAGCAGCGCCGTGAACTGTTCGCCGGGCATCAGGCGGCCGTACCAGAAACCCTGGTACAGCGTGCAACCCAGGGCATGCAGCTGGTCTCGCTGTTCCATCGTCTCCACCCCTTCGGCGATGATGGACAGCCCCAGGCT
This sequence comes from Herbaspirillum sp. DW155, assembly GCF_037076565.1. Classification (NCBI taxonomy): domain Bacteria; kingdom Pseudomonadati; phylum Pseudomonadota; class Betaproteobacteria; order Burkholderiales; family Oxalobacteraceae; genus Herbaspirillum; species Herbaspirillum sp. DW155. Next base: position 12,663 of record NZ_AP029028.1, on the reverse strand, counting down.
CTGGCCCAGCATGATGATGCTGCGCACGATGCTGGCGGTGGCGGCATCCTTGGGCATCTGGCGTACGAAGCTCTGGTCGATCTTGAGCTGGTCGATGGGGAAACGCCCGAGATAAGACAAGGAGGAATAGCCGGTGCCGAAATCGTCCAGCGATATCGACACGTCGCGGGATTTGAGGTCATTCATTTTTTCGATGACCTCATCGATGCTGTCGATCATCATGCTTTCGGTCAGTTCCACCTTGACCGCCCTGGAACTGATGCGGTGCTGGCGGATGGTCTCGTGAAAGCGCGCCACGAAATGATCAACCTTGAATTCCTGCGCCGAGACGTTGACCGCAATCACCACATCCTGCGCCAGGCCTTCGCGCTGCCAGGCTTCCAGATCGCTGCAGATGGCTTCGAGCACCTGGTGGCCGATCTCTTCCATCAAACCCATGTCTTCGGCCACGGGAATGAAGAGCGCCGGCGACACCATGCCCTTGGCCGGATGCCGCCAGCGCACCAGGGCCTCGGCCCCCACGACATCACCGTCATAGGTGACTTGCGGCTGGTAATGCACCACGAACTGACGTTGCGCCACGGCGGCACGCAACTCCACTTCCAGGGCGCTGCGCTGGGTCGCCAGGGCCTGCATGGCAGGATCGAAAAAGCGGAACACATTGCGGCCTGCTGCGAGCGACTGCACCATCGCCAGCTTGGCCTGCATCAACGCTTCCTCGGCCGATTGCACTTCGCCGCGCAGGATATTGATGCCGATGTTGAGAGAGCAGGGGAAGGTCTCCAGCGTACCCGGCGGTGGTGCCAGCGCGGCGATCAGTCGGTTGGCCAGCGCCTCGCATGACTTGATGCCTTCGGCCAGCTCCTTGCTGCCGAGCTGGCCGCCCAGGGCAAACCGTTCGCCATCGATGCGTGCCAGCATGTAATCGTTGCCGACGCTGGCTGCCATACGACGTGCGCACTCCCCCAGGAAGCGATCCGCATCATCGGCCTTGACCAGACCATGCGAGAGATCGGCGCGATGGATCTCCATGTAGAACACGATCAGCGGCATTCCGTGCGACTGCTGGCGTATGAGCGCACGCCGCAGCCGGTCGAGGGAAAGCTGGCGGTTGGGCAGCTGAGTGACCGGATCGTAGAAGCTCAGGCGGGCGATGCTGCTTTCGGCCTCCAGTCGTTCGGAGACATCGATGAGTACCCAGATCTGATCCTGCTCGCGCGCCGGATCGATGAGCGAAGTGCGCAGTTCGGCCGGCAAGGTCCGGCCATCGGCGCGCCTGAGCATGACGATCTCTCCCACCCTGCCGTGATGGTGCGCCAGCTTGCTGTCCAGGTAGGCGGCCTGTTGCACCGGCTCTTCAAAGATCTGCGCGCTCGATAGCGCAGTGAGCCCGGTGTCGCTCATGCCCAGCATGGACTGGGCCGCGTCATTGGCGAAGGCGATGCGGCCATTGCGCACGAACAGTACACCGGCAGGGATATTGCCCAGGATCGCGGCCTGCTCGTCGAAGAGGGTTTTCAGGCTGGTCTGCATGGCCTCCATGCGGTGCGCCAGCAGGCCGATCTCATCACGTTGCGGCAGTGCGATGCGGGTATCGAAATGGCCCCGCTCGATGCGCGCGGTGGCCACGGTGAGCTTGCGGATGGGCGCGAGAATGCGGCGGTAGACGAGGACCCCGATGATGAGCAAGGCCACCACGCCCTGGGCCACCAGCACGCAGGTCTGGAGGCGCTTGTCGGAGGCCAGCTTGCGCTGGAGCTGGGTGTCCGACACCACCATCTGCACGCTGCCCAAGGTGACCGTACGGTCCTGCTGCGGCATGGTCAGGGGCAGGGTGCGCGTGAGCAGCTTGCCACTGCGGCGCAGCGGTTCTTCCAGACGCGCGAGGGTGCGCTCTTCGGGATCGCGGATGTCGACCGAGACTACCTGGGTATCGAGCAGGCTTGCTTGCAGCAGGGACGTCATGGCCGATTGATCGAGATTCCATACCGGCAGCACCAGGCTGTGCGCCAGGGTCTGGCTCTTCTCATCGATCAGGGCGGTCATCTCCAGACTGATCTGCTGTTCGCGCGTGCTGTTGAGCACGGTCAGCGCCACCACCACCGGCAGGCTCAAGGCCACCAGCAGGGCACAGGCGATATAGAGGCCGAGGCTGGTGGTCTTCGTCATCATGGCGGGCGGTGCAGATCGGAGGTTGAAAAGAAGGGCAAGCGTACGGAATTACTTGAACCAGTCCATCTTGTAGGTCTCGATGGCCAGGCGTTCTGAGGGGGTCAGGCGGTCGTTCTGCAACACGATCACGCGCGGATGCGCACCCTGCAGGGCCAGGCGCACGTGACGGGTGGAGTGATGCTTCTGGATCAGCTCCAGCAGGGCGCCATTGCGATGGATCTTCCTGAGGCCGTCGAGCAGGGCTTCGCGGATGTCGTCGCGTCCGGGTGTGGTGTAGAAAAACAGGTCGGTGGGGTAATACAGCACCAGGTCCGGCACGATGGCCAGCTGGTGTCGCGGATCATAGGCATCCAGTTCGCTGGCAGCCTCGAAGATGGAACGGTTGTAGAAATCGAAGCGGCCGGCCTTGAGCATCTCGAACAGGCTCATGTAATTGCCCTGCGCGACCTTGAGCTGGTTGGCCTGCATGATGCTGGTATCGAGCCAGCCGATGCCGGAACCGATGGTGAAGGTGCGCAGCTCATCGAGGCTGCGGATACTGCCGGCGCGCTCCAGGCTCGCGCGCCTGGCCAGCAGCACGCGATAGCCGCCACCGCCGAGGTAGATGGGGAAGGGGATGGCTTCCAGTGTCCGGGTCATGCCGCTGCCGGCGGAGGTGGCCATCAGGTTGCAATACTGGCCGCCCTGGATCAGCTGCACGTAGCGCTGGTCCGAGGTCGCCACGTTGGCCACCTGGCAGCCCTTGATGACGAAGGGGCGGCCGCTGGCGCGCATGGCCAGTTCCAGAAGGGCCTTGCGATAGTCGATCACGGGATTGTCGTCATTGAGATCGGCGAGCTTGATCTCGATGACGGGCGCGTTCGCGGCGGTGGTGTGGGCACGGGTGGAGGCGGCGCAGAACAGACTCATCGCCAGGACGAGTACGGCCGCAGCTACGCTTCGGGCACTCGTCTTGTCTCTGCTCATGGCGGTGGGGGCTCGAATTGTTCCGCTGCATGGTATGCAAGTACAGGCGCAACCGCAAGCTTTTGTGCGGAGTCGTGGATATTGTTGTGGTGCGCTTGCACGGCAGCGAGGAACCGGGCGCAATGCGGCAGCCTTACAGGTTTTTTTGAAGATGGGATGGCCATTTTCAGTCAACGTATTGATGTGCTTTCCCGCGTCTTTCGGCCAATAAATGCCCTTGTACTAACACGAGTAGCGGCGCATCGGCAGCACCACCTTTGGCCACGGTCAACTTCATCCGCAAGCGTCCGACCAAGGACTTCCAGGCCTCGGCGAGCGTGAAGCTGGGGTCCTGGGATACGCGCCGGGTCGACGCCGACCTGTCCGGTCCCATCAATACGGCCGGCACGCTGACCGCGCGCGTGGTGGCCTCGCATCAGGAAGGCAATTCCGACCTCAATCGCTATCGACCGACCAGGGATGTGTTCTATGGCGTCATTGAAGCCGACCTCGGCAATGAGACCCTGCTGACAGCCGGTTACAGCTATCAGAAGGTGCATGGCAAGGGCGCGATGTGGGGCGCATTGCCGCTGACCTACACGGACGGCAGCGCGACCAACTATGGCGTGGGGACCAGCACGTCGGCGGACTGGTCGTATCTGCATACCACCCAGGAACGCAGTTTCGCCGAGCTGCAGAAGGCCGTAGGCGACGGGTGGCAATGGAAGACCACCGTGGGTTACAACGAGATCCGTAGCGACGCGGCGCTGCTGTATATCTACGGGACACCGAACAAGACCACCGGCACCGGACTGTTCTCTTATCCCTCCCTGTATGACAGCGCCAACAAGCAGAGCTATGCGGACAGCAATCTGACGGGCAAGTACACCTTGTTCGGGCGCGAACATGATGCCAACGTGGGTATCAGTATTTCTGATTCGAAGCTCAGTGATATCAGCCATTATGGGCAAGGACTCAACAGTCCGATCGCCACGTCGCAGGCCTTCAATGGTTCCTATATCGAGCCGACGTTTGACTACATGATCAATGGCAGCAGCTATGACGACCGCCGCAAGACGATCTATGGCGCCACGCGCCTGAATCTGAGTGACCGGCTGAAATGGCTGATCGGTGCCAACTACACGCAGGCAGATTCGACCGGCCAGGCTTACGGCGTGGCGCACCAGCTGAGCCAGTCGGCCGTATCGCCTTATACCGGTGTGGTGTTTGATCTCACGCAGAACATCTCGGCCTACGGCAGCTATACGCGCATCTTCAATCCGCAGAGCAGCACCGATGCAAGCGGGGCAGTACTGGCGGCGGCCAAGGGCAAGGCCTATGAGGTGGGCCTGAAGGGCGAATTCTTCCAGCGCAGGCTCAACACCTCGCTGGCGTTGTTCCGTGTCGAGCAGAGCAATATTGCGGAGCGGGCGGGGTACATCGGAGCGACTGCTTACTATCGCGGCATCAATGCCAAATCCGAAGGGATCGAATATGACCTCTCGGGGGAACTGGCCAAGAACTGGCAGGCCAGTGCGGGGCTGGTGGTCCAGCGAATCACCGGCGACGATGGCCGCTCGGTCAGGCTGTATGTGCCGCGCCATCAGTTGCGCCTGTCCACCACCTATCGCCTGCCGCAGATGGAGCAGGTCAAGGTGGGGGCGAGTTTGAATTATCAGAGCAAGACCAGCTATGACAGTAGCAATGCGGCTTATCAGGGCGGGTACTCGGTGGTCAACCTGATGGCCTCTTACGACATCAGTAAGAATCTTAGTGTGTCGGCCAATCTGAATAATTTATTCAATAAAAAATATTTGACCAGCGTTTATTGGAGTCAGTCTTATTATGCGGCGCCGGTGAATGGGAGCGTTTCCATTAACTGGAAGTATTAAATCAGATTATCTCTTCAACGAAAAAGCCGGCGCTCACATGCAAGGCCGGCTCTTTTGTCAGATCGCTCTGCGTCTTCGATTGGACTGCCGGAAGGACGACACGGTATCTGCCCGGCTTTAAGAAATGAACATCTGAATTGCGATACATCGCTGCCAGGCACACGGGTCGTATCAGTGCTGTCGCGCCTATCAGAGCTTCGAGGATTGCCGCAATCGATTACCATCGACAACGGCCCCGAGTTCGCCGGCAAGGTGCTAGATGCTTGGGCCTATACACATGGATTGAAGCTGAACTTCATTGAACCTGGCAAGCCGCAGCAGAATGCCTACATCGAGAGTTTCAACGGCAAGTTCCGGGATGAATGCCTGAATGAACATTGGTTTGTTTCGATGCGGCATGCTCGTGAAATCATTGCCGCCTGGCGACGGGAATACAATTCCGAGCGGCCGCACAGTTCGCTTGGATACCTGACGCCGCAACAGTTTGCAGTGACTTTTTTAACCGCAGACTCCAAGTCGTTCTCGTACTAAATTGGGGAGCAGGTCAGGTCATCGCTACGCATCGTCGTATACTCAACGGTGCACTAAATTAGATCAAAAAATAAAGGAAATTTCTAATGGCCGAAATCACCCGTCGCCGCACCGGCGAGTTGCTGCGCGAGTTGTTCAGTATCTTGATGGCTGCACCCGAAGGGCGGCAAGCTAGTGAGGCGCTGCATATCCTCGCCTCTCGCGTCACCCTAACGCCCTACGAAGCCGACAATTTCGAGTCTGGCGGACGGCGGTTCGAGAAGATCGTTCGATTCGCTACAGTGGATTGCGTCAAAGCCGGCTGGCTGTTGAAGGATAAGGGACTTTGGTCTGTCACTGACGCAGGCCGGACCGCGCATGCCGCGCTGCTAGACCCAGAGGCTTTCTACAAGCGCGCCTGCAAGTTGTACGCCGAATGGAAGGCAGCGCAACCCGAAGCTGAGAGTGGAGTAGAGGCCATAGCGTCGAGCGCCAGCTCCGCTGAGGATGTCATTGATAATAACGCCAAGGCGGCAAGCGTGACGTTTGAAGAAGCCGAAGAACAGGCATGGGCAGAGATCTCACACTACCTTCGGGCGATGAATCCATACGACTTTCAAGATTTGGTGGCAGATCTGCTGCGCGCCATGTCGTATCACGTGACCTGGGTGTCGCCACCCGGCAAGGATGGCGGAGTGGACATCCTCGCCTGGCCGGACGCACTAGGGACGCGCCCGCCGCGCATCAAGGTGCAAGTGAAGCGCCAGCAACAGGCGGTGAGCGTGGATGGACTGCGCTCTTTCATGGCGGTTCTAGGCGACGAAGATGTTGGCCTTTTCATTTGTACCGGTGGGTTTACCAAAGACGCCGAAACCGAGGCACGCACTCAGGAGAAACGCCGGGTTACTTTAATTGGTCTAGAAAAGCTGTTTGACCTTTGGGATGAGCATTATGACAAACTGACCGACCGCGCACGCCGACGACTGCCGCTTCGGTCGATCCGTTTCCTTGCTCCTGGTGGTTAATCAAATAATCCGACACACTAGTAGTGATTCAACAAATAGGCGGATTCGAAATGGAGTGGCCAAAACGAGATTCAAATTGATGCTTTAGGCGCACGAGAACTTGACATCAGAATCGACGCGGAGTGGTCAATCCTACTCGCATACGGCTTCGCATTTACGTGCAATACGAAAAAACAGCGGTCACCTTAATAAGATGGCCGCTGCTATTTGCGAGAGGGTTGGCTAGGTGCCATCCACCCAAACTATCGAGACGCATCCCTCAATAAATGTCTCAGTGGATGCTTCCTAAAATCTCAGGTTATGGCTCCCGCTACACAAATCAAACGTCAATATTCCCCGCCTGCAACGCATTGGATTCAATAAACGCCCGACGCGGCTCCACATCATCGCCCATCAAGGTCATGAAGATCTGATCGGCAGCAATCGCATCCTCGATCTGCACCTTCAGCAAACGACGCACCGTCGGATCCATGGTGGTTTCCCACAGCTGCTCGGGATTCATCTCGCCCAAGCCTTTATAACGCTGCTTGTTGACACCGCGCTCGGCCTCATCACGCAGCCAGGCCATGGCCTGGCGGAATTCGGTGATGACCGATTCCTTGCGCTTCTCGCCCTGGCCGCGCGCCACGATGGCACCCTTGCCGATGAGTCCCTTGAAGGTCTCGGCCGCCGTCGACAGTTGCTGGTAATCCGGGCCGCTCACGAAGTCGGCATCGATCACGGTGGCCTTGATGTTGCCATGCTGGCGACGATGGATATGCAGCGCCACCTTCTCGCTGTGCTCATCCACGCGCGCCTGCACGTCGATGTTGATGTCGTTGATGGCCTTCTTCAGTTCTTCGGCAGTGGCGGTGGCCTGTTCGATGTTGTCCATCTTCAGGGCCACGCCGCCGGTCATGATGGCATTCAGGGCCGACTCATCGATGGCGCGCGACAGGCGCATGATGATGGCGTTGGCGGTGTTGTACTGGCGTGCCAGTTCCACCAGCGCCTCGCCGCTGATGGGCGCCGCCCCTTCGGAGGGCTTGATCTCGGCATCGTTCAGGGCGATCTGCATCATGTATTGCGCTTCCTCGAAGTCGTCCTTCAGGTAGCGCTCGTCCTTGCCGGCCTTGACCTTGTACAGCGGCGGCTGGGCGATGTAGATGTGGCCGCGTTCGACCAGCGCCGGCATCTGGCGATAGAAGAGCGTCAGCAGCAGGGTGCGGATGTGGGCGCCGTCGACGTCTGCATCGGTCATGATGATGATGCGGTGATAGCGCAGCTTGTCCGGGTTGAATTCGTCAGCGCCGATGCTGGTGCCCAGCGTCGCAATCAGGGTCGTGATCTGTTCGGAAGAGAGCATCTTCTCGAAGCGCGCCTTCTCCACGTTCAACACCTTGCCGCGCAGCGGCAGGATGGCCTGGAACTTGCGATCGCGGCCTTGCTTGGCCGAGCCGCCTGCGGAGTCACCCTCGACGATGTACAGCTCGCACAGGGCCGGGTCGCGTTCCTGGCAATCGGCCAGCTTGGACGACAAACCCAGGCCATCCATCACGCCCTTGCGGCGCGTCAGTTCGCGCGCCTTGCGCGCAGCCTCGCGGGCGCGCGCGGCTTCGACGATCTTGCCGCAGATGATCTTGGCGTCGTTCGGTTTCTCGGCCAGGAAGTCGGTCAGGGTCTTGGCGACGATTTCTTCCACCGGGCCGCGCACTTCGCTGGAGACCAGCTTGTCCTTGGTCTGCGAGCTGAACTTCGGTTCCGGCACCTTTACCGACAGCACGCAGGTCAGGCCTTCGCGCATGTCGTCGCCGGAGATCTCGACCTTGGCCTTCTTGGCGAGATCGTTTTCTTCGATGTACTTGTTGATGACGCGGGTCATGGCCGCACGCAGGCCGGTCAGGTGGGTGCCGCCGTCACGCTGCGGGATGTTGTTGGTGAAGCAGAGCACCTGCTCGTTGAAGGCGTCGTTCCATTGCATCGACACGTCCACCGACACCAGCGTGCCCTGGTCGGATTGCTTCTCGCCGGTGGCCTGGAAAATGGTCGGGTTGAGGATGCTCTTGTTCTTGTTGATGTATTCCACGAAGCCGCGCGTGCCGCCTTCGAAGGCGAAGTCCTCTTCCTTGCCGGTACGCTGGTCGGAGAGCTTGATATGAACGCCATTGTTCAGGAACGACAGTTCACGAATACGCTTGGCCAGGATCTCGTAGTGGAATTCGACGTGCGTGAAGATTTCTTCGTCGGCCCAGAAATGCACTTCGGTGCCGCGCTTGTCGGATTCGCCCACGACCTTGATCGGCGAGACCTGCACGCCATCGATCACTTCCAGCTCGCGGTTCTGCACGATGCCCTTGGCGAATTCCATGGCATGCACCTTGCCGTCGCGGCGGATGGTGAGCTTGAGCTTCTTCGACAGCGCGTTCACGCAGGACACGCCCACGCCGTGCAGGCCGCCGGAGACCTTGTAGGAGTTCTGGTCGAACTTGCCGCCGGCGTGCAGTTCGGTCATCACGATTTCGGCCGCCGAACGCTTGGGTTCGTGCTTGTCGTCCATCTTCAGGCCCGTGGGGATGCCGCGGCCGTTGTCGGTGATCGAGATGGAGTTGTCGGCGTGGATGGTGACGTGGATCTCGCTGCAGTAGCCGGCCAGGGCTTCGTCGATCGAGTTGTCCAGCACTTCGAACACCAGGTGGTGCAGGCCGGTGCCATCAGAGGTGTCGCCAATGTACATGCCGGGACGCTTGCGCACCGCCTCCAGGCCTTCCAGGATCTGGATGGAAGAAGCGCCATAGCTTTGTTGCGCGGAATTGGTGTTGTCTGCGGGGCTGGAGGACATGGTTACCTTCTGAAAATGCTAGCCAAACGACTAGGGAGCTGCAAAAAACGGAATTCGTGGGACGAATCTTTGGAATTCTTAAAAGCAACCGAGGGGCCGTCTCGGACGGCCCCTCGTGCGCGTGGAGCGGGTTTGCTCAGATCCGCATCGGCATGACGACGTACTTGAAGTCAGCGTTGTCAGGGATGGTGATCAGGGCCGACGAGTTGGCATCGCCCAGGGCGATGTTCACGTAGTCGTTCTTGAGGTTGTTGAGCACGTCGAGCAGATAGCTGACGTTGAAACCGATGTCCACGGTGTCGCCGCCGTAGTCGATTTCGAGTTCTTCGACCGCTTCTTCCTGGTCGGCGTTGGTGGAACTGATCTTGAGGCTGCCCGGTGCGATCACCCAGCGCACGCCCTTGAACTTGTCGCTGGTCATGATGGCCGCGCGTTGCAGCGAGCGCAGCAGCTGGTCGCGGCTGATGGTGAAGCTGTTCTTGTAACCCTTGGGCACCACGCGGGTGTAGTCGGGGAACTTGCCTTCGACCAGCTTGGAGATCAGCTCGATGTCGGCGAAGGTCAGCTTGACCTGGTTGTTGGCGATCTGCAGCTGGACTTCATCATCGCTGTCGTCGAGCAGGCGTTGCAGCTCGATGATGGTCTTGCGCGGGATGATGACTTCCTGGCGCGGGAAGTCCTCTTCGGTCTCGACCTGGCAGAAGGCCAGGCGGTGGCCATCGGTGGCCACTGCGATGACGTTCTTGCCTTCCACCACCAGCAGCAGGCCGTTGAGGTAGTAACGGATATCCTGCTGGGCCATGGCGAAGTGGACCATGTTGAAGAGGTGCTTCAGGGTCTTCTGCGGCAGGTTGACCTGGGCGTTGTAGTGCTCGGCCTGGGCGACCGTGGGGAATTCCTCGGCGGCCAGCGTCTGCAGGGCAAAGCGGGACTTGCCCGACTGCACGGTCAGACGTTTGTTGGAGAGCGAAATCGAGACTTCGCCGGAATCCGGCAGGGCGCGCAGGATGTCGAGCAGCTTGCGGGCCGCCACGGTGGTGGCGGTGGCCTCGCTACCCGAACCGACATCGGCGTGCGTGGTGATCTGCACTTCGATGTCGGTGGACAGGAAAGACACCTTCTCGCCGTCCTTGCGAATGAGAATATTGGCCAGAATCGGCAATGTGTGCCGACGCTCGACAATACCACTCACGATCTGCAGAGGACGCAGGAGCGTGTCTCGTTGGGTTTTAACCAATTGCATAGTCAGTTTGTCCTTGCTAATAGTGGTTTAAAGGGCGCCGTTGGCCGGCGTTCAGTCATGCCCATGTCGCGCGTGTTCCTCCTGTGGTGAAAAACTGCGGCTGCCGGCAGTGCACACTGCCTGACGCACTTCTCTCAATACGCAACGCTCCTGCTCGTGCATGACCGGTCGCTGCCCGTCCGGAACCCGTTCCCGAAAAGCTGGTGATACAGCGACCCGGCATTGTCCATCTGCGCCTGACAAACCCGGGCAGCCAGAACCACTTGGCTATACGTTTGGAACGTTTGAATACTTTTGCCGGATCTTGCCGGGTATTTATTCGAAGTTTCCGTGATACTTCGCGGATTTCCTGCTCCATGGCCGGCCCTTGCGTCCGCCTGCGAAATAACGCCTTCCATTGTACCAATCATCCCCTCTTCGTAATAGTGCGGCAGGGGGGCGGGGAGGGCCGTCGGGCGGCAAAAAGAGGCGGGTTGGGCGCGGATATTGTCTTTTTCTTCATATGCCGCCGAAGGCGGCTTTTTCAATTATCCACAGGCCTCCAAGGGCGTTTTCGGTAATGCCCTGTGGAAAAGAAATGCCGCCCGGTTCACGCTGGAAGCGGGCGGCAGGTCATCTTGTCCACAGGCTCGCGCCCGGGTCAGGAAAGGTCAGCAATCAACCCTTCAGGGTTTGCTCCAGCACGTGCAGTTCGTGATTGCATTCCGGGCTCTTGGCGCGGTCGGCGGCGATCTTGCGCACCGCGTGCAGCACCGTGGTGTGGTCGCGGCCGCCAAAGAGGTCGCCGATTTCCGGCAGGCTCTTCTGGGTCAGTTCCTTGGCCAGGTACATGGCGATCTGGCGCGGACGGGCGATGTTGGCCGGGCGCTTCTTGGAGTACATATCGGCGACCTTGATATTGAAGAAGTCGGCCACCGTCTTCTGGATGTTTTCCACCGAGATCTGGCGGTTCTGCACCGACAGCAGGTCCTTCAGGGCTTCCTTGACCACATCGATGGTGATGTCCTTGCCGTGGAAACGCGAGTAGGCCAGGATCTTGCGCAACGCGCCTTCCAGCTCGCGCACGTTGGAGCGCAGATGCTTGGCCACGAAGAAGGCCACGTCGTCGGACAGCACCACGTCTTCGGCGGACGCCTTCTTCATCAGGATCGCCACCCGCATTTCCAGCTCGGGCGGCTCGATGGCTACCGTGAGGCCCGAGTCGAAGCGGGAGATCAGGCGGTCATCCATGCCGCTGATTTCCTTGGGATAGGTATCACTGGTGATGATGATCTGCTTCTTGGCGGCGATCAGGGCTTCAAAGGCATAGAAGAATTCTTCCTGCGTGCGGCTCTTGCCGCCGAAGAACTGGATATCGTCGATCAGCAGCAGGTCCAGCGAGTGGTAATAGCGCTTGAAGTCGTCAAAACCCTTGCGCTGATACGCCGTCACCACATCGCGCACGTATTGTTCGGCGTGGATGTAGCGGATCTTCGCGCCCGGGTTATCCACAAGCACCTGGTTGCCGATGGCGTGGATGATGTGGGTTTTACCCAGACCGACGCCGCCGTACAGGAACAGCGGGTTGTACGAGGTACCGGGGTTGTTGGCCACCTGGGTGGCCGCCGCGCGCGCCAGCTGGTTGGCCTTACCGGTGACCAGGTTGTCGAAGGTCAGTACCGGGTTGATGCGCGACTGTTCCTGGCGCGGGGCGACCGCGCGCACCGGCTGGGCCGGCTCGGGGTCCAGGTGCAGCTGTTCGTGGTTGGGCAAACCCAGTCCGTTGGCGCCCCCGCCATTGGCCTGCGCATTGGCGGCCGGGCGGCGGCCCTGGTTGCCGCGCGGGTCCAGCACGAACTGCACTTCGGTGGGCGCGTCCCAGTATTCGCAGGCCAGCGCGGTGATGCGGTTGGCGAACTGCGTCTTGACCCAATCGAGCTTGAAGCGATTGGGCGCGGCAATGCGCAGCAGCCCGTCTTCGAAGTCGAGCGGCACCAGCGGCTTGATCCAGGCGCTGTATTGCTGAGGCGTCAGCTCCTGCTCAAGTTTGTGGGAGCAGGCCTGCCAGAAGTTTTCCAT